>NZ_JAEUPY010000742.1 GCF_016790065.1 Steroidobacter sp.
ACTGATCTTCGGTCTGGCGTTCGTGATCGTCGGCATCGCCTTCAAATTCGGCGCGGTACCGTTCCACATGTGGGTGCCCGACGTTTATCACGGCGCACCGACGCCGGTGACTTTGTTCATCGGCTCCGCTCCGAAGATCGCCTCGTTCGTGCTCGCGATCCGCGTGCTCGCCGAAGGCCTCGATGTGATGGTCGGCAGCTGGCAGAACATGCTGATCGCGCTGGCCGTGGCGTCGATGATCATCGGCAACGTAGTCGCCATCGCGCAGACCAATCTCAAGCGCATGCTGGCGTATTCGACCATCTCGCACGTCGGCTTCATTCTGCTCGGCATCCTCGCCGGCACTAACGATGGCTATCGCGCGTCGATGTTCTACACATTGACGTACGTCATCACGACCGTCGGCTCGTTCGGCATGATCCTGCTGTTGGCGCGCAAAGGCTTCGAAAGCGACCAGCTCGAGGACTTCAAAGGCCTGCATCGCAAGAGCCCTTGGTTCGCTGCCGTGATGATGATGCTGATGTTCAGCACTGCCGGTGTGCCGCCGTTCGTCGGCTTCTGGGCCAAGATCGCGGTGCTGGGTGCAGTGGTCAACGTCGGCCTCACATGGCTGGCTGCAGTGTCCGTGCTGCTGTCAGTGGTCGCTGCGTTCTACTACCTGCGCATCATCAAGCTGATGTACTTCGATGAACCGACCGACAGCTACAGCATCGAAGCAGGTGGCACCATTCGCACCGTACTGAGCGTCAACGGCGTCGCCGTGCTGGCTCTCGGAATTTTCCCGTCGGTGTTGTTAGATATCTGCGCTCGCGTGCTGCCATAACGCGCGTTCGCACTTGAAAACGCCGCCGTCGACTTCATTTACAGGTCTGACGGCGCATGTTCTTGCTGATTTCTCTGTAGTTTCTCGACCGACGATTTAGCTTGTAATGTTCATTCGAGGGCGCTTACAATGCGCGCCCTCCTGTTGCGGGGTGGAGCAGTCTGGCAGCTCGTCGGGCTCATAACCCGAAGGTCGTAGGTTCAAATCCTACCCCCGCTACCACTCAGCCTACGCTCGCCTGCAGCCCGAACGACGACTTCGGGTTGTAAGGCGAAGCGTGCGATGAGTGCACCGTCTTTTCGAGGCTCCAGCCGCACTGGCTCGCCTCCCAAGCATTCCAGCAGTATTTGCCGCGCCTCGGCTGCTTGCTTGGCATTGCCTTCTAATCCCGCGTCGATCTTCTCCAGGTACAGCTTGGCCGCATCCGGTACCAGCCGCGCTAGGTTCTTCAGCGCCCCGGCTTTGCCGGCGGGTTGTAGGGCGAGGAGCCCTTTGCGCTGCTCGTCGGCCCGCTGGCGCATCGTGGCGATCTCGTCACGCGTCAGGTCCGGGTGACCCTTCTTCAGCCATGAGTCGTAGCGAGCGATGCGGTCCTCGCAATCCTGCATCTCGCGAGCGACCTTCGCTGGCTGCTGGCCTGCGGCCTTCAGCTGCGCGTTAAAGCGGCGCTGAATCTCCGTCGCCATCGCTTGCACTAGCTTCGGATCGCGCAGTGAACTCTTAATACGGCCGATGATGTGCCCCTCGATCACGTCGCGCCGAATGCTGATGCTGTTGTCGCATGCATTGCCGCCGATGTACGTCGAGCATGTGTAGGCTCTCGCATTCGAGAGAACGTAGTGCCCTTCGCATTTGGCGCAGCGGAGTAGGCCGCTCAACAGATACTTGCGCTGTCCGCCCGTGTGGCTCGACACGGCACCAACGGCCTTCAGGCTATCGATCCGGCTCTGTACAGCACCCCAGGTTTTCTGATCGACGATTCGGAGCGAGTCGTCGGTGTGTCGAATCCATTCTTTCTCCGGGCGCTCGATGCGCTTCCTCACGCCACTGTCTGGATCTTTGACCCACTGCGACTGATTCCAGATCAGCTCGCCGACATAGACAGGGTTGCGCAGCATCGCTCGAATAGCCGAACCCATCCATCCATTGGCACGGCGAGTTGTCCGCTTCCACGATGAGCCGGGGGAGGGGACCGCACGCGCATTCAATCGGCTGGCAATGTCACGTTCGCTTTTGCCTTCTGCGTAGAGCCGGAAGATATCGCGCACGGCGCGCGCCTCGGTGGTGTCGATCTCCATGCTGCCGCTGTTCGATTTGCTTGCGGGCACGTAACCGTATGCGCGGCCTCCGGTCGCACGGCCTGCCTTGGCACGTGATTCGAGGGCGCTATATGTTCGTTCCTTCACCATCTCACGGAACGACTCGCCGATGATGCCCGACAGGCCGGCTTGCAGCTTGTGACCTTTGCGCTCCGAATCGTAACCATCCTGCACGCCGATGATGCGGATACCCTTCGCGGTCATGCGGTCGAGCATCTTCGATAAGTCACCATTGGAACGTGACAGTCGCGACAGGTCGGTTACTAACAAAACATCGAAGCGGCGAGCCAGCGCAGCCTCCATCATTTTCAATGCGCCGGGGCGGTTACCGAGCGCCGCGCCGCTGATGCCTTGGTCCTCGAACTTGTGCCTTATCTTCATTCCATTCTTGATCGCGCACTCAGAACAGATCCGAACTTGATCCGCGATGGAGGAGTCGGTCTGGCGATCTGTGCTGAAGCGGCTGTAAACAGCAGCGGCGGCGGGTTTGGTGGCCATTGTCGTTGCGTACCCCGTTAGCTGGCAAATAGCGGGTGAATTGTAGCATGCCCTGCTAGTAACTGTAACTTGTTGGTTTGTAAGGCGATATTGCCCCTAGGCGCTAAGGCGCTGGGGGAGTAAACTACGCATTGGCTTGAGGCTTGGTGCCGCTGGCCGCGCCGCACGGCAGCGGTGCCCTGCAACTGGGGTAATGGGCGTAAACGCCCTCGCGCGGAACTGCACGCGCAATAACAAAAGTGCATCCCAGCATCGGAGAGCAAAGAGCGCCGATGTAAGGCAGCCACTCGCATGGCCAAGAATATAGTAGTGCGAGTCGAGGTCGCCATCATGAGATGGGACCGTCGCCCGGTTAGAGCGAGAACGGCACTCCCTGTACGGACTGTGAAAGAGCGCTGACGTTCCATGCCAAGTGGAGCGCCGCGTTCTATTGCTTTTGAAAAGCACAGACCGGCGGCTTCACGGAGAGGTCCGTTGCCAATGTCCAAGAAAACGTCTCAGCGCCTATTGTCTATGACCGCAGTAGCGCGAAGCCTAGATTGCGCCGAGTGCACTGCTCGAAGACTGCTTGATCGCGGTGCCATTCCTTCTACTCGAGATTCAACTGGCCGCCGCCTAGTAAATGAATCCGACGTGCTGGCATACAAACGTGCGCGCAGGGAGCAGAGCGCATGAAAACTGCCATCGCGAATAACCAAATCCCGCTCTCTCCAGTAATGCGCCTCGCCAACTGCTTCGCAGACGCCGTTGTCGACGATCTGATCAAGCAGCATGAGCGTGAACTCGAAGCCGACCAAACAAAACCAGATCGCTCCGACCTCAGCGCTCGGCGTCGATCACCTGTCCGAGATTCGGTCAGTGAGTTTCGAGCGAAGCTCGAAGCACGCGGAATACGTGGCAACGATGCGTGGTGGTCGATGCTCGAACACCGAAGCACTCCGCGCCGGACGCGGGCCTAGCTCAACAACACAAAGTACGTCGCTTTCCGCCCCTCGGCTTTGAGGGCGGTTTGCGCGTGTGTGAACAAACATAAGGCATAGATCAGCATGACGAAACGAACAGACTGGCGCGAGCTTGGATCACCAATGCTGCCGCAGGAACAGGTTAGGTATCTGGACGAGCGCGGCATCGGAAAGAAAATTCGCGGAGAAGCAAATCTACGATTTCTAACGCCGGAGGAAACGGCAGCGATCTTTCGCCGAAAGGGCGAAGGACTGCTGGTGCCGTTCTCAAAGAGCTACGGTGTGGTTCGCATCTTCGACGACAGGAAACCGAAGTGGCTTTCTCCTGGCGGTATGGGTAGCCGCATCTACGAGGCGCCGCTAGATGATATCGATTGGCAAGAAATTCGTGACGACACAGATCAAGAGATCCTAATCGCTGAAGGGCCGCTTAAGGCGTTGTGCGCTATTGATCACGGCCTGCCTGCGATAGCCGTGGCGGGAGCCTGGAACTGGCAGAAAGATCGGCAGCCCATCCCCGGTTTAAGTCGATACGGCTGGAAGGATCGGACGGTGATTCCGGTATTCGATGGCGATCGTGACGCGAAGCGTGGCGTTGGGCTTCCATACCTTCTGATCGGCGACTGGCTCACTTCCCAGGGGGCGCGAGTGATGTACGTCAGTTTGCCGATGGTTCGTGGCAAGCCGATGGGGCTCGATGACTTCATAGCGGCGAAGGGAATAAGGGCATTCAAACAGTTGCCGAGCGAGAAGTGGGACAGCGGCGCTGTTGAGCAGCTTCGGACCATTATGATGAGTAACACGGAGGGCGGTCTAGCTAGGATGTTCGCTCACCGATACGGCGATGAAGTCCGCTACTGCGATGACGAGAACCTATGGCTCGCCTGGAATGGCACGCTGTGGCTCCCGCAATCGTCCCGCGCGCTAGATATACACGAAAGAATGAAGGAGACCCTTGTCTCTATTGCCGAGTACGGCAATCGAGTCGCTGATAAGGAGCTGCGCAAGCGCATGCTGCTCTGGTCCGCGAAAAGTGACAACCGGAAAGTTACAACGGGGGCCGTCGCAATGGCCGCGAGCGATCCACGCATCCGTATCGCCGCTCGCGATCTCGACAGTGATCCATACCTGCTCGGCGTGGAGAACGGCGTGCTTGATCTGTGTCGCGGTGAGCTTGTGCGCGACTCATACAATGCCCACGTCACGCACTGCATGAATGCGCCGTACGACCCCGAAGCAGTCTGCGAGCGATGGCTGCAGTTCATCAATGAAATCATGAGCGATGATGATGATCTGGTTGAATTCCTGCAGCGGCTTGCGGGGTACTTTCTGATCGGCGGCAACCATGAACGGTTGATCTTCTTTCTATACGGCGTCGGCCGTAACGGCAAGTCCGTCTTCATCGAAACGCTGCTGAAGCTCTTCGGCGACTACGGCCTGGCTGCGAAAAGCGAGTTAATCATGCGGCAGCGGATGGACCGCGATGCCGAGGGTGCGCAGCCCTTCTTGCGTCAACTTCGCGGTAAGAGGCTCGCGACCGCATCCGAAGTACAAGAGGGAAAGCAGCTGGACCCTGCTGTCGTAAAGGAACTCACCGGCCGAGACACGATTACAGTGCGCGGCCTCAATTCTCCTCCCGTTCAGTTCGTCGTCGATGCGAAATTCGTTGTCCGATGCAATCACCGGCCGCGCATCGATGGAGGGGACACCGCCATCTGGGATCGCATCGTCGAAATTCCCTTCGAGCTTCGCTTGGCTCCAGAAGACGTAGACGCTGAGTTGCCCAGGAAACTAGAGGCAGAGCTGCCCGGAATTCTGACTTGGGCTGTCGAGGGCGCGCTTGAGTACCAGTTTGAAGGACTCGGGATTCCGGACAAAGTCAGGAGTCAGATTGCGAACTACCGCGAAGAAATGGACAGCGTTGCCCACTGGATGCGCGAGCGAGTCCGAACGAAGGCTCAGGCTAAAGAGCTATCTAACAAACTCTACAGCGATTATCAGAATTGGTGCGACCTCAGAAGCGCAGGCAAGGTGCTGATCAATCCAGTATCACAGAGAGAATTCAACCGCTCTCTGGAGGCGACTGGCTACAAACGGCAGAGATCTGACAGCAGCACGTTCTGGCTAGGGCTCAAGCTGCGCAGTGCCGGA
>NZ_JAEUPY010000747.1 GCF_016790065.1 Steroidobacter sp.
TGGATCGGAGTGGCCGCGCGCTACGTGGATCAGAATAACTATGTTTATTCGACGCTGCGCAGTTCCAACTCGCTGCAGATCAAGAAGCTGGTCAATGGCGCGATTCAGACACTCGCGTCCGTCCCCTTCACGGTCACCACGAACACGACGTATCGAGTGCGGCTGGAAGCGGTCGGCTCCAGGATTCGTGTCTACGTGAATGGCGAGCAGAGGCTCGAAGCGTCCGACACGCCGACTACCGCCGGGCCGAAACGTGCCGGCCTGGTGATGTACAAGACAGCGGCAGAGGTCGACAACTTCTCGTTGTTCCAGCCCTGATCAGGTTTCAGGGCACCCGCTTCAAGGCGACGGCATTCAGCATGCCGTCGTAACCTCATTGGTGGCTGGATCGACGGTCGCCAGCAGGACAGCATCGCACCGGCGTTCAACAGATAGGTCGGTCCCCACGGTTTGATCTATCACAAAGAAAGTTCTCCTATACAACGATGCAAACTCCGAAACCTCGTCTGCGCCTTAGTGAGGTCACCCCCTCAAGTTTAGCGAGGCTTTTCACTGGGCCAACGACACTCGCGCCATGAGCGACCCGCGAGCGGGCGGTTTCGAGTCCGATGCGCGACGATGCCTTGTGATAAGAAATCGTTTTCCCTTCATATCCGCGCCGGCAAGCACCTCGTCGTCGTGCGTACACATAGACGATGCTTACTTGCGAGAACTTCGCCGCAACCGACTTGTATGTAGTGCGGGCGCTCAATCATGCCGAGCAAATCGGAGTTGTAAACAGATTTGCTTCACACTGCCGTCACGCTTGCGGCCATGATCGCCACGCATGACCGGGCAGCGGCGCCGCTTTCTACCGATGATGAATTGTGCGCGAGTCAATTCTCATCGGGCAGTTAGCTCATATGCAAGGTGACAGTGCCAGCCAACGCTCGCGCCGTTCGGCATTTGCCGGCTCGGTCCGCAACTGCGGCCTTAAAGAAGGAACGCGCGCAGCCAACAAAGCGCCAGGTGCAACGTCTCGAGGCAGATCTCACCATTGCGGGTCCGGCCTTGGCGCCTGGACGTAGCGACGACGGGCACCGACGCCGACTGGGTCGTGAAGCTAATCGATGTTCATCCAGCTGACGGCGTCGCGGGCAAGTCGACAGAAGACGTCATGCTCGGCTATCAACAGTTAGTCCGTGGCGCGATCACTCGCGGAAAATTCCGAGATAGCCTGGAACATCCAAAGGCGATGTCGTCTGGGCAGGTAACGCGCGTCGATGTTTCGTTGCCGGATGCGTACCACACGTTCCGTCGTGGCCACCGGATCATGGTGCAGGTACAGAGTTCGTGGTTTCCGCTGTTCGATCGCAACCCGCAAACTTTCGTGGATATCTATCAGGCGACGGCGGGGGACTTTCGTAGAGCCACGCATCGTGTGTGCCACTCTTCCACGATCGAGCTGAGCGTATTGCTTGCGATGGACATTTCATCCGATCAGGCTCGGTGATCTCATCACAGGCATCCCGCAGGACGGTGCGGATTTTTGGCAGAGGCGGATACAAGGGTCGCAGTCGAAGCGGAATCTCCACTCTACGCGACGTGGCGAAAGACGCTCGCTGCGACGAGCGTCGTTGGGCATCAGCCGCCGGACTTACGAACCTGCAAAGAGTTCTTCACGTCCTTCACACCATCTGTATCCCGGGCGAGCTGCGCCGCACGGGCGCGTGCTTCCGCGGAATCGACAAAGCCGCTCAGCTGCACGGTACCTTTGAACGTGTCGACGTTAATCTGGTGAGCCTTGGTGACGGGATCATCGATCAGTTTTGCCTTGATCTTCGCCGTCACCACGCCGTCGTCGACGACTTCTCCGGCCGATTGCTTAGTAGTAGTGGACGTACAGCCGGCCAGCGCCGTGGAGCCCAGAACGGCCGCTATCAGCAGGGCTCTTGTGAAATTTTGCATCATGGTTTGAGTGTCCTTGTGTCAGATGAGATGTATCGGCAGCGGTTGCTAGCGAAGTGCTTTCGCAGCCTGCTTTGCCTGCCCTCTCAACGGCGGCCCGATGATGCCTGCAATTGTCGCATCCCGTCGCGCCCTGTCGCACGCGATGGATTTCAACGAACGAATCAACTATTCCGCGCTAACTCGTCGCCATTCTCGCTCGGAAGTAACGCTGCTGACTGATGACATAGCTCACGCGACCTGAAGCCACTTTGCAACAGGGCGCGACAGCTGGCAACAGTGAACGGAGTGTCACTTCAATGGCTACAACAAAGGCGACGCATCGCGCAGCGTGGGCTGTATCAATCGGTATGTGGGCGTTCAGCTTTCCTATCACACGAGCTCTAGCTCAGCTAGCACTGACGGCGCTTCTGCATTGCCTGATTCGAGAGCGCTTCTTCAGATGCGCGTCTTTCGGTAGCGCGGTGCGCATCACGTGTGAGGAACTCTCTCTACGCCGGTTTGCCGAAGACATTGAGGCAAGCCCCGCATTCTCGGCGCAAGACAAGTCGCTCGAAGCGCTGCGCGCGCAGTTGCCGGAGAGTCCTGACCTGCTGTGGGATTGGTTGCGTGCGCGATCCGTGGATGAGCTACTGACGACGTTGGCGATCTGCGTCGCTCCTACTATTGACGGAACAATCCATGGATCTAGGCAAAACAGCGACTTCGATGACTTGGCGAGAGCTGCAGAACTCGATATGCGTCGCTGGTGGTCAGTTACGCCCGGATTTCTGAGCCGAGTCCAAAAGCGCCAGATCTTAGACGCCGTTCGCGAGGGAGTATCTGCGGCAGCGGCGGTGCCACTTGAGCCGCTGAAGAAGGAAGCACTGGTTGAAGCGGCGCAGCGCCAGCTGGATGGGAGCGGTTGGTTGCCGTTGCCGCTCAGAGTTGGCTAGCGTCATTTGACGGGCGAAGGCGGGTGCCTGGCACCCGTCTTCACATACTACTGGGTAGGCCCTGGTCCGGAACTTGGCTGGGCTGCCGTAAGTGGAGATACTATCGACGTCTGAACGCCAAGGAGTGTGAACATGCAGGACGCTGAATTCATGGATTCGAATAGGGCCCAGATAGTAACCAAGCTGATACGTTTGCATTTAAGCGGGTATCGGCGAGAAATGCGCGTAGTTGAAGTGTTTTTGGCGGCCTGCCTCATGGGTGCAGGCTATTGTTTGTTCGGTCTCATTTTGTCGATTGCCGGCGCTACCGGAAATTCGCCGGACTTTCTTAAAGCGACGGATTGGCCAATTTGGGTTTCGATTTTTGGTTTAACGGGGTTTTGTCTTTTTGTTTTTGCATTCTCACGACTCTTGGGTATCAGGACAACGGCGGGTTCGTGAAGTTGCTTCCTGTCGAACTGGTCAAACGGCTCCCGCCCGCGGAAGTGCCTCATGTGTTAGCTAGCATTGGAGCCAATCGGAACTATTCTTCGGGCTCGCTGTTAAAAGAGAGCGGCTACCTGCGCGCGGAGGATGCGAAGCGGTCTGCTTTGGCGGCGAAGCGGGCAAGAGCGAATGATGGGAACAGGGAGGCGAAGACCGGTATTCCTGCAGCGCTCACGGCAAACTTGCTTGCTCACCGAACGGCCGCGCTGCAGGTGGAGGTCGCTCGAAGGCCTCACCCAACCTCAGCGCGTCCTTCGTTGAC
>NZ_JAEUPY010000764.1 GCF_016790065.1 Steroidobacter sp.
CGTCCTTGAACAGCTTGGCGAAGATCGCGCCATCGTCCGGCGTATTGCCGCCCTCATACCAATCGTGCGTGGACAGCCTCACTGAGATCGGTAAATCCTCGGGCCACACGGCACGAATGGCGCGGAACACTTCCAGCGGGAACCGTGCTCGATTCTCGTGTGACCCGCCATACTCGTCGGTGCGTAAATTCGTCAGCGGTGACAGGAAGCTCGAGAGCAAGTACCCGTGAGCGGCATGCAGCTCGATGATGTCAAAACCCACCTGGACCGCTCGCTTGGTGGCCGCGACAAAGTCCGCAACGACGCGGTCCATGTCGGCCCGCGTCATCGCTCGCGGGACCACCGAATGCTTCAGGTACGGCAACGCAGACGCTGAGATCAACGGCCACGCGCCTTGCTCCAACGGCTGATCGATGCCCTCCCAGGCTAACTTCGTGGCGCCTTTGCGTCCCGCATGGCCGAGCTGAATACCAATCTTCGCGGCCGTCTCATGATGGACGAAGTCGACGATGCGACGGAACGCATCGGCCTGCCCGTCATTCCAGAGCCCAAGACAACCCGGCGTGATGCGCGCGTCGGGCGAAATACAGGTCATCTCCGGAAACACCAGCGCCGCGCCGCCCATGGCCCGAGCACCCAAGTGGACCAGATGAAAATCGTCGGGCACGCCCTCCTTGGCGGAGTACATGGCCATCGGCGACACCACGATGCGGTTGTGAAGCGTCAAGCTGCGCAGCTTGAACGGCGTGAACATCGGTGGCACGACACCAGACGTCGCGGAATCGACGCCCGCGCGGGCAGCGAGCCACTGCTCGTACCCTTCCAACCACTGCTTGTCACGTAGGCGCAGATTCTCGTGGCTGATTCGCTGGGAGCGCGTCAGCATGGAATACATGAACTGCTCGGGCTCCAGCTGATCGGCGTAACGCTCACCGACGACTTCAAACCATTCCATGGCGTTGCGCGCGGCATTCTGAATCCGAGCCACATCGACACGACGCACGTCTTCGTAGGCCGCCAGCACCGCGGGAATGTTTTCAACGTCGTGCCCCGCGATCTCGAACTGGCGCGTCAGTTCAATGGCATCGTCGATCGCCAGCTTGGTGCCCGAGCCAATCGCAAAGTGCGCGGTATGAGCGCTGTCGCCCATGAGCACGACATGGCTCTGACCGTTGTAATGACTCCAGCGCTCGCAGGTCAGGCGATTGAAGTTGAGCCAGGCCGACCCGCGCATATGCCGCGCATTGGTCATCAACTTGTGGCCTTCGAGCGTATCAGCGAACAGTTTTTCGCAGAAGGCAATGGATTGGTCTTGATCGGCTTGATCCAGACCGTGCGCCTTGAACGCCTGCTCGGTGGTCTCGACGATGAACGTCGAGGTGGTCGCATCGAATTTATAAATGTGCGCCTGGAACCAACCGTGCTCGGTCTTGCGAAAATCGAAGGTGAAAGCATCGAACACCTTGTCGGTGCCGAGCCAGATGAACAGGTTCTTGCGAACCTGCAGGTCGGGTTTGAAGACCTCGGGATACTTGTAACGAATCTTCGAGTTGACGCCGTCGGCGGCCACGATCAAGTCAGCGTCGGGAAACTCGGTGTCCGCGTTGACCTCACGCTCGAACACCAACTCCACACCCAGTTCGATGCAGCGGTTCTGCAGGATGTTGAGCATCTTCTTGCGGCCGATACCGACGAAGCCGTGGCCGGTGGTGCGCAACTTGCGCCCCTTGAAGATCAACTCGATGTCGTCCCAATGATTGAACGCATCTTCGATGGTGCTGGCCGTGGCCGGATCCCACTGCCGCATGGATTGCATGGTGGCATCGGAAAACACCACGCCCCAGCCGAAGGTATCGAACGGCCGGTTCCGCTCCACCACTGTAATGTGATGCGCCGGATGCTTGCGCTTCATCAACAGCGCGAAGTACAGCCCCGCCGGCCCGCCACCAATACATACGATTCGCATGAGCCCCTCGACTAGTCGCAGTCCGAAGCTGGACTGCCCTCATGGCAGGACTCAAGGATGGTACTTTTCGACAAATACTTCAAGCTTAAAATTGATTTGGCATTTGCCCCACTCGCTCGGCCGCTTTACATTGAACCGTTGCGCCAATTCCTCGAGGAGCCGCGAGGTCCGGTAACGATGATCCCCGATTCTGGCAGCAGGCCCGCCGGCACTTAATCCGCTATGGCGGCAGCTTCGAGCCCGTCATCATCGAACGGGCCGCCGGCAGCTATGTTTACGACGCTGACGGACGCCAGATTCTGGACTTCACCTCCGGCCAGATGAGCGCCCTGCTAGGCCACTCTCATCCGGACATCGTCGCTACGGTCCGCGAACAGATCGGCACGCTGGATCATCTGTTCAGCGGCATGCTGTCGCGCCCCGTCGTCGAGCTGTGTACACAACTTGCGGCTTTGGCGCCCGGCTTGGAACGCGTGCAACTGCTCAGCACCGGCGCGGAATCCAACGAAGCGGCGATTCGCATGGCCAAGCTGGTCACCGGCGGTCATGAAATCGTGGGCTTCGCACAGAGTTGGCACGGCATGACTGGCGCCGCCGCGGCCGCCACCTACAGCGCCGGCCGTAAAGGCTACGGCCCCGCTCCTGTTGGATCGTTCGCCATTCGCGCACCGAACGCGTATCGCCCTCGGTTTAAGCATCCGGACGGCACACTCGACTGGCGCTCCGAACTCGATGACGAGTTCGCCCTGATCGACAGTCAGTCGACCGGCAACCTCGCTGCCTTCATCGCCGAACCCATTCTGTCGAGCGGCGGCATCATCGACTTGCCGCAAGGCTACTTGGCCGCACTCAAAAAGAAATGCGAGGAGCGCGGCATGTTGCTCATCGTGGACGAGGCTCAGACGGGCTTGGGTCGCACCGGATTGATGTTCGCGTTCCAACGCGATGGCATCACGCCGGACTTTCTCACGTTATCCAAAACGCTCGGCGCCGGATTGCCGCTCGCAGCGGTGATGACCACGGCGGCCATCGAAGAAGAAGCACACAAGCGCAACTTCCTGTTCTACACCACGCACGTGTCTGACCCTTTGCCCGCGGCAATCGGGTTGGCCGTACTCACTGCCGTCGAGCGTGAACAGCTCGTGCTGAAAGCCCAACAGCGCGGCGCTCGCTTACGCCAAGGCATGCTCGATCTGCAAAAACGTCACGAGTGCATCGGCGATGTACGCGGCCGCGGCTTGCTGCTGGGCCTCGAGATCGTCACTGATCGCGAACTCAAAACCCCTGGCTTCACGCTCGGTGCGCGCATCACCGAAGAATGCATGAAGCGAGGGTTGAGCATGAACATCGTAAAGATGCCCTCGCTCGGCAGCATCTTCCGAATCGCGCCTCCGTTGACCGCGACAGAGCAAGAGCTGGATCAAGGATTAGAGATTCTGGATGAATCCTTGAAGGCCGCCCGTCAGGGATAGGTAGTCCTTGCGTAGTTGATCAACGCACTCAACGCAGGACCGCCGCCGTACTCGTTGTCGCCATTGGTGCCGACGTTGGTGGACTTCACGGTGGTGTCACCGATGGTGCTACCGACGCCGACCACGCGCGGCCAGGGCTCATCGCCCCACCAACCCCACGCGCAGCCGCCTGACTGCCCGGGTGTGAACTCGTTGAAGTGGCCAAGCACATTGCCGCTTTGACCATTCAAGCTCTCACCCTGTGCGGATGAGATGGTGCAGCCGCCTTGGAAGGCTGGGCGTTCGCCGCTGGAGAGTTCGCCGGGATAGCCCGTGTATTGCCAGTAGCTGCCGCCATTCCAATCGTCATCGTAGGTGCGATAGCCGGGGTAGCCGACGATGTCGCCGACACGCTGCTCCATGATGAGCACGACATAGTCGAAGGCAGTTTGCTGATCGGTGAGTGTTCCGGGCGCTTGTAACCAATAGAGCACTCGGGTCGCGGCGAACGTGCCCCAGGGACCACGGCCGTCGAAATAGCCTGGTGTGAAATTGAGCCAGGCCACGCCGCCGCGACTGCCGCCCGTCCAATTCACGACATGGCTCGCGGTGAGCACATGACGCGGACCGATGGTGGTGCCCGAGCCCCACTTGCCTTCGGTATTGATCTTCCCGGTGGTACACCACGGGAAACTGCGATCCTGGAATAGATAACGATCATCGTTGCCGAAGATCGAGCCGCCGACATCCAAGCCTTTGCCCCGTGACGGACGCAGTTGATGGGTCGGCTTGGCGAGCACAGGCTGGAATGTCGTGCGAATGCCACCCGGCCGAAAGCCTGGAATCTCCCGCTGAAACATCTCCCGCTTCAGTGTGCGCGGATTCAACGCCGTGGCTGGAATCTTCTCGAACTTGCGCTCCGACTTCATGCCTTCAGAGCCCAGCCTTGCGACCACTCGCAGTCGCCCGTCTTTCTTGACGATCTTCGGCGCACCGAGACCTTTGGCCGCAATATCCAACAACGGCACTTCGATACGCTTCGGTTTACCACTAGCTCGAATCGCCGCGCGCCTGGCGAGCGCACGCTGTGACACAGGCGTTGCAATCTTCGTCTCGTTGGTCATGACTGACTCCTTCCGAAGGACAGGACCTCGACGCATCAGGCCGCCAGACGCTAGTCCAACTCATGAGCATTTAACATTGAGCAAACGGGCTAGGACGAGTTCACGAGATGCCAGGCAGCTTGTTGCCTAGCAGCTCAACCGCTACGCTACCGAGTCACCCTCAACTCAACTGCCCCCATGAGCCAACGCGATACTGTTGTGACGTTTGTCAGCGATGCGGACATCGAAGCGCATGTCACTTTGAATGACATCGTGCCTGCCATCGAGCAGGCCTTCATCGACCTGGACGCTGGCAACAGCGAAGTGTTCGATGTGGTACGGGGACGCGGCGGCGGCGACGATCATTTCTTCGCCATCAAGTCCGGCCGAGCCGGTTCTATCCCGGCGATCGGACTCAAAGCGGGCTCGTACGCCCCGGGCAACCACAAGCTCGGCTTGCAGGCCCACACTTCGACGACGATGTTGATCGACGACATCACCGGCCGCCCTTTCGCGGTGGTCGAGGCGAACTACCTCAACGGCATACGAACCGCCGCGACCAACGCGCTTGCGACGCGCTGTCTGGCCAAGGCAGACGCCAAAACGCTGGGCGTGTTCGGCATCGGTGCGCAGGCAATCTTCGAGACCTGCGCCGTTGCCAGCGTGCGTCCGATCCAACGGGTCATTGCTTGTGCCCGCTCCACCGCACAGCAAGGCGCATTTGCCGATGCGATTCGCAAGCAGCTGAATCTGGACGTCGAATTCGCCGACGCCCGCACCACCTGTGAGAACGCAGACGTTCTGGTTACCGTCACACCGTCGCGTGCCCCACTCTTCAGTCGCGAATGGGTTCGCCCGGGGACGCATATCTCTGCGATGGGCGCAGACAATGTGGGCAAGCAAGAGCTCGAGGTGGAGCTGGTGGCGCAGTCCAAACTGTGGGTCGACCTGCCGAGCCAAGCCGTCGCCATTGGCGAAACTCAGCATGCCTTCCGCGCGGGACGCATCACGCTCGCTCAGCTCGAACAGCAAACGCTGGGCCGGCTGTTGAGCCGACCCGAGTTGCAAGGCCACCATCCCGACGCGATCACCGTGTTCGATTCCTCGGGAATCGCGATTCAAGATATCGCAGCGGCTTACGCAGCGCTGCAGGTCGTCACGAAGCGTAAGCGCTAGCCGGTTGCAAATCTTCCCCGCCGTGCATCCAGCGAATCATCGCTGGAGTCAGTAGGCACAGGATTGCGGCGGCGACTGCGCAGCCGCCCGCAAGACCATAGAACACATCTTGGTAGGGATAGCTCTGCGCATACGAGCCGATGTAGCCAGTGAGCCAAGTGCCAAGCCCGATGCACACGTACCAGCTGCCGACCAGCAACGCACTGTAGCGTGGCGGTGCCAGCTTGCTGGTCAGAGAGATCTGGCTGGCCCATACCAGCGCATCTCCCAACCCGAACAACGCGTACGTGATGACGATCCACACTAGGGGCGCCTTTGCATCGCCTCGTGCGCCTTCACCGAAGGCGATGAATACATAACCAATCGCCAGCGCGCTCAGCCCGAGCACCAACTTGTACGAGGCGCTTGGATTTCGATTCCGTAGCGCCAGCCGCCGCCACAGCGCGGCCAGACAAGGCACGAAGATAAAGAAGCTCCACAGATTGATGGTCTGTAGCCACGTCGTCGGCACTTCGAACGAACCGATGCGACGCTCGATCTGCTCGTGTGCGTACAAATTCAACAAGCCAAACATCTGGTAGAAGGCCGCGGCATACAGCACCGTGAACACGCCCTGCCCTACGATCACCACAAGCCGTTGACGTTCGTGGCTCGACAACGGCGCGGCGCTCGTCACACTGGCGCGCACCGGCACGCGACCCAAATCTCCGAGCCAACGCTGCTGGAGCCACACATAGCAAACCAGCCCAATGGCCATGCCGCCACCTGCAACCGTCAGTCCATAGGTCCAGCCAAATCGCTCACCCACGAAGCCCGTCACCAACGCGCCCGCCAGCGCGCCCACGTAGATGCCGACAAAAAAGTAAGCGAAGCCTTCATCACGTCGCGCGCCACTCTCTGGATACAGTCGGGCAACGATGGAGGAAATGGCCGGCTTCAACAGGCCCGTGCCCGCGACGATCAACACCAGACCACCGGCGAAGAACCACAACTTGAATGCCGGCACCAAACCAATGCCCGCCAGACACAAATGGCCCGCAGTGATCGCGATGCCACCCCAGAGAACGCAACGCCGCTCACCCAGATGATTGTTGGCGAGCCAGGCGCCGAGCACCGGAACGATGAAGGCCAAGCCGCCGTACCACCCATACAGACGTAACGCGTCCTGCGGCTGCCAGCCCCAACCGCCGGATTGCGCATCCGCCGTCAGAAACAACACGAAGATGCCGGCGAATCCCCAGTAGCTGAAGCGTTCCCACATCTCAGTGAACGCAACTAAGAATACGCCGGGCGGATGTCGCTGGTACCAGGCAGTCAGCGGACGGGTCACGAGCTCGCTCCCGCGTCGGGCACGACGGGCAAGATCAGTCGCGACGGACAAGCGCCACCTACATGCACCTGGTTGTGCGCGGTCACGGACTCAGCGCTCCAGGCACCACTGACGCCGGTATTCAGATTGCGATCGAAGCGAGGAAAGTTGCTGCTCGATACTTCCAACCGAATCCGGTGGCCCGGCGCGAACCAGTTGCTGGTGGAATCCAGATCCAGTTTGATTTCGTAAACTTCGCCGGGATGCATCGTCGAGGGCTGAGACAACGAGCGACGGTAACGCATGCGTAAGATGCCTTCGAGCACATTGAAGGCGCGTCCATCCGGATACACGTCGACTAACTTCGCCGTGAAATCCGTATCGCAAGCGGACGAGGAAACATACAGCACCGCCTCCACCCGACCACTCACTTGCACTGCGTGCTCCAGCACCGGCGTCGAATAGACGAGCACATCGTCGCGCTGCTCCACAGATCTCTGATCGAAGGCGCCGGGCTGAAACACTAATCCACCGTTCACCGGACCGCCGCACGAAGGCGCCGGGTTGGCGGGATCATAGATGAACGAGTCAACGCTGGCCGTCGCCGCTCGCTGCTCGCCAAGCATTCCCCCCGCGCCGAGAAAGTAGTCACGATATTGCGTGCCCGGCGGTGGCCAGCTGTCGAAGGATTGCCAAGTGTTCCGACCCATCAAATAGGCCTGCACCTTGGGCAGGCTCGCAATTCCAGTATCGATGTCAGCGAGCCAATAGTCGAACCATCGCAACATCGTGCCGAAGTAATCGAAGCGTGCATCACCGAGATCGCGCTCACCGACGCGCGTCTGTTCGGTCGCGACACTGGTGCGACAGTGAGTCACGGGGGACATGATCAGATATTGATGAGCGCGGGCTCGCTCACTGACACCCCGCGTCCGGTACAGCTCAAACATCCGAATCGAGGAGAACGGCACGGAGTACCACTCATTCATATGAATGGCCGGCACATCGAAACGCTCGTCCTCACCCAGGCCGCCGTCATCGGACCAGTAATCGTCCATGCTGTCACGCGTGAGCCACGCATGCACCATGTCCGGCCAGCGCTTCGCGTAATAACTTGCTCGCTCACAAGGTAGCTTGGCGCGAATGCCTCCCAACGGCAGCGTGCCAAGCAACGCTCCATCGCCGCCCACGGCATAGGCGAGTTCAACGGCGCCATTGCGAACAAAGCTGAAGGCTCGCATCGTTCCATCATTGAAGGTGTAAGCCCCCTCGATGAAAGCCGCGCTGTGATTGGGATGGCGTAGCGCCGCCAGCATGTCTTGCACTTCGCCGTGATAAGAACAACCGACCGTGCCGATGCGGCCGTTACACCAGGGCTGCGCCACCAACCAATCGAGCGTGTCGTAGCCATCGGGGCCTTCAATCGAGCTGTAGGCCTTGAAGGTACCGGTCGAATTCCCCGTGCCCCGCAAATCCTGGACTGCCACCGCGAAGCCGTTGGCTGCGAGCCATTTGGCCAGCGGCAACGCCTGCTCAGTGGGATCCGTCTTGCCGTAGGGTGTGCGGATCAAGATGACCGGCTTGGCAGCCGGCTTGGCAGCCAGCTCGGTGCGAGGCAGATACACATCGGTTGCCAATACGATGCCATCGCGCGTCGGGACCGGCACATCACGCAACACTCGCTCGATGGCATTACGTGTCGGCAGCGTCGACGCGCGATCACTATGCATCGAGCACCACCAACTCCCGCGGCAGCGTCGACAGACACGCGTGACCTCGCTCCGTCACTCGCAAGGTCTCGCTGATCTCATAACCGCCATCCGCGGCCCAAATGCCGAGCATCAGATGAAAGGTCATGTTGGGCGCCAGCACCGTCTGGTCGCCCGGCATCAAACTCACCGTGCGCTCGCCCCAATCCGGCGGATAGCCGATGCCGACGCTGTATCCAATCCGAGATTCTTTGACCAGGCCGGAGCGCCCCACCGTGGCTCGCCAGATCGCTTCGACTTCCTCACAAGTGGTGCCAGGACGAACCGCAGCCAGCGCGCTCTGCAGTCCCTCCCCCACGACTTGCGCGAGTGAGATCAGTTTGGCGGGTGGTTTGCCCAGAAACACAGTGCGCGCCAGTGGTGCGTTGTAACGAAAACGGTTCGCCCCCAGCTCCAGCGTGCAAGCCTCACCGAGGCGATACGGTTCGGCAGTCCAACTCAAATGCGGTGCGTCCGTGCGTGCGCCCTTGGGCATCGTCTGATAGTCCGGGATGTCGCCGTAATAGTCGGGCGAACCGCTGATCAGCTTCTGATACACGACGCCCGCCACGTCGCAGTGACGAACACCGGGCGCAATCGCATTGATGCCCGCTGTCATGGCGGCATCGGTGAGCCGCCCCGCTTCGATCATGTATTCGATCTCACGAGGCGACTTGATCAATCGCAGCCAGTTCACCAAGCGATCCGCGTCGACGATAGTCGCGTCCGGCAGCGCTGCTGCCAGCGTGGTGAACGCCCGCGCCGTGAAGTAATGAGTGTCCATCTCCACGCCGATCCGGCCCTTGGCCAGGCCCAGCGATTTCATCACGTCGGCGACGAACGTCATCGCATGGGCGGGCGGCACCAAATAGGCATCGGCATAGCCGTGAATGTGATCGTCGGTGAGATAGGTGGTGTGCCGGACGCAAGCCACATCGATCCGCCGACCCACCCAGATCGGCTCGGGCCGCGACGGCACGATCAGCAGCCCCTGGTGCACATAGAACGACCAGCCGTCATAGCCGCTCAAATAATTCATGTTCGGCGGGCTGGTCACCCACAGCGCATCGAGGTTGGACTCGGCCATCCTCGCTTGCGTGCGGGCGACACGGTCGCGAAATTCCTGGTGCTCGAATGAGGGCATGCTGGGTCCTGCACGAAAACTGCGCAGGGATTACAGCACTGGCCCCTCGGCGGCGCCTTTCGTGCGATTAGGCGACTTTGTGCTTGTTACGCGCTTGGCGCGTGCTCAATTACGCTCCCGATGCAGCACATAGCGCCGGACCCGCTCGTCGATGGCGGGACTCTGCTCCTCGTACAGACCGCAGCTCGCCAACATGGCGCGCAGGTTCACCTGGGTACCGATGAATTCGTACACCATCGGGGTCATGTACGGCTCGCGCGACGCGCCGCTGGAGATGCCGAACGCTTCGCCGTACAGCAAGGTCATCGGATGCTTGTGGGTGGGATACAGAATGGTTTCGGTGATCGAGTTGTGTAGTAGCGAATCCGTTTCGACAATGAAGATCCGGTCGGCCAGCATCATGAACACGCCGTCGTACTTATAAGTCTCGAAGCGTCGGCGCGCCCCCTGCTCGGGCTTCAGGCGCTCGATGGCCTTGGTCCGCAACCGATCTTCTTCGACGAAAATCTGCACCGCCGCCTTGATGATGCGGCCCGGATACTCCACCGAACGCAGGTAGCGATAGAAATAACCCACATAGCGCAGCCCGCCCGCCATGCCGCCGGCAAACGGCAGGTCGAGCGCATCGACGACGGAGGACGCGGGGCGCTTACGGCGCGATTGCGGCTTGGCCGACACCAGACGCCGGAAGCGCTCGGGCGGCAGGAA
This sequence comes from Steroidobacter sp., assembly GCF_016790065.1. Classification (GTDB taxonomy): domain Bacteria; phylum Pseudomonadota; class Gammaproteobacteria; order Steroidobacterales; family Steroidobacteraceae; genus Steroidobacter. The sequence continues at coordinate 10,606 of NZ_JAEUPY010000764.1, forward strand.
AATTTCCTCCTCATCCACGCCGAAGAAATCGCAGATCTTGCGGACGTTGTGCGAGGACGGCAGCGTTTCGCCGTTCAAATAGCGGGCGAACTGCTGGCGGTTGATGCTCAAGTGCCGGCACACGTGCGATACTGATTTCACGTAGCTGCAGAGCAAGCGTAAGTTCTCTGCGAAACGAATCAGCTGGAGCGCATCGGACCTTCGCGTAGGCATGGTTTCAGTTCGCGTTACACTTGAGTTGGGCAAGATTTGGCGTTCGTGCGCCGATCATAACAAGATGGCGACGAGGGCGTTTACCATGCCCATCCGGTGCCTTCTCAACACATTTTCCGGTTAACCCATGCCGTCACTCGATCGCGTTCGCCTCGGCCAGATTGCCAAGCAACTCGCCCCGCACATCCATACGACGCCGATGTGGCGTTCCGACACCTTGAGCCGTCTGACCGGCCACGAGGTGTATCTCAAGGCCGAGCTGCTGCAAAAGACCGGTTCTTACAAGCCGCGCGGCATGCTGTGGGCCCTGATGAATCTGGAGGAGGAACGGCGCAAACGCGGCGTCATCACCTTCTCCGCCGGCAACGCGGCCCAAGGCCTGGCGTATGCCGGTCGAATTCTCAACGTGCCGATCACGGTCACCATGCCCGCGGCGGCCAGCCCGACCAAGGCCCAAGCCACGCGTGACTACGGCGCTGAAGTGTTCCTGCATGGCGTGCCCAAGGAATGCTTGCAGTTCTGCACCCAGCTCGCCAGCGAACGCGGCCTGACGTTCATCTCCTCGTACGACAACGCCGAGCTGATGGAAGGTCATGCCACCCTGGGCCTCGAGCTCACCGAACAACTGCCCGACATGGACGCGTTGTTCCTGGGCGTCGGCGGTGGCGGCATGCTTGGCGGCGTCGCCATGGCGTTACAAGCCTGCGGCAGCAACGCCAAACTGATCGGTGTCGAGCCGCACGGCGCACCAGCCATGTTCCGTAGTTTCGAAGCGGGCCAGGCAATCACGCTCGATGGCGTCAGCACCATCGCCGACGGCCTGGCTGCTCCCGGCTCCGGCCGACTGTGCTACGAAGCGGCCCGCCCGCGCACCGAACGCATCGTGTTGGTCAGTGACGATGAGATCACCGTCGCGCTGAAGTTGCTAATGGAACGTTGCAAGCTGTTCGCCGAACCGGCCGGTGCTGCCGCACTCGCCGGGTTGCTCAGCGTACGCAACGAACTCGCGCCGGGCAGTAAAGTCTGCTGCGTCGTCAGTGGCGGCAACCTCGATCTGCAGCGCCTCAAAGCGCTGCTGTAATCGACGCATCAATGTCGATGCCATGGCGCGACTCCGCCTGCGGATGTCGCGCCGGGTCGGCTGACCGGATCCAGATCGCGCCACCAGGGTTTCGGCCCGGTACGTGTCGTCGGCGCCAGTCGATCCAAGGTCTGCGGATCGAACAGCTCACCCTCTTTCATCACATAGCGCAGCTTGGCGGTGGCGCGAATGTCTTCTCGTGGATCGTCCGAGATGACGATCAAGTCCGCAAGCTTGCCAGGCGCAAGCGAACCCACCTGTGAGTCGATGCCTAGCGCACGCGCCGCCAGAATGGTCGCCGCTTCGAGCGCACGCTGATTCCCGGCACCGTTGGCGAGCGCCCATACGGCCCAATGATTGGCGAGGCCATGCAGCACCCCGTGCTCGCCGACATGAATCGGCACGCCCGCATCCATCATCGACGCCAGATGCTGCCCGTACATACGAAACACATACTCTTCGTCAGCCACGTTCACGCGCCGACGATTGTTGACCTGCAAGTACTGATGCGGGATCCAGCGTCGCAGCATCGGATCTTGCTCATTCAGCAAATGATTGTAGAAATAGAACGACGTGGACGGCCCACCGTTGCCAACCAGCGTGTTGAATTGATAGCTCATCGACGCGCCGGTGCGCACGAGTAGCTGTGTCACATCGTCGTAGGCCGGCATCGCCAGCCCATGCGGCAGATGAGTCACGCCATCGAGCAGCAATGCGAGACTGGCATTGAGCGAGCCCTCGCTTTCCGGAATCGGCGTCATGCCAGCCCGATGCACGGCATCGAACAACCACTGCCGATTCAAACGGCCACCGACATCGTAAATCTTCATACAACATTCGCCGTAGCTACGCCCTCGCCCAGCGATGCGATCCGCATCAGCCACTGAACCGACAGGATCGTTCCACAACACAATGGGCCCTGTGAGCAGCACGCGCGGTCCCACTGCTCGATCACTGCGGATACGATCCGCCATCGTAAACAGCCGTAACGGCGGCGCCGGATCGAACACCGTCGTCACGCCGTAGGCGAGCTTGGCTTGCAACGGCCATTCCGCCGTCACCAACGGACTGATTTGTCCGCCTTCGAAGTGATGGGAATGCGACGACACCAGGCCAGGCATGATGGTGAGCCCGCTCACGTCCAGCCTGTGTACGCCGCGAGGTGCATCGACAGCGCCTGCCGCGCCAATCGCCTTGATGCGTCTTCCTTCGATCAGGATGTCGCCCCGCTCGATGACAGGCTCGCCGGTCATGGTGAGCAGTCGAGCGCCGCTCAATAGAACGGCACCGTCTCGTTGCGGTGCTGCTTCGCTCAGTCCGATACGCGTCACGTCGGTCGGGGTGTTGGCAGCATCGGATGCAACCTTCAACACTCGCTCGCCAATCGTGAACAACACCTCACGACCATCAGCACTCCAGAACGGGCTCAGCCCGCCTTCGAGCGCAGTCACTCGACGCACAGCCTTGCGCATCGAACCGCCTTCAGCCGTGGTCGGTACATCGTTCGTCGCCGGTCGCTGCGCCAACAGATCCAATGCCGATACATCGATGCGGTCGATCTGACCGAACTGGGTGGCATTGTGCTGAACGATCAACGTCCGTCCGCTGGCATCCAGCAGCGCACGAGCGACTTGCATCGCGCTGTTCACGCCAACCGCGCCTACCCCGAGCCCTTGCAGCGACAGATGTTTGCGCTGATCGCTGCCGTCCAAACGAACGGAGATGAGCGTGCCTGAGCCATCAATGAAGTACACGCGGTCCGGTGCAGCCTTCAGCACGATCAGATCCGGCGCGTTCAGCCCGAAGGACACCGGCAACACCGGCACCTTGGTGCCCTCACGACGCGACACCCGAACGATCTGCGCCTGTGCAACGCCGGCATAGAGCGCATCGCCATCGGCGCGAGCCTGTAACGCCACGATCGTTTGATCATCCGGCGTCAACACCGGCTTCAGGTAGTAACCGGGCTGCGCAGTCACCGCTCGGGTGCACCCGCTCGCCACCGTCGTCTCATAGATATGTCCTTTGGCGCCGTCCAGGCTGAAACCCGAGAACACGATGGCTCGCCCATCCGCCGACCAGCTGGGATCGGCCTCCTCGTCCCAAGCTCCACCGTCCTGTGTCAGCCTGCGCGGCTCGCCGTTCGGCCAACGTTTGATCCAGATCCGCCCCAACGTTTCGAACACCAGCGTGCGTCCATCGGGCGAAAGTTTGTGACCAGTGCTGTATCGAGCCTGCACTGGGCCCTCCACATTCAAGGTCACCGGTGATCGTAGCGGCGCGCCGGCTTCCACATGCACCTTGGCGATGAACGGCAGTGGCTGCACTTTCCCGGTGGGCACCTCGATGCGCCACAGCTTGCCCTCGAAGGACGTCACCAGCGAGGCACTGTCCGGCAAGAACGAGTACGCATTGACCAGCGACTCGGTCCACCAATTCTCCACACCGTCCCGATCCACAGGAAACACCAGCCATCGATCCTCACCGCTGGCGAGGTCGCGTACACGCAAGCCAGTGTCGGCATCATGACGAACTGCATACACGAGCCAGCGACCGTCGGGCGACAGCCTCGGTGTGAACGCCCCCATCGGGGCGTTGGTGATGACTTGCAGATCGCCGTGGTTCAGATCCAGCTTGCCCACCTGATACTGGGGCATCAGCTTCTCATCGTTGAGTCTGACCAACGGCGTTCGCTTCGAGTAGTACAGCGTGCCGGCATCAGCGGTGAGTTGCGGATCGACGCCCTCCAGTGGAAACGGCGAGCGCTTCGCCGTGAAGACCGGTCGGGTTGCAACGTCGATGGGCGGCGCGTTGGTGACACTGGTATCGGCACCTCCATCGAGCGGGAAGCGACGAATATCTTCGGCGCCATAGAACGTGAGTTCTGAGGCCACCGCGGCCAACACCGACTGACCATCGGGCGACCAGCTCGGCGTCATGAAGAAACGGACCTGCTTGGGACGTTCGGTGGCACTTTGCCGGCTGATCATGCGTGCGCCCGAGCCGTCGGCATTCATGATCCACAGATTGTCGGTGCCGCTGCGATCGCTCAGGAACGCGATGTGACGACCATCGGGCGAAAAGCGGGGATGATGATCGACGGCGGGCCCTTGGGTCAGCGCGCGAGCCGCACCGCCTTCGATGGGCAGCACATACACATCGCCAAGCAGCTCGAAAACGAGCTGGCGTCCGTCGGGGGACACGTCCGGATTCATCCGTGTCCCCTCGCTCACCGAGAAATCGAAGGTGCGCGCCGGCTTGATCGCGAACACCTGCGCGCTGCCGTCGTTGGGTGCCGCGAATGCGACACTCAACGCGGCAACCATCATCAAGCCCGACAGGATGGCACCGTTCGTTCTTTTCATTCACGCTCCCGCGCGGCTGCTAGAAGTCAGCAGCCAAGCCGACAAAGAAAGTCCGGCCGCGACTATGCGCGGTCGACGTATCGTACCGAACCACGCCCGCGCCATTGACGAACGGCGGCTCCTCACCGGTGAGATTGAGCACACCCACGCGCACCTCCGTGCCACGAACCAGATCGCCGAGGCCCTCGAGCCGCCACTTCGCGGTCAGATCGTAAGTGACAAACGCCTCTACGTCGCGCACGACGCCACTGTCTTTGAAGCCACCGACGTAGTCCATCGAGAACTCCGCCTCCAGCCCCCGCTGCGAAGCCCAACCGATGCCGGCGCCACCGCGCAGCCGCGGCAGACTGCCAAACTCGGTGGTGCGACCGTAGCGACCGAACTTGCCGAGATAGCTGACGAATCCCGCCCCGTTGTCGGCTTCGAACTTGGTGAGATAACTGCCGGCCGCGTGCAGCTTCCAGGTGCCCGCCGCAGAGGTGTCGAATGCGTAACGCAGCGACATGTCGACGCCTTCGACATTGCGACCGGCGACGTTTCTGGGCAGTGCTTCGATGCGTGGACGCGGGCCACTGAAATCGACCTCGCCCGGAAACAACCCTTCGACGATGTCGGCACCGGACGGCACCAGCACCACGTCTTCCTGTTCGATCCGGAAGTAGTCCAACGTCACGGACAAGTCTACTGGTCCCTTCAGACGCAGCAGCGTGCCCAAGTTGAAGCTCTGCGCGGTCTCGGGCTCGAGATCGGGATTACCACCGATCAGCAGATCGGTCGGCAATGTCACGCCTAGCTCCGGATAGTAGAGCACCTCGTTCACCAAGCGCTGGTCGGCTCGCAGCAGATTGATCGGCGGCGCTTTGAACGAGCGTCCGTACGAGGCCCGCACCGTGAATGCGTCGCTGATCGGTTGCCATGACATGGCAACACGCGGATTGAACGTGTCGCCGACCTCCTGGATGGATTCGTAGCGCCCTGAGACTTCCATGGTGAATTGATGGATGGCTGCGAGCCCGGCGGCATCGCCGTTGAGCGTATACGCCAACTCTGCGAAGGCAGCATCGGAGCGGCGCTTCTGATAGTCCGGTGACTGTTGGTAGTAGTACACATCGCCGGTGGCGGTCAGCGGATCGATCTCTCTTTCGTACTCTTCGGTGCGCGTCTCCGCGCCGACAGCGAAATCGAGGTTATAGCTATCACTCGCCAGCAGTGGACCGGTGATGCGAGCGTCGTAAATCACCTGAGTGCTGGTCGACACGAACTCATTGTTGGCGATCCGAATGCCCGCCAGTTGTGCAGGCGTGTTTGCCATGTTGCCGAACGGATTGAACGCATCCGGCCCGGTGCGATTGATGGCCGCGAGCAAGCCGGTGGTCGAGTACAAGTTGTGCGCGCGATAGGTTTCTTCGGTCTCGAAGTAAGTCGCGCCGATCTCGTAGGACACGCGTCCCAAGTCGCCCTTGAGGCCGGCCACACCGCGCACCGTATCCGTGTCGTAATCTTCGATGTAGCGCCCGACTTCGGCCAACGAATAATTGACCGCGCGCAACTCGACGCCGAAGGGGTTGTAAGGATGGTCGGCCGGCACCGGTCCGAAGTCGAGTACCGGGTCGCCGTAAAAATCCAAGCCCCAGGTGACATAGCCGGTCGTCATCCGTCCAGAGGACAACAACACTTCACCGAACAACGTGGCGGACTCGGGCACCAGATCGAACTCGCCATACGCGAAGCCGCCCAGTTGCCGCTCGGGCGCGTGATCGGTGAACAACTCGCGATCCCGGGTCGCATAGGCGCTGCGGTTGTAGTCGTACGCGTCATACGGAATGTAATCGGCGGGATTCATGCTGTACTGGCCCGGCCCGAAGCGACGGTAGTCCAGAATCACTCGGCTACCATCCGCCAGCACGATGTTGGCCGGATTGGTGAAATAACGATCCTGCTCGATGCCGCCGAGGTCGGACACGTTGGCCACGCGGCCGAGTCGAGTGTCGGTCACTTTGGTTTCGTTACTGGTGTGGTAGCTCAAGCTGGCGACGAAGCGTGCGCGCTCGCCCTGTACGCCCATCTTCATCCAGCTGGTGAGTTCCTTGGCATCGCCGCGGCCCAGCGAGTTGCCGTAGGTGGTATCGACAGCGAAGCCCTCGAAGCTGCGATCGAGCAAGATATTGACCACACCAGCCACGGCATCGGAGCCGTAGATCGACGAGCTGCCATCTTTCAAGATTTCGACCGATGACAGCGCACCGACCGGGATCTC
>NZ_JAEUPY010000771.1 GCF_016790065.1 Steroidobacter sp.
GATCCGGGCGACCCCTGCCGGCGCATGCTTCCTCAGCGCAACCAGATACTGTTCCGCAAGCAGCTGACGCTCACTTGCCGTCATGGCCAGGAGAGTTTCGGGATAGCCAGCACCGAGCCCCTTCACGAGCCGCGGCAGCTCTTGCAACTCACCAGCCCCGAACACGTCGGGATGACTCGCGAGGATGTGCTCCGTGAGCGTACTGCCAGAACGTGGCATGCCGACGATGAATACCGGCTGCTCAGAACTTGAATCGCCGGCACTAGCGACCTGCGCGAAATACTCCGCCGAGAACAACTCGATGGTCCGATCGACGGACTCGCTCACCCGCTTGCGGTCAAACGGCGCGCTGCGACGTTTCAGAATCTGATTCGCGGCGACGAAATGTTCGAAGGCCTGGTCGAACTGCGAATTACGGTCGTAGTGCTTGCCGAGCCCGTAGTGCAGCTTCACGCGGCCGTCGTTGTCGATATCACGAGAGTCGATCCCACGCAGGGCCGCGGCCACCACTTCCGGCTCTGGCTCGTAAGAACGAATCGCCATCAGGCCCGACAACGCCTTGGCATGACCAGGCTCGATTTTCAGCACGGCGCGATAGTGTTCGATCGCTGCGTCGAAGCGGCCTTTCTCCTCCAACAGCACGGCGACGTTCAGATGAGCCGAAACATGTTCGGGCGCCGACTCGAGCGCCCGATCGAACATCTGCAGCGCCTCGTCAAACAGCCCGTCGTCCTTCAACGCATTGCCAAGGTTGTACAAGCTGGCAGTAGCTCGCGGATCGATGGCTAGCGCGCTTCGATAAAGCTCGATCGCCTCCCCGAGTCGCCCGCGGGTCTTGAGTGTATTCGCGAGATTGTTGATGGAATCCACGTGCCGCGGGTTCAGCGCCAGGCCGTTTTCGAAACATGCGATGGCGTCGTCGAATCGTCCCTGTGCCAGCAGCACCTGCCCCAGATGGTTGTAGGCACGTGCGTCGTCAGCTTTCAGTGCGATCGACCGGCGCAACAGCCGCTCGGCGTCGTCGGTACGCCCCGCCTGCTGAGCCACCAATGCAAGATAGTGAATTGCAGTCGCGTGCTCCGGGTACTGCGCCAGAACTTTGCGATAGCTGTGATACGCGGACTCGACCTCGCCTCGCTTGTGACGAAGCAGCGCCGCCTCCAGTTCGACGTCTGCTTCGGCAAGAGAGGCTAAGCTAGCGCTGCTCACGACTCACGATCACGACGTCACCACTCTCCTGCTTCTGCAGGTCCACCGGGAAAACGCCCGGGAGCGCTTGCAACCAGGCACCGATATCGCCGGTGGCCACCGCACCAGAGAACGTGAGCTCGCCCACTTCTGCGTCGCCAAGCACCAGGCGCTGCTGCGAATAACGATTGATGTCTTCGATGACCGCCGCCAGCGGCTCATTCAAGTATTCCAGCCTGCCCTGCTGCCACGCCAGCGCTTGGGCAGTGTCTGCGCTCTCGATGGTTGGAGCCATCCCGCCCGACATCGTCCAGGCGAGTTGCTGGCCAGCGACGACACGCAAGACTTCGGCGGAACCGTTGCTGCCACTTGCCGTGTCACGCCGAAAGACTTCGACTGTACCTTCCGTCACCGTCACGACCACACGCTCGCGAGCGCGGCGAATATTGAATGCCGTACCGACGGCCCGCACCCGTAGCGCACCGACTTTGACGATGAACGGCCGCTGTTGATGTTTGGCGACCGAGAAATACGCCTCGCCCGCTTGTTCCGGCATTTCCAGAACGCGCTCTTCTGCGGTGTACTGTGTCGTGATGTTGGACTTTGCAGCCAGCTGCACCATCGAGCCATCGGGCAGATGAGCTTCGCGCACCAACACCGGCGCGGCGGGCTGCGAGGTCCACTGGATCCAGGCGAATCCGACCACAGCAGCCAAAACAGAGGCGGCGACCGCTCCTACCCACATGCGCCTGCGAGGTGCAGCCGAACTCTGAGGCACACCACTGATCGAACGCACCTGCGCGGCAGCGGCCGTCTCTTCGATCATGCGATCGACGTCGAACGTACGCGGCGGATCCGGCAGCCGTCCCGCCTCATTCCACAACGCCTGCATCTCGTCGAACGCTTGTTTGTGACGCTCGTCGGCCTCGTACCACTGCAGCCATTGCGCCATGTCTTCAGGCGACGCCTGCTCATCCCGTAAACGCAGCAGCCAATCGGATGCGTCGCTCAGATGGTTTACGTCCGTTGGCTCGTCCATGGCAACCCTCATCGACTGACCTGGGCTTTCGCCTGTGTCATTGAATATCCAC
>NZ_JAEUPY010000774.1 GCF_016790065.1 Steroidobacter sp.
AGCTCGCGCACGCAAGAAGCCAGTGACACCGCGGCAGAATCACAGCAACGAGCTGATTCTTCGGCGGGCGCGGCGAACAGCGCGCTGTCTCAGGCCCAGGCTGCAGCCCAACAGACTGCTAGCGTCGCACAGGAGGCCCAAAGTCATTCGCGCGAGGCAAACGCCCAACTTGCTCAAGCCCAACAGCATCTTCAAGAAGCGACGCGCTTCGCGCAGCAGGCCGACCGAGAATCCGAACGAGCCAACGCACAGGCTGAACATGCCAACGCCGATGAGCAAACGGCGCTCAGCGCTTCCGAAAATGCGACGCGCGCCTTCGATGAAACTCGACTGGCACAGCAGCAGACCGAGGATTTGCATCAACTGGCCAGCTCGGTGATCGAGCAAATTCAGGGTCTTCGCGGGGAGGCAAACGCCCTGGCACAAGAGATCCGTCAACTGCAGAGCGACACCGAACGCTATGCCGAGGACATTCGACGCCTGCGGGAACAAGCCGGCGACGATGAACAACGTGCCGAACGCGTCGTCGAGGAGCTCGGCAGAACCTCCTCCAATGCCACCCGTCACGCATCCTCCGCCCGAGAGTTCGCGAGCGAGGCACGAGCCTACTTGTAATGCCGCTCACTTGATCGTGCCAATGCACATCGTGATGCACGGACATGCCGATTCAGCCAAAGTCGTCGATGCGATTTGCGAGCGCGCCCCTCATCGCAGCAACGTTGCTGCTGATGGGCTCCATCAGCCCCGCCATCGCCCAACAGGGTGTCCCGAGCGTCGAGTCTCTGGAGAAGCAGCTTCGAACAAAGCGGACGGCCCGAAAGGCTGCAGCGCAAGCCGCGACGTTGACGGCTCTTCAACCCCTCATCGGCGAATGGACCGGCGACGCGCACGGTGACGATTTCGAATGGCGAGCGTCGACCGGAACCTGCCGAATGACATCGCTATATTCGTACACAGTGAAGTTCACCGACATCGAACCATCCACAGCGACGGTTCGAGGCACCTTCCGGCGCTCATTTCGGGCTCAGAAAGCCATCAATAGCGCCACCATGGCGTGCATTCGATCCTCACCCAGGGGCTCATCACTCGGAACAATCAGCGCCAATCGGCAGGACGATTACGAAATCGTCGTGGTAGCTAACATTCATATCGAGGAGTGCCAGCAATCCTGCGATCAGGGCTGGAGTGGCGGCGACCGGGTCAAGCGCCATCTGACGCTTCGCGACGGGACGCTTCGCTATTCAGACAGCAACGGCGCATTGATCGCGGTGTTGAAACCAAAGAAATGACGGTGGCTGCTGCTATTGTTTTGTGTCACTCAAACTCCGCCTGAAGCTGCTTCGCGCTCTTGGCACGCTCTAGCGCGGTCTGCGCCACTTCCAGCTCATCCGCAGCCAGCTTCCGCTGCGCGATCACCGCGTAGTTCGACGATATTTGCTCCAAGAACTGGCGCGTACCTGCCTTGATACGACCGATCAACGCCAGGTAAGAATCGTGCGCGGCAACGACCTCACCGGCGTCCAGCAACCGATGAGTTTTATCGAGCTGAATCAGGTCCTGCTGTAAGACCACCGAGCCATCGCCACCGAACGAATCCATCACCTCGCGCGCTCGTCCGGCAAGAACGCCGAGAGCATCGCGCGCTGTCAAAGTCGCCTCCAACCGATCGGATGCGGTCAGCATCGATGTCACCATGCCGTAGGCCATTTGAAATGCCGCGGCCGCCTCAACCGCCTGACCATCCTTGAGATGAGACTCACCGAGTGCTTGGTGACCTTTAACCTCGACGATAGCTTCGGTTCCGAAGAGTCGGTTGCGTGAGATTTCCCGAATCTCCGAAGCCAATCGTGCCCGGGCACGCGCGGTCGCCAGCTGTGCGCGCAGCGAATCGCGCTCTGATTCAGAGCGGACCGAAGCTGCCTTGTCGCTCAGCCTTTCCACCAACGCTTCAGCGCCGCGTGCGGCCTCATCCAGCTCACGCAGCTTCACATCGATGCGCTTCAATACCTCTACAACCTGCGCTTGCGTTCTGATCGCCTCGACACGTGCCCGCTCTTGAGCCGCTGAGTCCGGCAACCAGCCTCGAATCGCCGGCCCCGCAACCATGAACACGGCGGCCAAAATGGCGGCGGCGGCAACACCAACAACCGACCAGCGAACGACACCATTCAACGCGCGAGACCGAAGCGCGGCATCCAAACTCTGCAAATCCGCGAATCGCGCGTCGGGTACAGGGTTGATCGCCTTCATGATTGCAGCCGAAAGGTTGCTGGGCACATCGCTGCGAAGTGCTCGCGGGGTCTGCGCAGCGCCTTGCGGAAGCCAGCCCGTGAGCAACTCGTAAAGAATGACAGCGAGCGAATACTGGTCAGCGCGAGCGTCTACCTGCTTCTTCCCCATGAACTGCTCCGGCGCCATGTAGTACGCGGTGCCGAGTGCCATGCCGGTTTTGGTGAGTTCGGTATTGGAGAACGTCCGCGCGATGCCGAAATCCATCAGCTTCAGCTGCCCTGACTCATCGATCCAGATGTTCTCCGGCTTCAGGTCGCGATGCACGATACTACGATGCGCATACTCTAGCGCTGCGATGAGTTGCTGAGCATAGGCGAGCACCGTGTCGATTTCGAACCGCGTGCGCGTGAGGGCCTGGGCGTCGATTCGCTGGCGCAACGTCTGTCCGGCCAACAACTCCATCGTCAAATAATAGTAGGGCTCGCTGACACCGACATCGAACACCTTGACGATATTGGGATGAGACAATTTGCAGGCAATCTTGGCCTCGCTCAGAAAGCGTTCTTTGGCTTTGTCACTGCCGAGCAGATGAGGCAGTAACACCTTCAACGCAATCGATTCCTGCTTGAGCTCATCGAAGGCCTCGTAGACCGCTCCCATGCCGCCCTGGCCGATGACACGACGCAGTTTGTAACGCTGAGCGAGTACCAGGCCTGGTCGTAGCCCCAACTGCGCGGCATCGGCGCGTTCACCCACGCGGGTATACGACGGCGCCGCACCTGGAAGGTCGGCAACTTGCGTGTACGAGAGCGCGGCAGGTATCTGTGCAGACACATGACCACCACTCATCAAAAGTTCGTACGCCGTGATTGCCTCACCGATGGCGCTCTCATACTTCGCTCGCAAGCCGTCGGTAGGCGCGGCAGCAAGTCTTTGCTCCAGCTCATCGCGCTTTGCGTCGAAAGCCGCGCGCACCGCGTCTGCACCGTCAGCGCTGCGGAGACCTAGCAGGCGAGTCGCTTCTTCGTAGGTCATGATTCCGACCCGGAGTATCGATGCATCTCAACGGCGCTTGGCTGCACCCGGTCGCGCCGACTCGAGTTCTTGTATCTTCAGCTTGGTCGCTATCACTTCGGGATGCGCATCGGTGTAGCTTTTCTGCAGATCCTCCAGGCGAGCCCGCTGCGTGCGCAATTCTTCGTCATCCTCCGAGCGCGACGCTGCATCTTCGGTCTCGTCCCGCGATAGGAACACTCGCTCGGTCCCACGAGCCAGCCGAACGCCGTCCGCATCGATGGACACAACCTTGAAGCCATTCGGCAAATCGCTGCCAACCAGATGTTTGCGCATATCGATGAACACGAAGCGTTCCGAGGGGTTCGCGGAATAGACGTGAATATTGAGTTTCATATCAGCCCGGCCAGCGATCGATGCCTCGCCTTGAGCTTTGCTCTGCCCACGCTTCGCATCCTGAAGTTGCTTTCGTTTCGCTTGCTCTGCCTGTTTGTGCTGAAGCTCCCGCTCCAGTTGCTCGATGGACGGTGGCGACGTTGTTTGTGACATCGCCAGTGCCGACCAGAAGATGCCGCAAGCAAGCATCGCAGCACGCACGTTCATCGAACTCCTCCCAGACAGGCGCGAATGGCTTTGTCACATTCTCGACGCAGCTCAGTACAATCCTGCTCGAGCTTCTGCATCGCCGAGCGCTGCGCATCTAGATCCTTGATACGCTGATCGATGATCCGAATCCGATCGCGCGCCGACTGACGTTCACGATTCTGTTCTGATGCTCGGTGCTGGGACACCTGGCGGGCGAAGTCGTCGAGACGCCGCGTTACCTCCCGGCGCAGCTGCTCGAAATGGTCCGTCAGTCGCGACATCTTTTCCCGTTGAGCATCCATCAACAACCGTTGCACCTCGGTACGCAACTGCTCCTTGACCTTGTCGACTTCCTTCTCCAGCCGTTCCGCGTCCTCCTTTTGCCACGACCGATAGGTCCACAACACGCCGCCGATGAATACGATCAGGAACAGCAACCCGAAGGGAGCCAGCAGCGAGCGCGCATTGGAGTTTCCCGATAACAAGCCAATGAACAAAGAGAGCGTCATGAGTGCTGCAAACAATAGTCGCCGGCCCTCTGCCAGACGTTGCATGAAACCGCGCTTCGGTATCTCGCCCTTGTAACGGACTTGCACTCTGAGCACCTCCCCCAGAACCTCTCGCAGTGCGCGCTCATCGGGGGGATAAAAATCGATCCGCAACGGTGAGCCAAACGCCTTTTCCGCCATCTTTTCGAACTGGGCCTGAGCCGCGCTCAATCCGTCCCGGCTCAGCACCAGGTCTTTGGCAAGCTGATCCTTGGCGGCCCGCCTCGCCGCCTGCGTAAGGTGCGTGAGGTAACTATCGCTTACCGTCAGCTGCAACACCTTGTGACCGGGCGTCTGACTCAGATCCGTGACTTGCAGCGTCTGCAGCGCCTCGTCCAATGTCGCCGCGACCGCGCCGCCAACCAACATGGCTTTACGATTGAGCTCCTGCACACCTTTTTGCAGGGTCGTGAACTCCTCCTGCAGAAAATTTCTCAGCCCATCCGCGGTGGCACGGCCCGTAGCATCAGTGCCGACCTCGACCGCGCCTTTCTCCGTGCGTTCTTCCTTTTGCTTGCGCATGCGCAGTTGCCGTCGATTGGCCTCATAGCGCTCGTTGAGCGCATCCACAGCAGAGCGTACCCCGCGAGATAGTTGTGACTCGAACAGCGCTCGACGCGCTGGATCCTGCGGATTCTGTAGAAACGGCGGCAGTGCGGTATCCGTCGAGATCACGATCGGGGAACAAACGATCCCTGAACCTCGCAGGCGAGCATCAGTCCACCAGCCCCGCGCATCGAGGCTACGCGACTCACCCTCGCCAATGACCACGAGCGGCCACACCACATCCATCGAAGGCACGAGCGCCTCCAAGGCAACGAGATCTTCGTCGCTCAAGCGGGCCTCCCGACCGGCTGCAATCGCGAGCGCATTACAATCGCGAGAAATGCGGTTCAGCACCGCGTTATCGTCTGCGACGATCTTGACGTTCTCCGGCATGAGCAGCCTCACACCTTGCAGTCCGGCAGCCGCGGGAACGGCCAGGCGGAGCGGCTCGACCCAGGTGTCGCCGTCACCCTGCCGAATCACGTCCGCTTCTTTCAGCGCATCGATCAAATGCTGGACGTCGTCGAACTCGCGACGGCTGCCCCGAGGCCCCTCCAACACGTAACCTCTCTCCCGCAGAGTCAGCTCCAGCAGCCCGAGATTACGCGTCGCTTCTACGGACAGCAGCGAGAAATCCAGGCCGATGATCCAGCGCAGGATGTCCGTGCGAGCAGCCTGCGAGAGACCCAGCACACACAAAGTGAACGGCGCTTCCGATTGACCTCGCTGCACCGACTGGAAATGTTGTAGCAAGGGCATCTCAGCCTGCCCGCGCTCCAAACTCTCCGCCAACACGGTGCCCTGATCGGCCACTCGGCGGAACAATGCCGACACCGCTGCGCTGGAGTCCGGGCGAACGATGGTGTTCAAGGGGGACTTCCTTCGTTATTCGTTGATGCGTAGCCCGGCGAGCCAGCCTCGTTGCTCGCGTAACGCGTTGGAGGCGACGTCGTCTTCAGCACCGAGTTGCCGCTCCATGACTTCGTTGGTCGACGGATCCCGCGCGACGACGACCGCCATCCCCTCGCTGTCGTAGCGCAACTGAATCTCGATCGGGTAGTTTTTCCGAGGCTTGCGAATGGGGCCGAATGCAAATCGACCCAAGCTGCTTTCCTGCCCTTCGCTCTTGCACTGTACGACTTCAATGACCAGGCGCGTTTGGTCGGGACGAGTCGTATAGAACGTCGCCACATTGCTCGCCGGCAGCGGAGCATTCCGCGGTATCAACACTTGCACCGTGGGACGCCCGGTCGCTTTATCGGCAACACGGATGCCGAGGTCGAACGCCGCAATCTGGCGCACCTCGGGTCCCTCGCCGTCCGAGTCCAACCTTCCAGCCCCAGCCAACAGCGCTGCACCGTATGCAACCGCCTGATGCGGTTGTTTGCAAATCAACTCCTCCGCCGCTTTACCACTGCGCCGCCTCAGTGCGTCGTGCGCGATCGGCAACAACGATGAACCGCCCACCTGCAAGACCTTGTCGACCATCGACCATGACAATCCCGCACCGAGTAGCGTCCGTTCGCAGACCTGCAACGTCTGCTCGACCAGCGGCTCGATGAGTTTGTCGAACTGACTCCGCGTGATAGTGAAATCGAGCGTGCGACCCGACAGCAGCAGCGTCTTTCTCACCAATCCACGCCCGGGTTTCGATAACTGAATCTTTGTCTCGTTCGCGAAGCGCCACAACGTGGCTCTGGACACAGGATCCTCGAGCGGGCTGAATCCATGTTGGCGCTGAAATTCCACCGCGACCTGGCGCATCAGCCGCTCGTCGATGTCCTTGCCGCCGACGGCCACGCCATCGGTGGCAATGGCAAACACACCTTTCGGCGATGCTTGTAACAACGTAGCGTCGAACGTGCCGCCACCGAAGTCGTAGACGAGCAATGTCTGATCGCGAACCGACTCGGAGAGTCCGTAGTAAACCGCTGCCGCGACCGGCTCTTCAGCGAGAGTGGCTGAAGGTAGTCCCGCGAGCGCCACCGCAGCCTTGGTGCCTTTGCGTTGAGCGTCGTTGAATGAGGCCGGCACCGTTACGGTCACGGAGCCGATCGATTCACTGGCGAAGGCCCCGACATCACGAAGCATCTTTCGCAGAATGATTGCCGAGATCCCCTCGGCCGTCCACGAACGCCCGAGATGATCGGTGTACACCGGATCGGACTGCCCCAGGTTCAACTTGGCGAATCTGGCCACCGCTAGCGATGGGTCTTCCTGCAGCAGCTCTTCGAGCACGCTCCCGACCAAACAGCCCTGCGGCCCGACGTGAACTACGCTCGATGTTCGGAACTCGTTGGCGTCATGAAAATCAGGGAACAGCGTTGGCACTCCCTGCGCGTTGAGGTGCGCGGCCAGGGAAAACGTCGTTCCGAGATCAATGCCTAGATGAATCACGAAGGTAGGACGGTTGGTGACGCAGTTGAGACAATGGCTTCTGTTGTCGACGAGATAAACTTCAGCCAACCATTCCGCGCTCCCCATCAAGCCCTGACAGCGTCCCAGTCAGTACTATCAGTTACTCCGGGTCGTGCACTCTTATTGATAGAGCATCAGGCCAGCTCTGCCTACCTTAGAGCAAGTCCGCGAGGTTCTTATTATCGTTGATAGTAGCGGAACCGCAGCTGTCGTGTCACAGAGTACAACCGAGGCGCGACAACCGTAAAACATTCCGACATCACGTGCATTTGTCCGCGCTTGGCAATCTACAAACCTAACCGAGCGCCTCTCGTTGCGAGCTGCTCAAATCTTCTTTCATTCACATCAGCGTGAGCTGGAATGGTGATTGGTCATCCACCGCAGTGGATCGCTGAACAGCACAGCCACAGCGCGATCACGATGTTTACTAGCGATGCGGCGTGGGTGCGCGGCGCGCAGCCGCATGATGTGGAATCAGTTCGTCGCGCGATGAACTCAAAAGCGACAACGACTATATCCAGTCCGACTGATGAGTTTGGCAGCGAATTCTTCACTGCCGCGCGGCGCATGAAGCACTGAGAAGCGCGTTCAAGGCGGCGAATTTGGCAGTAGATTAAGACCATCTACTGCCAAAACCCAGGCTCAAGTGCCTGATATTAGAGATTCCTAATTGGCGGAGCGGACGGGACTCGAACCCGCGACCCCCGGCGTGACAGGCCGGTATTCTAACCAGCTGAACTACCGCTCCAGCAAGCAAGAATCTCTATATAAACATCTTCACCCCTGGAAGGGTGCAACTCACCGTGTCACCGGAAGTTGGTGGGTGCTGAGGGGATCGAACCCCCGACATTCGCTGTGTAAGAGCGACGCTCTACCGCTGAGCTAAGCACCCGTCCGTACTTGATCAGTACTCGCGTAACCCGCTCAATCAGAACCCTGGCGAGCGAGAGGTGTTTACACCCCCCGTTTCGAAGGCGCGCTAATTTACAGCATCCTTCAGAGCCTTACCAGCTTTGAAACCAGGAACTTTAGTGGCGGCGATTTCAATCGTCTCGCCAGTGCGCGGATTACGTCCAGCGCGGGCCGCACGGGCCTTCACCACGAACGTGCCGAAGCCGAGCAGCGACACGGCGTCACCGGCCTTGAGGGCCGCTGTAACCGCATCGAAAACCGCATCGACGGCACGCGTTGCTTCAGCCTTTTGCAGGCCGGTCTTACCGCTCACAGCGTCGATCAGTTCCGCTTTGTTCATATCCGGTTTCCTTCTTGTAGAAAGCCCCACTCCAACCACGACCCAACATCGATGGCGTGAGAACGGGGGCGCGTTATAGCAGCGGGCGGCGGAGAAAGGAAGCGCAGTGCCGCGAGCGCCGTTGGTTCATTGTAATCGGGTTGGTGCCGAAGCGGCCCGGAGCGCGGTAATTCGCCGCGGATCCGGGCCAAATTCAGCCTGTATCAATGCGCCCTAACTTGTTTGCTGGAGCGCTTGGCGACGCGCCGGGAGCGTGGTTTGTCATTGCCACGCGACGGCTCTGCCGCGACCGCCGAAGGCGCCGGCATGTGTTTGAGTGCTACCTGCAACACCTCGTCGATCCATTTGACCGGCTTGATCTCCAGGTTGTCCTTGATGTTCTGCGGAATCTCCGCCAGGTCCTTGGTGTTGTCGTCCGGGATCAGCACGGTACGAATGCCACCGCGGTGCGCGGCGAGTAGTTTTTCCTTCAAACCGCCGATCGGGAGCACCTGGCCGCGCAAGGTGATTTCGCCGGTCATGGCCACATCCGAGCGCACCGGCACCTTGGTGAGCGCCGAGACCAGCGCCGTGCACATGCCGATACCGGCGCTCGGGCCGTCCTTCGGCGTCGCGCCCTCGGGCACGTGGATGTGCACATCGACCTTTTGGTAGAAGTCCGGGTCGAGGCCGAGCACGGCTGCACGGCTGCGTACGACCGTCATGGCGGCTTGGATGGACTCCTGCATCACCTCGCCCAGCTGGCCGGTGTGCGTGAGCTTGCCCTTGCCGGCGACGATGGCGGACTCGATGGTCAGCAATTCGCCGCCCACTTCGGTCCACGCGAGGCCGGTGACCTGCCCGATGTGATCCTGTTCCTCGGCACGGCCGTAACGGAAGCGACGCACGCCGAGATACTTGGAAAGATTTTTCGGCGTGATCGAGATCTGATTCGGTTCGTCCTTGGTGAGCAACTGCTTCACCGCCTTGCGGCACAGCTTGGACACTTCGCGCTCGAGGTTACGAACGCCGGCCTCGCGCGTGTAGTAACGAATGATGTCCAGCGTGGTGTTTTCGGAAACCTTCAGCTCGTTGTCCTTCAAGCCGTTCTGTTTCATCTGCTTGGGGATCAGGTAACGCTGCGCGATCGCGGACTTCTCGTCTTCGGTGTAACCGGGCAGACGAATCACTTCCATACGATCCAGCAACGGTGCCGGAATGTTCAAGCTGTTCGCGGTACACACGAACATCACTTCGGACAAATCGAAATCCACTTCGAGGTAGTGATCGGCGAAGGTCGAGTTCTGCTCCGGATCCAGCACTTCGAGCAGCGCCGAGGACGGATCGCCACGGAAGTCCATGGCCATCTTGTCGATCTCGTCCAGCAGGAACAGCGGATTGTGCACGCCGGTCTTGACCATGTTCTGGATGATCTTGCCCGGCATGGAGCCGATGTACGTGCGGCGGTGACCGCGAATTTCCGCTTCATCGCGCACGCCACCGAGTGACATGCGTACGAACTTGCGATTGGTGGAACGCGCGATCGACTGACCGAGGGAGGTCTTACCCACACCCGGCGGACCGACCAAGCACAGGATCGGGCCCTTGAGCGTCTTCACGCGCTGCTGGACGGCGAGGTACTCGACGATGCGTTCCTTCACCTTCTCCAGGCCGTAGTGATCTTCATCGAGCACTTTCTCGGCCAGGTTGAT
>NZ_JAEUPY010000819.1 GCF_016790065.1 Steroidobacter sp.
TTTGCTCGTTTGCCGCGCTGGCCGGCGACTCTGGTCGTAGTGACGACAATGACCGTCATGATTCCAACGATCGGTCGCCGCGCCGCTCGGTGCAAGTCGGCGACCGGCCGTTCTATTTGATCGACGGCCTCGACGACAGCCGCCTCAAAGACAAACTGCAACGCTGCGAGAACGGCCCGTTCTACAAGACCGATTTCTCGATCGCTCACCGTGGCGGCCCGCTGCAGTTTCCCGAGCACACCAAAGAATCGTATGAAGCCGGCGCGCGTCAAGGCGCGGGCGTCGTGGAATGCGATGTGACTTTCACCAAGGACGGCGAGCTGGTGTGCCGTCACGCCGAGTGCGATCTACACACCACCACCAACATCGTCGACACACCGCTGAACGGTCAGTGCACGGTGCCGTGGTCGGGCCAGGGCTCGAGTCCCAAGTGCTGTACCAGCGATATCACCTTGGCGGAATTCAAGACGCTGAAAGGCAAAATGGATGCGTCCAACCCCAACGCGACCACCGCTAAAGGCTATCTCGGCGGCACCGCTTCGTGGCGCACGGATCTGTACACCGGGCGCGGCACGTTGCTGACTCTGCGCGAGAGCATCGAGCTGAACAAAAAGCTCGGCGTCAAACACACCCCGGAACTCAAGTCCGGCGATCCGCAGCGCCTGCTCACCGTGTTCGGCGGT
Source organism: Steroidobacter sp. (assembly GCF_016790065.1). Classification (GTDB taxonomy): domain Bacteria; phylum Pseudomonadota; class Gammaproteobacteria; order Steroidobacterales; family Steroidobacteraceae; genus Steroidobacter. Next base: position 684 of record NZ_JAEUPY010000819.1, read on the forward strand.
CAGGAAAACTACGCGCAAAAGATGATCGATGAGTTCAAAGCGGCCGGCGTGCAGCCGCGCGATGTCTGGCCGCAGTCCTTCGACGTGCGTGACGTGCTGTACTGGATCAAGTACGAGCCGCGCTTCGGTCAGCAGGCTGTCTATCTGGACGATGTCGATCCTGCGTCCGGCTTCCCGCGGTTGACGCTGGATGAGCTGAAACAGCTCAAGAAACAAGGCGTGAGAATCATCGCTCCGCCCATCGGCGTGCTGCTGGCGGTGAACGATGCCAACCAGATCGTGCCGTCGCAATACGCGCTGGACATCAAGGGCCAGGGTTTCGACATCATCACCTGGTCGTTCGAACGCGCCGACCTGCGTAATGGCGGTGTCGGTGCCGGCTTCTACTACAGCTTCGACCCGACCGGCCGCGCGCTGAAAAAAGACAGCGACATGTACAAAGCACTGGATGTGCTGGCCAAGAAAGTCGGCGTGATCGGCATTTTCTCCGATTGGCCGGCAACCGTGACCTACTACGCGAGCTGCATGGGATTGAAATAGTTGCTGACAACGCGATTGGCATTTCATGCCACACTGGTTCGAGTTCGCGCCGCTTCCGGCGGCGCGAACTCCAGGTAACAATGTGGCTCTGGAATGTTGCGGTTCTCCCATGAAGCCAATCGCCGCTCTGCTGATCGCCCTGGCCCTGCCGTGCTCGGCCGCGCATGCCTGGTCGCGGCCCGGCCATATGGTGAGCGCCGCCATCGCTTACGATGAGCTGAGCGCACAGGATCGCAAGATCATCGACAAAATCGTCGCACTGGTAGAGAAACATCCAGACCGCGGCGCATTCGAAGTCGCCATCGGCCGGGCTTCCGGCGAAGAACGTGCGCGTC
>NZ_JAEUPY010000825.1 GCF_016790065.1 Steroidobacter sp.
ACCGGCACCGTGCCCTTCGGTGATGCTCGCAACATCTCGGCTGGCTTGTCGCGTAACGCGACTTCTACTACGCGAAAACCTTGCGAACTTACGTCGAGTGCCAGCCGCGCCCGCATGGCGTAGGGGCAGCGTCGAAACGAGTATAGGGTGGGGAGCGGCGTCTGCATGACGCTCGAAGTATACCTGGTGGCGGCGATCCTCTAGTGAATGGTTAGCTGATAGGTGCTCGAAGCGATGCCCGAGGACGTCGTCGAACTACAGCTCGACAGGCTGCCGTTGGACGCGACTGAACATCGCGCTGGATAGGCGGTCGCGATCATGCTGCCTGTGTTGCCGGTCCACGGTAGTTCGTCACCGCGGGTGTGCCGGCCACGGCGCAGGCGTCCAGCCGACCCCGGCATAGCTGGGATGCGAAGAAGGTAACGGGGGGGGGCGTCTGTCGCCGCCGCAGCGACCGAATCCCAGCCGCCGTGCGATGTTGGTCGCGAGGAATGGGGCCGGTAGTAATGCTTCTTGAAAAAAATGGTATCAAACGAATTCTGGTTCACTTAAATAAGTTCTGAGCATGACGACAACGGCCACCGCCATGTAACCCAGTCATGACCTGTTCGAAACAATTTTGGAGACTGGGCGCACGCCGCGTCGATAGGGCCGCGGGCCTTCACGGGTTGTCAGAGCAACGCTATAGCGGCTTGGTCAGTGAGTAGTTACTCGATTGTTACTTCGTTGCTGGTTTCATTGCTCATTTCTCACTCCTGGCAGCGTATCGCGCCTTGCTTGAGCTGGTAAGATTCTGTCCGAAGCTGCATTTGCAATGTTTCTTGTCGCTACGCTGATCTGAGTTGCCGATTAAAAGAAAGTGATTGACGCAGATACCTACAAGGCCACGATGCGCCAGCTCGCCGCGGGCGTGATTGTCATTACGACAGAACTGGAAGGGCGGCCGCATGCCATGACTGCGACGGCGTTCACGCCGTTGTCGCTCGACCCGCCGATGGTGCTGGTGTGCATTCATCGCAGCAATGACACGCATCGAGCGCTGAGTGCGGCACACAGTTTCGGTATCAATATCCTCAGTGAATCGCAGGCCGCGCTGGCGACTCGATTCGCCGGAAAGTCGGTGGCACGTTACAACTTCGATGACGTTGCCAGATTTCGTGGCCCGCGTGGCACGACATTGTTGTCGGATTGCGCAGCCGTCCTCGAAGCGCAGCGTGCTGAGCCGGTCGATGCCGGAGATCACACCATCTTTCTCGCACACGTGACCTGGGCGCAGGTGAACAGCGGCGTTGCACCGCTGGTGTATCACAAGGGTGCCTATCAGGTGTTGCAGCCATTGCCGCCGTTGGCGATCAGCGCAACCGGAACATGAGTATGTCGTCGACGCAGCGTCTGAAAGTAAGTTCGGTTGCGTCGCCGCTGTCTGCAGTGCCGCCTGCGAAGGCCGTGCCGGAGATTCTGCACCGACGCATGGCGGCCCAATCCAGAATGTTTCAAATCGAGGCCGTGCAGCTTCGATTCGATGGCGGTGCCGAACGTGAGTACGAACGCATCGCTGCGCCCGCGGCGGTGGGAACCGTCATCGTCGTTGCCGCTCCAGCGCCCGGCGAATTGCTGCTGATCCGGGAATATGCCGTCGGCCTGGAACGCTATGAATGGAGCTTGCCCATGGGCGGGGTGAACAGCGGTGAGACGCTGCTGCAAGCGGCGAATCGAGAGCTGCGCGAAGAAACCGGATTCTCGGCTCGCTCGTTGACACCGCTACACACACTATCTCTCGCGCCTGGCATCTTCGCTTATCAGGCGCAGGTCGTACTGGCGACGGACCTGGTCTTCGATCCTGCGGTGGGCGACGAGCCCGAGACGCTAGATGTGGTCTCTTGCTCGTTCGAACAGCTGCAGACGCTCATTTTTCGCGGCGAATTCACCGAGGCGCGCAGCTTGGCGTCGGTGTTCATCGCCCGCGAGTGGTTAGCGCGGCGTGATGGTGACGCTGCCCTCCATTCCATCCGCTCGCGGTAACGCTCAGCGCTCACCTGACTGGCGTATCACGGTGCAGGGACTCTAAAACCACCGAGTTTCAGATAGTGCCGGCGAAGCGGCGTCTGACTCGGTGCGCTCCCGACCCTTCGGCTGCGTCGCCGGAGTTGCGAACTGGTATGCCAGATCCCGATAACACCGTTTCACAAACGGCAATTGCCGCGGCAGGGAATCTGACTCGACAATGCAAGCCTCTGCAGTGTCGATGGCTCAGCCAACGCAATAGATGTCCATGCACGCGCCAACAATCAATGGGGAACTCGCTGCCACCGCCGATGCCGCGCCATCGGTAAGGGTACGCGAGGTCGGCCCCCGAGATGGCTTGCAGGCGGCAGGCGGCATTATGCCCACAGCCACGAAGCTGCGCTGGATCACAGCGATGGCGCGAGCAGGACTAAGAGAGATGGAGGTTGCGAGCTTCGTGCCACCTGCGACGCTGCCACAGATGGCCGACGCGACAGAGCTGACGCGAAGCGTCCGCAGAACACTTCCATCATTGCGTGCAATCGTGCTCGCGCCGAATTTTCGCGGCTTGCAGGATGCCGTGGCGGCTGGGGCACGACAAATAGTAATTCCGGTGTCGGCAAGTCAAGCCCACAGTCAAGCGAATGTCCGCCGCTCCATCGAGCAACAGATTGCCGCCGTCGCACAGGCGACCGCTTGGGTCCGCACTTTACCCGAGGCTCCACGCATCGAAGCGGGGGTGGCGACGGCATTCGGTTGCTCGCTGCAAGGTGTGGTTAGCGAGCGCGATGTTGTCAGCACCGCTGTTGGACTCGTTGAGGCTGGCGTGGATGTCGTTTCGCTTGCCGACACGCTTGGCTATGCGACGCCGTCGCAGGTGAAACGACTGGTGAAAGCCATTCGCTCCGAAGTTGGCGAGCAGCGCTTCGGCAACTTGCATCTGCACGACACGTTGGGAACCGCGCTGGCAAACATCTGTGCCGCTTTGGAAGAGGGCGTGCAGGGCTTCGACAGTTCGCTGGGCGGGTTTGGCGGATGTCCTTACGCACCCGGCTCGGCCGGCAACGTGGCGACGGAAGACGTTGTTTATTTGCTGGAGTCTGAGGGCTTGGACACCGGCATCGATCTGCGTGCCCTGATTGCGGCAGGGGACGAACTGCGTGCAGCGATGCCGGAGGAGCAGTTCCACAGCCGAATTGTTTCAGCAGGGATTCCACGCACCTACCAATCGGCGCGTGGCTGCGGTCATTCATAGGGAAAGAAGATGTCTGTTGTGGACTCCACTGCTGCCCGGCCGATGCCTCTCGCTGGCATCCGCGTTTTGGAACTGAGCCACATGGTCATGGGGCCCTGCTGCAGCATGGTGCTCGCCGACCTGGGCGCCGATG
>NZ_JAEUPY010000826.1 GCF_016790065.1 Steroidobacter sp.
GACGCGCACGCCGCCTTCAGCAAAGCCGCACACCATCTTCTTGGCATCCTGATAGTTGTCCGGCTCGCAATACAACGGCGAATAACCGTGACCGAACACCGGATCGTGCGCAGTCGCGAGACAGTTCTTCGGCTCGTGTACCTCCAGCTTCAACGAACCGGCAATGGTCGGCTGCCGCGGATTCTCGATGTCGATGAACGTGATGTAACCCCATCCCGGCTTGCCATACTTGCAAGTCTCCTCCGGGCTCACGCGCGGATGATGGTAGGAGAACCCGGTGTGCACTTTCGCGTCCGAGGTAATCACGCCGTCGATACGATTGTCGTAGAGATACTTGCGGCCCTTGATGGTGACCGGCTGCAGGTATTGATTGTGGACCACATCGTCCCAGAACAGCGGCTGGCCGATCATACGGATCTGGGGATTCGGCTTGCGTTCCTGCACTTCACTCACGTCGAGAATGCCGATGCCCTGATAGGGCGCCGGTTTGACCTTGCCATTCACCAGCGAGTAGGTGTGCTCGCCGATGGTGAAGTACGCGCTCTTGCCATCGTCGCTCACCGACAAACCATGAAAGCGCACCAGCTTCGGATCGTCCGTGCGCCACTGCGCCAGCACCTTGGGTTTGGTTGGATCCGTCAGATCGAGCGCAGTGATGCTGTCGCCCACGTCGGGAAATTTGGCTCGCAGATTGGGGCCGGTCGAACCCCACAGAATGGTGCCGTCCGGCGAAAAATCGCCGGTGTGGAATATGAATCCGGGGATGATGCCGCTGAACTTCAGCTTCAGGTTCAGGCAGTCGCTGATGTCGTAGATATCAGTGGTCTTGCCGTAAATATTGGTCTCGTCGAAGTGCTGCGAGACCAGCAAGTTACGCCCGTGATGAATCATCGGCGATTCGTTCGGGTGGATCATCGCCGGCGTGCGCAGATACTTCGCGACCTTGGCAGTCGCCGGATCCTTGGCGTCAATCACCATCAGGCCCGGATTCTTCAGCGTCGAGGTGAACGGTAGCGGAATCAACCACTGCGGCACGTAGGCACAGCGTTCCGTGATTGCAAAACCGACACCGGCGCCTTCACCTACGTACTGGCCCACGAGTTCGAGATTGCAGTTGAAGGCCTGCGACGTGCCGGAGGCGAAGCGTTCCGCCAAAGTGGTCTGCCCCTGAAGACCGCTTTCCACGCGATCCTTCGGGCCGCACACAGCGCGCGTCGCAATCGGGCCGTAGGCCAGTGTTTCCTGCGGCAAACTCATCGACAGCACGGTGGCGACCCACGCCAGCCACCCACCTCGAACCCATTGCATCGATGACCCCCTCGCTGGAATTCAAGCGCCCGGCATGATCGCGCGTCGCGCCGCCCGCCAAAACTAATAATCGTTAATGGCAGCCATACAAATTCACAATGACAGGTCCGAATGTCAGCTTCCAAGACAACTTACTCTGCTGAATTCTGCCGCTTCCGATTAGGAAATCGCATGGCTGCGATTAAGCATTATTTGTTCTATTGCGCCAGGCGAAGCCCGATCATACGAACCGTCCACGACGTGTAGCAAACGACAACGACGCTCGCTTTCGGTGCTCAAGGATTCTCAATGGCTCGCCACGAACACGCCGGTTCTTTTCAAACTTCGGATGACTGCACGCTGCGCTTCAAACTCTATCCCGCGGCCAACGCCGACGCTCCCCGGCTGACGTTGATTCATCCACTCGGACTGAGCGGCGCCGTGTGGGAACGAACCGCGAGCATTCTTTCCAAGCGAGTCGAGCTGCTGACTTACGATTGCCGTGGCCACGGCAACTCCGAGCGGCGTGCGTCACCGTACAGCACAGAGTTGTTCGCGCGCGATCTTGCTGAGCTGCTCGATCACGTCGGTTGGTCGACGACCAGCGTTGCCGGCTGCTCCATGGGCGGCTGTGTCGCTCAGGCGTTTGCCGGCGCTCATCCCGAACGACTCGAGTCGCTGTGTCTGATCGACACTACGGCTTGGTATGGCCCCGAGGCGCCGGCGAGTTGGGGACAACGTGCGGCCATGGCGCGCACCAAAGGCCTGGCGAGCATGGTCGAGTTCCAGGGCACTCGCTGGTTCAGCGACAAGTTTCGCGAGGCGCACCCCAGCGTGGTCGATGAGATCAGTGCGATCTTCGGTGCTAACGACGTCGAGTGCTACAGCTCGACGTGCATCATGATGGGTGACGCGGATCTGCGTCCGCTACTGCCATCGATCACGGTGCCCGTCGCAATCGTCGTGGGTGAAGATGACTACGCAACACCCGTGTCGATGTCCCGCCAGCTACACGAAGCCATCGCCGGCTCGACCTTGAAAATCATTCCGCGCGCACGACATCTTACCCCCATCGAGGTACCTCAGGAGATCTGTGCCCAGCTCCTGGGGCTCCTCGAACGCAAGGCAGCGGCTGCGTCGCTGGCGCCAGAAGAAAGCTAGACGCCATCTATCAGCGTCAGCTCAACTAACGACCCAGCGCTGCATACACTGTCGAAGCAACTCGCGATCCACCGGCTTCGACAGATAGTCGGACATGCCGGCCGCGAAGCAGCGCTCGCGGTCACCAACCAAGGCGTTGGCCGTCATCGCGATGATGGGAA
>NZ_JAEUPY010000842.1 GCF_016790065.1 Steroidobacter sp.
TCAAGACCGAATCGGTGTTGACGTCGCGTGACTGCCCACCGGGCTCGGTGGTCTTGATGTCTGAATTGAGCGCAATTCGAATTTCATTGGCTGAAGCGGTGGCGACACACGACAACCAGAGGATTAAGATCAGAATTCGGGCGTGCATGGGTTTACCTGTCATGCAAAGAATATTCGGTGAAGTCGCCACCGGCATAGGGCTGCGGCGCAATCCACATGCGCCCCGCCGCGGGCTTCATGATGATGCTGGCGACAGTCGCCGATTCCGTGCCGCCTGGCCCGACGGTCGGAACGCGGCAGACAGCCTTGGGCAAGCCAAAGTCATCGCGAAAAGCGGTCTTGAAGTGGCCCACGTCGAGCTGGCCTCGATGGGCGGCCAGAATCTGCTGCACGCGATCATCTCGGTACAGGCTGTCGGGGCTGATGTTGAGCCCGACATCACGCACTTTGGCTCTCGCCGCCTCGGTCTTGAAATGATTGGAATGAACCAACAACCCGTCCTCCGGCTTCAGCCAAAACACCTCCCCAGGCGAAGCCTCAAGATCTACCGCCATGCCCGCAGCATGACTGATCATCAAATTATTGGAGAACGCGCGAGGCGCGAGATACACCTCGCCAATGGCGACACCCAGACTGCTAGCGCGCAATATCCGTCGTCGTAACAGTGGAATCGGTACTCCGTCGCGACCCCGGTCGCGATCCGACGCCAGAAAATTTCCAGTGATCGCGATGCCGGCAGCGTTGAAGCCCGCTCGGGCCAACATTCCGGCCTCCATGAACGACAACATGGGATTGCCGTCGCCGCAGTCGATGCGCACTACCACCGCCGAACGCACGCACTCCGAAATCCAATCCCAGTTCTGACCGTGGATCAGTGTGCCGTCCGCCGTAGCCTCAGGCAAAGCCAACGCTGACGTGCATCCTTCTGCTTGATCCTCTGGCGGCGGCGGCGCCAGCGCATCGCCATAGAGCAGTTCCGTTCGTGCATTGAGCGCGACGATTCTCTCTACTTCAACATCAGCGCCTGCAGCGATTCCTTCAATCTCTTCCAACAGAGTCGCATCGTACAGAGCGATACGCGGCGTAAACGCTCGCGCGCGCTGACGTACTTCGGCCCAGGCGATGTTCTTCTTGGCGAATGCGCTCTCGTAGATCGAAAGAGAAATCTCGATCCGCTCGCGAGCCCGCTCGCCATACTGACGCCCGCGTTCACGCGGCGACCCGGAAATGCGCAATAGAGGAAACGGTTGGACAGTCATACAGCCCTTCGAGAACCGGCAAGCACCGTGCCGAAAAACTCTTGCACCCGATCGAGAACGAGTTCCTCGCCCGTGTCATGCCCCGCTCCGGAGACGAGATCGAAGCGGACCTGCACACCTGCGGCGCGGAAGCTGCGGGCCAGGGCCTGCAATCGTTCGATGCGCGTGGCGCCGGCGTCGTTCACTGCCGGCATGTACAGACGCGATTCAGGCTCGACGAGTATGTCGGTGTCGGTATCGTCGGCGCCCACGATCATTTGCACCGCGACCTCGCGCATCGCTGCAATGTCGGGCTCCACGCCAAACGTACTCGCTAGCCCCCCAGTCCCTACCCACCACGGCTGCTGGTCATCGAGCAATGTCACCAAACCTGGCGCGCCGATCGACGCCGCCTGCAGGCGGCGCGGGTGCAAGTACAGAAAGCGATGAACGAACTGGCCGCCGCCTGAGAAACCGAACAGCAAGAAGCGCTCGGCGGCGAGCCGATAGATCTGGGCCACCTGCTCGACCATTGCCAGCAGCACTTCGTCGAAGCGAATGCCGCGGTACTCGATGAGCTTGTAGTTGTGTACGTCTGTTGGATCGCCTATTCCGGCTACAAACAGCGGTGATAGCACCATGACACCGTGCTCCTCCGCGAACGCCGCGAACTGCGTACGCAAGGTCTGGGAACTGCGAAGGGTGTCATGGACCACTACTACGAGCGGCCATGGTCGCTGCGTGTCCTCGCGGTAGCCACGCGGCACCTGCATGCAAAAGGAAAATCGCTCATCCGCGCTGCAGGCAAACTGCGCAGTCGCACCCCGTTGGCTGGGGCGAAGGCCGCCACGCGCTCTGAATTGAAGCAAGAGATTCTCCACAGACTTCGCTGCCTGGAATCAATATGTACTACATCATGATAAAATACAATACTTCAAACGCCGCGGCGCTGAGGCAACGAGGTCACTTTAACCTTCGTTGGAAAGGCGCGAACCGCACACCGGGCGCGCTAGCTCAGTTCAGCACACACCGGTTAACCTGCGTGCTGACATCTACGTCCAGAGCCGTTGATCTACGAGCACCGCCCTGAAGTGGCACGCCTAACTCTCGCAAACGCATACCAAGTGAGGAGCTTTGAGAAAGTAAGTTGCCACTTTCAGTTGATCCCCATGAGGTGTATCTGATCCGACCCAAGTCCGCGTGCCGTACAGCTAATAGAGTCGATACTCAATGGCGACGGGACACGACTAGCAG
>NZ_JAEUPY010000861.1 GCF_016790065.1 Steroidobacter sp.
TGCTCGCGATCTCGTGCAACGGCGTCGCGAATCTCCGGATTCCATAACCACAGGTAGATGGCGTTGGCGATGCCGTGCACGGTCGTGTCGGCCCCGCCGAGATACAGTTCGCGACAGATGGCCAACGCGTCGGCTTCGGACAGGTCGCCGTATTCGTTGGGCGCTTCTTTCCAAACGCGACTGATGAAATCGTCCTGCGGTCGTTCGCGTCGCTCGCGGATGTAGGGCAGCAGGATGTCATTGATGGCCTGCGACGCGGCTCGCGCATCCCGCACGCTCTCTTCGTCGTAGTAGCCACGACCAATCCATTTCATGATCTCTTCGTTGAGATGCAGCGTCTTGCGGATCAGCTGCTCGTCCTGCCAGGGCATGCCGAGCAGGGCGCAGATCACGCGCGGTGGAATCTCATCGCCGAAGTCAGCGGCCAGATCGGCGCGACCGCCCTTGGCCAGCACCCGATCCAGCATGGCCTGAATGATGGGCAGCATGATCTGCTCGCGATACGAGGCGAGCGCTTTGGGAGACAGCAGGGTTTGGTGAAACCGTCGCATGCGCGCGTGCTGTTCGCCCTGCGAGACGGTGATGTTGGCGAGCCCGCCTTTGAGCTCGACGATCAACGGGTCGGCGTCGGCATACATGTTCCGGAACAAGGCCGGCTCATTGAACTCGACATAGCGGCATAGCTCGGCATCCAGCACCAGCCAACCCTTGAGCGATTCGTCCCACACCACCGAGCCTTGCTGGCGCAGGGTCTCGTAGGCTGGAAAAGGGTCGGCGTTTTCCAACGCCCGCATGGTGATCGGACAGGCCATCAGGTCCCCCGGTTGCTCGATGGATGCGGTTGGCGACGGACAGTCGGTGCGCCACCTTGTAGGTTGAGCCTGCGGGGCGGGCCGCTCAGCAACACCTATCGAACGATAGGCTCGGCCGGCGCGGGCCTGCGGGTAGCGTCCCACCCCATGAACAGGCCCGATGACACTGCCAAAGCGCTGCCGCCCAGCGGCATGCAAGCCAAAATTGCCAACCTACGCGCCCGCCAGGAGCGCGCCCGAGAGATGGGCGGCCCGGAAGGCTTGCGCCGCCATCGCGAGTCGGGGCGGCTGCCGGTTCGCGAGCGGGTGGCGTTGCTGGTCGACAACGGATCGTGGTTTGAGATCGGCGCGCTGGGCCTGCCGGAACGACGCACTGAGCGACATGTCCCTGGCGATGCCGTGGTCACTGGTTTCGCCCGGCTCGATGGCCGGCGCATTGGCGTAGTTGGCATCGACTCCAGCGTGCTCGCCGGCACCACGGCACCGACCAGCATGCGCAAGCAAGGCAAGCTGATCGAGATGGCCCAGCGCTTCGGCTTTCCATTGGTGCTGCTGTGTGATGCCGATGGCGGGCGCATCCCGGACGTGATGGGTTGGCGCTTCAGTCATCTGCCGCTGGATTTCAAAACGTTCGTGAAATCGCCCGAAGGCCAGGCCCCGGTGCCGCGTGCGGCGGCGATTCTCGGCCCCTCGTATGGCGACTCGGCTTTGCATGCTTCGACGGCGCACTTCGTCGTCATGGTGAAAAGCGGTTCGGTCGCGTTGTCCGGCCCGTCGGTGGTGTCGGCGGCCATTGCACAGGAAGTCAGCGATCAGGAGTTGGGTGGACCGGCGGCGGCGTTGTCGGTAGGCAATGCGCTGATGGCAGTCGACAACGAGCGCGAAGCGATGGATGCCATCGCGGCGTTCTTGTCCTACTTGCCGGCGAATGCCTCGTTGCCGGCGCCTTCCGCTCAATCGCGCGCACCAGCTCGTCCCGTCACTGAGCTGGCTGAGATCGTGCCCAGCGGCGCGAAGTCGGCTTACGACATGAACTTGGTCATCGAAGCTATCGCCGATGAAGCCAGCATTCTGCCGTGGGGTACGGAGTGGGGCCCAAGTTTGATTTGCGTGTTGGCGCGCATCGATGGGCATCCGGTGGGCATCGTGGCGAATCAACCGTTGGTGGGTGCCGGTGCACTCGATCCGCACGCTCTGCGTAAGGAACATGACTTCGTGCATCTGTGCGACACGTTCAATGTGCCGCTGGTGTTCTTGCACGATGTGCCCGGCTTGCTGATCGGCACCGAAGCCGAACGCAACGGCATCTTGCATGCGTATGAAAAACTGGTGTCGCGTATCTCCGATGCCAAGGTGCCGAAAATCGGCGTGGTGATTCGCAAAGCCTATGGCGGCGGGCATTTCGCGATGGGCGGGCGGCCGACCCACCCAAGCTTTCAGTTCGCGTGGCCGTCGGCGGAGATGGGCTTCATGGCCCCCGAAGCCGGCGTGCAAACCGTGTATCGACGTCGGCTCGATCAAGTTGCGCGAGAGCAAGGCGAGGAGGCGGCCGCTCAGCTTGCGGCACAGTTGATCCAGGAGTGGGTGACGGAGTCCGAGCCATGGGAAGCGGCGGCGCATCTGTCGCTCGACGATGTGATCGAACCGGCGCAGACGCGAGATGTGATTGCGCAGGCCATCGATATCGCGTGGGGTGATCGGCCAGTGCGCGTGACTGGACATTGGTGATGACTCGTTCCGTCGACGCTTTGTTTCGGCCGTTCACGTTGAACGGCTTGCAGTTGCCGAATCGTATCGTGATGGCACCGATGACGCGCTGGCACTCGCCTGAGGGCGTGCCTGGCGCTGATGTTGCTGCTTACTATCGTCGTCGCGCCGAGAATGATTGCGGACTCATCATCACTGAAGGCACGACGGTGGATCATCCCGTTGCGTCGTACTCAGTGCGAGTACCCAACTTTCACGGCGCTGCGTTGCCTGCGTGGCGCAACGTGGTGGAACAGGTACATGACGCCGGCGGCAAGATCATGCCGCAGCTGTGGCATGTCGGCGTGTCACGTCGTCCTGCGATGGACTATCCAAACAAACATTTGCCGAGTGTCAGTCCGTCTGGATTGTTTCTGCCTGAAAAGAGCCCGGTCGCCCCGCCCGCGACTCAGGCTGAGATTCGGGCGGTGATCGATGCTTTCGCCAGTGCGGCTCGCGCAGCTCGTGAGCTTGGCTTCGATGGTGTCGCCATTCATGGCGCGCACGGCTACTTGTTCGATCAGTTCTTCTGGGCTCCCATCAATCGGCGCGATGACGAGTACGGCGGCGACCTGATCGGACGCACACGTTTCGCCGTCGAAACCTTGCAAGCGATTCGTCGTGAGGTCGGTGCCGACTTTCCGATCTTGTTCCGTATTTCGCAATGGAAAGAGCAGGACTACACCGCGAAGCTGGCGCGCTCGCCGCAGGAACTGGGTGAACTGCTGCAAATACTGGCGACTGCCGGCGTCGACGCCTTCGATTGTTCGCAGCGGCGCTACTGGGAGCCGGAGTTTCCCGACTCGTCGCTGAACCTCGCGGGTTGGGCCAAGCAACTCACCGGCAAAGCCACGATGACGGTGGGCAGCGTGGGGTTGTCCAAAGAGCTGGTCACGCGCGGTTCGGAAGCGTTGGGGCAACGCGCTGAAGTCGCCAACCTCGATCCGCTGTTGGAGCGATTGGAGGCGGGCGAGTTCGATCTGGTCGCGGTGGGGCGCGCCATGCTGGCCGATCCCGAGTGGCCGAAGAAAGTTCGGGAACAGCGCTTCGATGAGTTGCGCCCTTTTACACCGCAGGCGCTGGAGAATTTGTTTTGAAGCCGGCAGTTCGAAAATTCAACTCGGTGCTCATCGCCAATCGCGGCGAGGTGGCGGTCCGAGTCATTCGCGCTTGCCGCGAGCTGGGCGTTCGGGCCATCGCTGTGTATAGCGATGCCGATGAAGGCGCGCTTCACACTCGCCTTGCAGACGAAGCACATAGGCTTGGAGCAGCGCCAGCGCGTGAGTCCTACCTCAATGTTGCAAAGATCATTGCTGTCGCTAAGGCGAGTGGCGCGGAAGCGGTGCATCCAGGCTACGGGTTGCTGAGTGAGAACGCAGAGTTTGCTCAGGCAGTGATCGATGCCGGGTTGGTTTTCATCGGGCCGGCGCCAGCAGTGATTGCGCAGATGGGTGACAAAGTCGCCGCTCGCGAAGCTGCTCGGCGCAGCGGTGTGCCGCTCCTGCCCGGATCATCGGGAACAGTGGCCGATGCATCCGTGGCGACTGAGAGCGCATCGCGCATCGGCTTTCCGCTGGTGGTTAAAGCGTGTTTCGGTGGCGGCGGTCGTGGCATGCGCATCGTGCATAGTGGTGGTGAGTTGGCGGCGGCGCTGGAGCAGGCCGCGCGTGAGTCCAACGCGGCATTTGGTCGGGCCGATGTATATTTGGAACGCTATGTTTCCAAAGGCCGCCACGTCGAAGTGCAGGTGCTTGGGGATAGTCACGGTAACGTCGTGCATCTGGGTGATCGCGACTGCTCAGTGCAACGTCGTCATCAAAAGATGATCGAAGAAGCACCAGCGCCAGCTTTACCAGAGGCGTTACGTACAGCCATCGCCACTGCGGCGGTTCGCTTGGCGAAGGACGTGGGCTACTTCAGCGCGGGCACCGTTGAGTTCTTGGTCGATGTGGCCGCCCGCGAGTTCTATTTCTTGGAAATGAACACGCGCTTGCAAGTCGAGCACGGCGTGACCGAGATGGTGACGGGCATCGACATCGTCGCTTCGCAGTTGCGCATCGCTGCAGGCGAGCCGCTGGGCTTCTCGCAACAGCAGGTGCAGATCGTCGGTCACGCCATGCAGGCTCGCATTGCGGCCGAAGATCCTTGGCAAGGTTTTCAGCCGCAGCCTGGCAAGATCGACAAGTTGCAGCTGCCCATGGGCCCTTGGTTGCGGCTGGATTTTGGCGTCGAGTCGGGCGACAGCATTGCCAGCTATTACGATTCCATGTTCGGCAAGTTGCAGGCGCAGGGCCAGGATCGCGACAGTGCACGGCTGCGCTTACGCACCGCCCTGGATGCGCTGAAAGTTGTAGGATTGCCGACGACCGCGCCTTACTTGCGTGAAGTGTTGAGCCAGCCGGATTTCATCGCTGTGAAGCACGATACCGGTTC
>NZ_JAEUPY010000865.1 GCF_016790065.1 Steroidobacter sp.
GCCATGCACTGTCCTCGCCCAGTGCGTCAGGCATGCCAGAAGGCATTCTGGCCGCGCTCGCAAAAGTTCAGATCTCCGAGCACGCTTGATCGCTCGGCAGATGAAGCCCCGTGAGTTTACAACTCGTCCTGGGAAGTGAACTCACGCCGACGGTTGAGATGACGATAGATAACATGCGTCAATCCTTCACTATCGCGTTTCCGGAGCATCGCCAGCATCTCGCGATGGTCGGCGCTGCTGGCGCGGATGCCAGCGAGCGTGCTCCACGTGCCGGTGTTGCCGAATGTGCCGCGTTCGCGCAATTCACGAATCTCATCGGCCAGCAAGTCGTTGCCGGAAAATCGATAAAAGACGTCATGCAGCTGCCAGTTGATATCACGCAGCTTGGCGTGGTCGGCCCGGTCCGCGGCGACGTCGAAGGCTTCCACCAGGGCGGCGAACTTCTCGATGTCTGCGTCGGTGGCGCGACTCACTACGAGTCGGGCGGCGCCGGTTTCCACGATCACGCGGGTCTCGTACAAATGCTCGCGCTGCGCATCGTTGTGGTTGACGACGCGATAGCCACGATTTGGAACGTGCTCGACCAGTTGCCTCGTGGCGAGTTCAGTGAGGGCCGCACGAACTTCCGAGCGCGTGGCAGCGTACTGAGATTCCAGGTCGGCTTGCTTCAGCCATTCGCCGGATCGGAAGCGCCCCCGTAGCAAATCGATCCGCAGCCGCTCGTAAAAAGTCTTTTCCATGTTTGTGTAGGTCCGGGGACAGAGCTGGCGGATTTTGGTGCCAAATTAAGTATCAATCAAGGAGAAAACACGATGTCCGGCAATGATGATTCACGGCTCGCAGCGGTAGGCGCTCGAGAGGAGCTCGAATGCGCGTGTATTCAGATGACGAGCGGCCCGGAGGCGGATCGAAATCTGGCACAGATTCGGGATTGGTTTAGATCCCCCGCGATTCAATCCGCTGATCTGGTGGCTCTTCCCGAGGCAGTGGACCTCCTCGATGCGGATGCGGATCGAGTCCGGGCCTACGCTCGACCTCTCGCCGAGCACCGGTTTCTGTTGGGCATTCGTGAGTTGGCGCGTGAATCCCGTAAGTGGGTGCTGGTTGGCTCGGTAACCGCGCGATCGTTGCAAGGCGCGGTGGTGAATCGTTGCGTCGTGGTCGGGCCGGATGGGGAGTTGGTCACGACCTACGACAAGATTCATTTATTCGATGCTCCAGTGAGTGGTGACAACGAAGTGCCGGAGTCGGCGCTTTATGGGCGAGGGCATGTGGCACAAGTCGTCGCGTTGCCGTGGGTTCGGCTCGGTCTGTCGATCTGTTACGACCTGCGATTTCCCTTGTTGTATCGGTCGCTGGTCCGGCACGGAGCAGAGCTGCTAAGCGTACCGTCCGCGTTCCTCAAAACAACCGGGGAAGCTCACTGGCATACCTTGCTGCGAGCCCGCGCCATCGAAAGCGGCTGCTTCGTGATCGCGCCGAATCAGTGTGGCACACCGGAGGACGGGATCCCGCGCTATGGCCATTCGCTCATCGTCGATCCGTGGGGGCGAGTCATTGCGGACGCTGGCCAGAGCTCCGGCGTCATCAGCGCCAGGCTCGACCTCAACCTCATCGACCGGTGCCGCGAGGCGCTGCCTTGCCTGGAGCACGAGCGTTCATTTGTAACGGAGATCCGGGCCGCTGAGCTGATCTAGTTTTGTTTCGGCCAATATTGGTACCAATTTAGGATTCGATATTGTATCCGGATACGAAATTGGCTAGGATTTTGGTGCGCGTAGTACATCTATAAATAGGGGAGTTACCGTGACCAACGATTTCAGAGGTTTAGGTTTGAGCCCAGCTGGCCTGGGCAGGGCAAGCGCGGTGGCGGCGCTCGTGATCGGAACCGCACCCGCATGGTCGCAGCAGGTGTCGGGGCCGAACGAAGCCGAGGCGCATCAGAACCGTGTCGAGGAAATCATGGTGATGGGTTCGCGTCTGCCGACCGAGCTGACCTCGATGCCGATCTCGGTCAACGTTATCGGTGAGGAAGAAATCTCGAAGCAGCTAGGCACCACGCAAGATCTGCAAGCGGTTCTGGCGCAACTCGTGCCTGGTCTGTCGCTGAGTAATCAGGCCACCGTTAATACATACACTTCCTTGCGCGGGCGTAAGCCAGTGATCCTGGTCGACGGCGTGCTGCTGACCTCAACTCTGAACGATGTGTCGCGGGAGTTGAGCGAACTCGATCC
>NZ_JAEUPY010000887.1 GCF_016790065.1 Steroidobacter sp.
CCAACAAGCCCACCGCCCACACGGTGATATCGAACGTGTAGTCGAGATTGAACAGCCGCGTCGCCAGGAAATATCCGGCGGCGGTCGCGCCAATGGCCGCCAGCGTGCCCGACAGAATGCCCAGTGTCGTGAACTCCGCGGCGACTCCTTGCAGAACCACGCGACGGCTCGCTCCCAACGTTCGCAACATCGCGCTCTCGTAACGTCGCTCGTCACGAGTCGATTGAATCGCCGCCAGCAGCACCGTGATACCAGCGAGCAACGTGAAGCCGAAAACGTATTGAACTGCGAGCGATGCCTTATCCATCACCCCGCGCACCTGGGTGAGGATCGCTTCCAGATCGATGGCGGTGACCTCGGGGAACTGGCGCACGAAATCCATCAGCACCGGCCGCTGTTCGCGAGCTAGATGCACGCTGGTGATATAGGTGCCAGTGCTGTCGGTCAGCGTGCCTGGCGAGAACACCATGAAGAAGTTGGGGCGGAACGAATCCCACTGCACTTCGCGGAAACTGCTGACGCGGGCCACGATGGTCTCGCCCGCCACATCGTAGGTGAGCTCGTCGCCGAGCTTCAGCCCCAACGCTTTGGCCAACTCGATCTCCACGGACACGCGCGGGCCGCCGCCATCGTTCGGCTGCCACCATTCACCAGCGACTAACTTGTTGTCGTCCTGCATGGTTTCGGCCCAGGTGAGATTGGCTTCGCGATCCAGGAAATCGCGGCCGCGATCGTTCTTGATGTTGAGCTCGTTGGCCGTGGTGCCGCTGATCTTGATCAAGCGCGCACGAATCATCGGCACGAGCTGCGGCGGCGTGATGGCATGTTCAGCGAAGAACTGACTGATCTGGGCGGTCTGATCGGGCCGGATATTGATCATGAAATGATTCGGCGCATTCTCCGGCAGGCTGGCGCGCCACTCCTGCATCAGATCGTTGCGAACCACTGCCAACAGCAACAACACCATCAAGCCCAGGCCGAACGCGACGATCTGAATGACGCTGTCGCGACCTCGGCGTGCGATGTTGGCCATGCCGTAGCGCCAAGAAACACCAACACTGCCGCGCAGGCCGTTCAAGCCACGCACCAACAACCAACCCGCGAGCATCAACACTGCAAACGTAGCGAACGTCCCGCCGAACACATACAACAGCAGGTCGGCGTCACGCACCAGCCAAGCCAACAGCGCAATCAACGCGGCCAACGCCGTTCCGTAAACCGTCATATAGCGCAACGGGGGCGGCTCCAGATTCCGGCGCAGCACTCGCGCCGGCGGCACGTAGCGCAGCTGTAACAACGGCGGCAATGCGAAACCGATCAGGATCAGCACCGAAGTCACGATGCCCAACCCGCCCGAGCTCAGCGACGGTCGCGGCAAGTCACCACGCACCAAATCCTTCAACAAATATGCGATGCCTTCTTGCGCGGCGTAACCGATGATCGAGCCGATCAAGCCGGCCAGCAGGCCGATCATCAACAACTCGAGCACGCTGATCGCCAACACCAACCGTTGCGGCGCGCCCATGCTCTTCATCAAAGCGACGGTGTCGAGATGCCTGGAAACATAGCGTCTCGCCGAGATCGCCACGGCAATCGCAGCGAGCAGAATGGTCACCAGTGCGGCGAGATTGAGGAAGCGGCTGGCGCGATCGATGGCGGATCGAATCTGCGGACTGGCGTCGGCCAGATCGACGATGCGCTGACCGGGCTTCTTTATCTCGGTCAGGCGCTGCTTGAACGCCGCGATGCTCTGCGGCTGGCCGGCAAACAACGCGAAGTGAGAAATACGACTGCCTTCCTGAGCAAGACCGGTGGCGTCTACTTCATCGAGGCGCATCAGCAAGGTCGGCGCGAGATCGACGAACTGCGAACCTTGATCCGGCCGATAGTCGAGTACGCGCGCCGCAGTGAGTTCGGACGATCCGACGCGAATCTTGTCGCCGACCTTGGCGCCGAGCTGTGCAAACAAACGCGCTTCGAGCCACGCTTCGCCCAGGCCCGGAATGGTTTGAACTTCCTGCGCCGGTCCGAACGGCACGTCCGCGACTTTCACTCGACCCCGCAGCGGATACTCTGCCGACACAGCGCGAATCGCGGTCAGTGCACTGTCTTCACCCTTGAAGACGACGCTGGGAAAATTGGACAACTCAGCGGTTCGCAGGTCGGCTTCCTTGGCCATGTCGAAATATTCGCGATCCACCGGCGTGCGCGACTGCAAGCGCAGATCGGCGGCCAACACTTCGCCGGCCTGCTGGTCGACGGCGAGACTGACGCGACTGGTGAAGAAGCCGACCGCCGTCAACGCGGACACCGCCACCAGCAGCGCGAGCATCAACACTCGCAACTCGCCGGACTTGCCGTCGCGTACCAACGCTAGCAGCGCCAGCCTCAGTGCTTTCATGCAGCGACCCTGCCGGCGTCGATGCGAATCGTGCGCCCACATCGTTGCGCAATCTCTTTGTCGTGGGTGACGACGACAAGCGTGGTCTGCGTCGCGCGATTCAGCTCGAACAACAATTCGATGATGCGCTCGCCAGTGGCTGAATCCAGATTGCCGGTCGGCTCATCGGCAAATAGCAGCGCCGGCCGTGTAACGAACGCACGGGCAATGGCGACGCGCTGTTGCTCGCCGCCGGAAAGTTGTCGCGGATAATGCTCGCGACGCGGCGTCAAACCGACTTTCGCCAACACCTCGGCCGCGGCTTCTCTCGCACCGGTTCTGCCAGCCAGCTCCAGCGGCAACATCACGTTCTCGATGGCAGTCAGTGAGGGCACGAGATGAAAGCTTTGGAACACGAAGCCGACATGCTGAGCGCGCACCGCGGCGCGCCCGTCTTCATCCAACGCGGTGAGCTCGGCACCGTTCAGCCAGATACGGCCGTCGCTCGGTTCGTCCAATCCGGCAAGTAAGGCCAACAAAGTGGATTTGCCGGCCCCCGAGGCACCGACGATGGCCACCGTTTCGCCCAGCTGAATGTTTAAATCGACGTCCGCCAGGATGGTCAGCGTTCCCTCCGGGCTGCTAACCTGCTTGCCGATTTTTTCTGCTCTGAGGACCGATTGCGCAATGCTCATGTCGAGGTCTGGCTATGGATCGTTGGGCACATCTGTGAAGGCCGCATGGCTGATGCTCACTGAGCTTGCGGCGCGGGTCGCGGTAGTCTGCCAGCGCAAACTTAGCGGAAACTTACGCACAGCTGTCACGTTTGGTTTCAGCTTGAGCCTCGCCAGCTTGCTGGGGCTGGGACTGACGCTGTCGGGAATGGTTCAAGCCGCGACCGCGCCCAACACCATTCTGGTGCTCGGTGACAGCTTGAGCGCCGGCTACGGCGTCAAAGTGGACGCCACCTGGGTGGCCTTGCTGGGGCAGCGGCTGGCCAAACAAGGTTACGGATACCGCGTAGTGAATGCCAGTATCAGCGGCGAGACCACCGGCGGTGCGCGCAGCCGTCTGCCGCGTGCCCTGGAATTACACAAGCCGGCGGTGGTGGTGATCGAGCTCGGTGGCAACGATGGCTTGCGCGGCTTGCCGGTGAAGCAGGTGCGCGGCAACTTCGAGTACCTGATCGAGACGTCTCGGGCGGCTAACGCTCAAGTGGTGCTGGTAGGCATACGCATGCCGCCGAATTACGGTGCTGAGTACGCCGACTCGTTCCATGCGCTGTATGGCGAGCTGGCGAAAAAATATCAGCTGCCGTGGGTGGATTTTTTTCTGGACGGCGTCGCCCTCGACGATAGTTTGATGCAGGCCGACGGCATTCATCCCAATGCCGCGGCTCAGCCGAAATTGCTGGACAATCTGTGGCCGGCTTTAGTGAAGGTTTTGAAACAATGAACGACAACGCCAAGCCCTGGTTGCGCAGTTATCCCAGCGGTGTGCCGGAGCAAATCAATCCCGAGCAGTACCGCTCGGCGGTCGAGCTCATCGACGGTGCCTGCCAACGTTTCGCTGAGAAGCCGGCGTTCACCAGCATGGGGCGAACCATCACCTTCGCCGACTACGAGCGCTTGTCGCGGGACTTCGCCGCCTATTTGCAAAGCATCGCCAAGCTCAAGAAGGGCGACCGCATCGCCATCATGATGCCCAATGTGTTGCAGTATCCGATCGCGTTGTACGCCGCCTTGCGTGCCGGCTTGACGGTGGTCAACACCAATCCGCTGTACACGGCGCGCGAGCTGGAGCATCAGCTCACCGACTCCGGTGCCAAGGCCATCATCATCCTGGAGAACTTCGCGCACACGCTGGAGCACGTGATCGACAAGACTCAGATCGAGCACGTCATCATCACCGGCGTCGGCGATCAGCTGCATTTTCCCAAGTCGTGCCTGGCCAACCTGGTGCTGCGCTATGTCCGCAAGCAGGTGCCGAGCTATGACCTGCCCAATGCCGTGCCTTTCAACAAGGCGCTGCAGCGAGGTCACTATGAAACATTCACGCCGGTGTCGCTCGACCATGAAGACATCGCGTTCCTGCAATACACCGGCGGTACCACCGGCGTCGCCAAAGGCGCGATGCTGACGCAGCGGAACATCATCGCCAACGTGCTGCAGGCCGGGTCGTGGATCGGCACGGCGTCCAGCAGCGATGAGCAGGACACCATCATCACGGCCTTGCCGCTGTATCACATCTTTGCGCTCACCGGGAATTGGGTGGTGTTCGTGAAGCTCGGCGCGCACAGCGTGCTGATCGTGAATCCCCGCGATTTCCCGGCCTTTGTCGGGGAGCTGAAGAAATATCGGTTCACTTACATCAGCGGCGTGAACACGCTGTTCAATGCGCTGCTCAACACGCCCGGCTTTGCAGACATCGACTTCAGCCGGCTGCGTATCACGTTGGGCGGCGGCATGGCCGTGCAACGCTCGGTCGCCGAGCATTGGAAAAGCGTGACGGGCAATGTGCTCACTCAAGCTTGGGGTCTCACCGAAACGTCGCCGGCGGCGTGTATCAATCCGTTCGGCGAGGATTTCAATAATTCCATCGGCCTGCCGATTCCGTCGACCGAAATCAGTATTCGCGACGACGACGGCAATGACCTGGGCATCGACAAGGTCGGCGAGATTTGTATTCGCGGGCCGCAGGTGATGCGCGGCTATTGGAATCGCCCGGACGAGACTGCGAAAGTGATGTTGGGCGATTGGCTGCGCACCGGCGACATCGGCCGGCTCGATGCCAAAGGCTATGTGTTCATCGAGGATCGCAAGAAGGACATGATTCTGGTGTCGGGCTTCAACGTGTATCCCAACGAGATCGAGAGCGTGATCGCTGCTCATCCCGGCGTGTTGGAAGTCGCCGCGGTGGCGCAGGCGGATGAAAAGTCCGGCGAAGTGGTCGCCCTGTTCATCGTGAAGAAAGATCCGTCGCTCACCGAACAGCAACTGATCGATTTCTCACGCGAACAACTCACCGGCTACAAAGTGCCCCGGCATGTTTATTTCAGGAATGAGCTGCCCAAGACCAACGTGGGCAAGATTCTGCGTCGCGAGCTACGCGATGAGCTGAAGGCCAAGCCCAGCAGCCACTAGCGCCGCTGGGTCAGAGCTATACGTGATATTGCGGGCTCAGCTCGTGCACGGCGGCGATCATCGCGCCGGCGTGCTCGGGCGGCACCGCTGGATGAATGCCGTGGCCCAGATTGAACACATGGCCATGGCCTTGCCCGTAACTCGCCAACACCCGCGCCACTTCTTCTCGAATGCGTTCGGGCGCTGCATATAAACAGTTCGGATCCAAGTTTCCCTGCAACGCCACTGTGTCGCTCACCAACCGGCGCGCTTCGGCCAGGTCGGTGGTCCAGTCGACGCCCAATGCATCGCAGCCCGTTTGCGCCATGAGGGCGAGCCGATCGCCCGCGCCTTTGGTGAATAAAATCACCGGCACTCGTCGACCCTCCGCTTCACGCGTGAGGCCATCGACGATGTATTGCATGTAGTGCAAAGAGAACTCGCGATACTGCGCCGGCGTGAGCACGCCACCCCAGGTATCGAAAATCATCACCGCCTGCGCTCCGGCGGCGATCTGTGCGTTCAGATACACGACCGTCGAATCGGCCAGCAGTTGTAACAACGCCCGCAAGGTCGCGGGTTCGTTGTACATCATGGTTTTGATTTTCGAGAACTCGCGAGAACTGCCGCCCTCGACTGCGTACGTGCCCACAGTCCAGGGACTGCCGGCAAACCCAATCAACGGCACACGGCCCTTCAACTCACGCCGGATCAGACTGACAGCGTCGATGACGTACTTCAGTTCGGTGTGCGGATCGGGAACGCCGAGCTTGGTCACGTCCGCCAGTGAACGCACCGGCCGCTCGATCTTCGGCCCTTCGCCGGTTTCAAACTGCAGGCCCAAGCCAAGCGCGTGCGGAATGGTCAGGATGTCCGAGAACAGAATCGCTGCATCCAGCGGGTAACGGGCCAGCGGCTGCAAGGTCACTTCGCACGCCAACTCCGGATTCATGCAAAGCTTCAGGAAACTGCCCGCCTTCTCACGGGTAGCGCGGTACTCCGGCAGATAACGCCCGGCCTGACGCATCATCCACACCGGTGTTCTATCCACCTTCTGGCGCAGCAGGGCGCGAAGAAACAGGTCGTTGGTCAGGGCAGGGCGGTTCGCAGTACTCATGGGCCGGCACTTTACCAGCTGCACCTCGCGCCAGCGCACCTCAGCTGCGCTTGGCAGGATCGAAGATGCGTTCGTGTTCGACGATGGCGTAGCGGTCGGTCATGCCGGCGATGTAGTCGGCGACGGCGCGAGCGCGGCCGATGTCGCCGGCACTAGCTTCCATCTGAGTGACGATCTGCTGATGTTCGGTGGGCAGCAGTTCGGGCCGGGAGAAGAAGGTCTGGAACAGGCTGCTGACCACAGCGTCCGCCTTGTTGGTCATGCGCAAGACGCGATAGTGGCGGTACACGTGCTCGAGCAGGTAGCGCTTGAGCTCCTTGTGTTCGGCCTGGACGGGCTCGCTGAACTTCACTAGCGGAGCAGGCGCGCTGCGCACGGCTTCCACATCGGCGGGTGAAGCGGCTTGCAACTGTGCGGCGGTGGTTTCGATCAAGTCCGTCACCACGAACGCGATCATGCGGCGAATGATTTCGTGAGTGAGTCGCCGGCCGTTGAGCGCCGGATACGTCGCGGTGACGACGTCATACTGCCGCTTGAAAATAGCGAGCTGTTTCAATTCGTCGATGGTGATGAGTCCGGCGCGCAGGCCGTCGTCCAGGTCGTGATTGTTATAAGCAATCTCATCGGCCAAGTTGGCGATCTGTGCTTCCAGCGTCGGCTGGCGGCGTTGGATGAAGCGCTCGCCGAGTTCGCCGAGCTTCCGGGCATTGTTCAAAGAGCAGTGCTTCAGAATGCCTTCGCGCGTTTCGAAAGTGAGGTTCAGGCCGGGGAACGCCGCGTAGCGTTCTTCCAACTCGTCGACCACTCGCAGCGACTGTAAGTTGTGTTCGAACCCGCCGTAGTCACGCATGCAGGCATTCAGTGCATCCTGCCCGGCATGGCCGAACGGCGTGTGGCCCAAATCATGCGCCAGACAAATCGCTTCGCAGAGCGTCTCGTTGAGACGCAAGGCGCGCGCGATGGTGCGAGCGATCTGGGCGACCTCGATGGAATGGGTCAGCCGCGTCCGAAACAAATCGCCTTCATGATTGACGAACACCTGAGTCTTGTAGACCAGGCGTCGAAACGCAGTCGAATGCACGATCCGATCGCGGTCGCGTTGATACTCGCTGCGATAACGCGGCCCGTCCTCCGCGTACTGACGACCCTTGCTGCGTGTATCGCAGGAGGCGTAAGGCGCTAGAGGCGACGGCACGGTGCTCATGCGACGGTGTCGAAGTGCGTCCGCATCGTGGCGGCGAACGCTTCGCCCGAATAGTCGCCGACCACGTCAGCTTTGCCCAGGCTGCGTAACAACACCAGGCGTAACTTGCCATCGAGCACTTTCTTGTCGAGCCCCATCAGCTCGCGGGCGCGCTCGGCACCGATGCGCGGCGGCTCGACCGGCAAATTGAATCTGCGTAGCAGGTCGATGGCGCGAGCTTTGTCCTCGCTCGGCAACCAACCCAAGCGTTCGGACAGATCCACCGCCATGACCATGCCGGCGGCAACCGCTTCGCCATGCAGCCAATTGCCGTAACCCGACGCAGTTTCGATGGCGTGGCCAAACGTATGACCGAGATTGAGAATGGCGCGCAGGCCGTGCTCACGCTCGTCGACGCCGACCACTTCGGCCTTGATCTCACAAGAGCGGCGCACGGCATGAATGACGGCGGTATCGACGCGCCCCAACAGTGGCTCGACATTGGCTTCGAGCCAGGCGAAGAACGCCGGATCGTAGATCAAACCGTACTTCACGATCTCAGCGATGCCCGCCCGATATTCGCGCTCAGGCAACGTATGCAACGTGTCCGTGTCCGCAATCACGCAGCGAGGCTGGTGAAACGCGCCGATCATGTTCTTGGCGCTCGGATGATTCACCGCAGTCTTGCCGCCGACGGAAGAGTCGACCTGCGCCAACAACGTGGTCGGCACCTGAATGAAATCGATGCCGCGCTGATAACAAGCGGCGGCAAAGCCGGCCATGTCGCCGATGACACCGCCACCGAGCGCGATCACCGCCGCGTCCCGATTCATGCGCTCATGGATCAGCGCATCGAAAATCAGCGACAGGGTCTCGAGCGTTTTGTATTGCTCGCCGTCCGGCAGCACCACCGACGCGATACGCCGTTGTTTGAGCGCCGTCTCCAGCGGCCGCAAATACAACGGCGCGATGGTTTCGTTGGTGACGATCAGCAGATTGCGTGCGTGGACGTGCTCGCTCAGCAGCGCGTCGTCCTCGAGCAAGTGCGGCCCGATCAGAATGGGATAGCTGCGCTCAGCGAGCGCGATGTCGACTCGTTCGTGCGGTTGATGGCTCATGATGGGGTCAGCTCCTGCAAACGCTGCACGATCTCATCCGCCACCGCACGCACCTGACGGCCGTCGGTGGGGACCACGACAGTGGCGATCGACAGGTACAGCGGTTCGCGAAAAGTCAGCAGCTCACGCAGTTTGCGCTCGGGATCGTCGGTGTACAGCAGCGGGCGCTGGCGGCCGTGGCGGGTGCGCTCCAATTGCTGTTCGACGCTGGTCTGTAAATAAACGACAAAGCCGCGGTTGGCCAGATACTCGCGATTCTGCGGCGCCAACACCGCGCCGCCGCCGGTGGCGACGATGACATCCTGCAATTGGGTCAGCGCGTCGATGGCCTCGCGCTCCCGGTCGCGAAACCCGGCTTCGCCTTCCTTCTCGAAAATATAGGGAATGTCGACGCCGCACCGGTGTTCGATTTCGGCGTCGCTATCGTAAAACTGTCTATGTAGCTGGCGCGCCAGCTGCTTGCCCACGGCGGTTTTGCCCGAGCCCATAGGCCCGATCAGGTAGACGTTGCGGCCGCGGGGCGGCGAGGTCGGTTCGGAAGTCATGACAAGCACGAACTATAAACGAAAGAGGCCGCTCCGGGATCGGAGCGGCCTCTGTAACGAGTCCTTGGCAACGCCGGGCCGGCGCTGCCAGACAGATCAATACAAGCTCGAACCTTCGCGCAGGATGCGCGGGGTCACGAAGATCAGCAGCTCGTCCTTGTTGTCCGTGGTCGTGGTCTGCTTGAACAGGCGGCCGAGCACCGGGATGTCGCCCAGGTACGGCACTTTGTTCTCGGCATCGCGACGCTCGGTTTCCAGGATACCGCCGAGCACCACGGTCTGGCCGTCGTTGACCAGCACCTGAGTGATGATCTCGCGGGTGTCGATGCTGGGCACGAAGCCGCCGGTGGCGCTGGCAACCAGCTGGCCGACGCTGTCCTTGGACACGGTCAGATCCAGAATCACGCGGTTGTCCGGAGTGATTTGCGGAGTCACCTTCAGGCTCAGCACGGCCTTCTTGAACTGGGTGGTGGTAGCACCGCTGGACGACGATTCCTGGTAGGGAATTTCCACGCCCTGCTCGATGGTCGCTTCACGCTGGTTGGCCGTGATCAGACGGGGCGAAGAGATGATTTCGCCGCGGCCTTCGGCCTGCGCAGCCGACAGCTCCAGGTCGACCAGGTAGTCGGAGTCGAGCAGTGCCAGTGCAATTCGGCCGGCCGGGTTGGAGGCAGGCAGGTTCACCAGGTAACGGTCGGCCGCGCTCTCAGGCAGCCCGAAGCCGCCGAGCTGACCGGAACTACCGGCGGTGGGTGTGCCGATCGGATCGTTGATACCGTCGCCATCGTTATCGGTGCTGCCCGCCACCGAAGGGAACGGGCTGATGGTGGTACCGTTTTCGCTGTTCAGCGCGCCGCCCAGCAAGCCCAGACCATCGCTACCGCCTTGGGTGAAAGCGACGTTGGCACCGAAGCGCACGCCCAGGTCGCGGCTGTAGTCGTCGCTCACGATCACGATGCGCGCTTCGATCATCACTTGCTTGACCGGAATATCCAGCGTCGAGACCAGGCGGCGAATGTCCGCCAGACGCTCGGAGGTGTCCTGCAACAGCAGCGTGTTGGTGCGTTCGTCGATGGCGACGCTGCCGCGCTCGGAAATCAGCGAGCCGGCGCCAGACTTGATCAGCGCGGCCAGATCCGCGGCCTTGGCGTAGTTCACCTGCAGGTACTCGGTACGCAGCGGCGAGAGTTCCTGAGCTTCCTTACGCGCGGTCAGCAGTTCTTTTTCGCGGGCGGCAATTTCATTGGCCGGCGCGATGAAGATGACGTTGCCTTCCTGACGCGAGTCCAGGCCCTTGGTACGCATCACCACGTCGAGCGCCTGATCCCACGGCACGTTCTGCAAGCGCAAGGTCACGTTGCCGGCCACCGAATCGCTGATAACCATGTTCTGGCCGCTGGTGTCCGCCAACAGCTGCAACACGGCGCGTGTGTCGATGTCCTGGAAGTTCAGAGTCAAGCGTTCGCCGGCGTATTCCTTCTTCTCGCGCAGTTCCGGCGGCAACTTCACCACTGGCTTCACTTCGATGGTGTAGATGTTGTCGGACTGATAGGCGAGCTGTTCGTAGTCGCCGGAAGCGGCGATCACGATGCGCGTGCCGTCGCCGACGCGGAGCGCGTCGACCGTGCTCACCGGCGTGGCGAAGTCAACCACATCCAGACGCTGCAACAGATTTTCGGGAATCGCGGTCTTGGCGAAGTTCACCACGATCTTGCCGCCTTCCTGACGCAGATCGGCCGGCACTTTGGAGTCGGTCAGCTCGACGATGACGCGAGCCGCGCCGTCGCCGCTGCGGCGGAAGTCGATGTTGTTGACGCTGCGAACGCCGGAGACGGTGGCAGCGGAGGGCGCGCGCTGAGTGGCTGCAGCCAGACCGCCCGGTGCGGCGCTGGATTGCAGCGAGCGACCGGTGCCGGCAGCGGCCAGCGACACGATGATGGTATTGCCTTCGACGCGGGTTTCGTACGGCACCAGTGTGTCGACGTTGAGAACGACGCGAGTGCGGCCGTTCGCTTCGGCGACGTTGACGGTGTCGAGCACGCCTTGCTTCACGTCGACACGACGCGAAGTCATAGCGACCGAGGTGGCGGGCAGGTCGAGCGCGATGCGCGCCGGATTGTCGACCGTGAAGGTCAGCGGCGTCGGCGCGTTCTCGGCGAGACGCAAGGTCAGCTCGACCTTGTCACCGGCCGTTGACTGCGCCTGGATACTTTCCAGCCGATTGGTGGACTGCGCCAGTGCCTGGCTCCCGAACCCGGCCAAGGTGGCCAGCGTCAGGACCAGTCCAACGGCAGACCGTTGCACGCTTGAGAACAACATTCTGTGTGTCTCCCTGAGAATCATTCGTTCAGCGCCAGCGCCGCTGGCCGCTCGATATAGCCGCCGAGACCGTCCGGTACGATCTCGATGATGGAAATACGCGTGGGCGTGATACTGACGACGCGGCCATCGTTCTGGCCCATGAACGCGCCCGGCAGCACCCTGTGAACCAAGCCGTCCTTGCCCTGGACCAGCCCGTAGTTACTGCCCTGCAGCTGCAGGGTTCCGACCATCTGCATGGTATCGAGCGGGAACTGTTCTAAGAATTCGCGCGAGCGCTTGATGTCGGGACGCACGGCGCTAGCCACATCGTTACGCGCCGGCGCGCTCGGTACGAACGGCGAGCGCATGCTGGATGCGTTGTAAATGAAACTCTCGTAAGCCTTGATCTGCGGCAACGGCTCGATGCGTTCGCCGGGCCGACTCTTGATCTCGGCGACCTGCGCCTCCAGCTTGTCCATCTCGCTGGAACAGCCGCTCAGCGACAGCACGGCGAGCGCGCCGATCGCGAGGGTCCGAAGTTGAAAGCTGTGTACCGTCATAGGTGACTGCTCGTGCCTTGGTCCAGTAGGCGCCGCGTTACCGGGCATTGGGCGGGCGGCCCGTCTGTTGCGGTTGTTGGGCAGCCTGTTCCTCGTCGTCTAGATAACGATAGGTCTTGGCGGTGACGTTCAATTGCAGCTGATCGTTGTTGGCCGCGCCTTCCTTGACCGGCGTGATCTGCACGTCGTGCAAGGTCACGATCCGGGGCAGGGCAGCGATGCCGCTGACGAAAGCACCGATCGAATGGAAACTGCCGGTGAGCCGCATCTTGATCGGCAGCTCGGCATAGAAGTCCTTGTTGACCTGCGCTTCGGGCTGGAACAACTGCTGGTCCAAACCGGCGCCGGCGCCCTGCTGCGAGATATCGGTCAGCAGGTTGGGCACTTCGGTCTTGTTGGGCAGCTTGCGCAACATCGCGCCGAAGGACTGCTCCATCTCGGCCAGCTGCGCCTTATAAGCGTCCAGGTTGGCGGCCTTGCGCGCCTTCTGCTCCAAGGTCTGTAACAGCTGTGTTTCCTGGTCACGCGCCGAGTCCAGCTCCGGCTTCTGGGATTTCCAGGCCATGAAATAGCCCATCAAGCTGGCCGCGAACACGAAGATCAAAGCGATGGCGCCGAGCCGGTAGGGCAGCGGCCAGCGGCTCGGATCGTTCGGATCCAGGTCGCGAAGTTGTTCGACGAACGTCACGGCGCACCTCCGGCATTACCGGCGCCGTCCGGCGCAGCTGCCAGTTGCGGATTCTCTTGGGTGGCGTTCAGCGTGAACTGCGCGCCCGAGTCGTTGGTACTCTTGGTCTCGAGGATTTGCAGCGCCGGGTCTTTCAACCACTCGGAGCTGTCGATGTTACGCATGTAAGAGGCCACTCGCGTGCTGGACTGCGCGACACCCTTCAGCTCGATCTTGCGATCGGTCTGTTTGACCGAGGTGAGATAGATGCCGTCCGGCGTGGTGCGCACGATCTGGTCGAACACGTGCACGATCTCCGGCCGGCTCAATTCGAGCTGTTCGATCACGGTGATGCGGGCCTGCAAGCGCTTCTTCTGCTCTTCCAGATCCAGGATTTCGGCAATCTGCTTGTCGAGTTCCGAGATCTGCTGGGTGAGGAATTGATTACGCGCCATTTGCTCGTCGATCGCCGACTGCATCTGCCACTTGATGGCGAAATACACCAGCGCCGCGAAAATCAAAGCGGCCACGGCGCCGACGCCGAATTCCTGCCGGATGCGTTTGCGTTCCGCTTCGCGCCAGGGCAATAGATTGATTCTTGGCATCAGTCGAAGCTCCGTAACGCGAGCCCGCAAGCTGTCAATAATGCGGTCGCATCTTTCTTCACCGCCTGCGCCTTGGCTTTCTGGCTCACCTTCATCTGACCCAAAGGATCGCCTCGCTGAGATTCGATGCCGACGCGACTTTGGATCATTTCCGCGGCGCCCGGAATGTTGGCACAACCGCCACAGATCAGAATCTGTTCAGGCTGTTCGCGACCGGCGCCCGAAGCCAGGAAGAACTGCAGCGAGCGGCTCACCTGTTGGCACATATCGTCGATGAAAGGACCGAGCACTTCAGTCTCGTAATTGCCGGGCAGACCGCCTTCTTTCTTGGCGCGGCCAGCCTCTTCCATGCTCAGGCCGTAAGTGCGCATGACTTCTTCTGTCAACTGCTGACCGCCGAACGCGAAGTCGCGCGTGTAAATGACCTTCAGATCGCGCAGCACGCTGAACGTGGTGGAGCTGGCGCCGAAGTCGACCACCGCGATCACGCGGCCCAGGCCGCCATCGGGCATCTGGTGGGTCAACAGTCGGCAGGCATTCTCGAGCGCAAACGCTTCGACATCCACGATCTTGGCGGTGAGGCCGGCGGCGGCACAAGCGGCAACGCGCTGCTCGACGTTCTCGGAGCGGGTTGCGACCAGCAGCACATCCAGCATGTCCGGATCCTTCTCGGAAGGTCCGATGACTTCGAAATCGAAACTGACCTCTTCCATGGGGAAGGGGATGTACTGGTCGGCCTGCATTTCCACCTGGCCTTCCAGCTCGTTCTCACCCAAGGTGCGCGGCATCTGAATGACTTTGGTGATCGCGGCATCGCCGCTGATCGCCACCGCAGCTTCCTTGGCGCGCGCGCCTGAACGTTTTACAGCGCGCTTGATGGCCTCGCCCACGGCATTGGCGTCGACGATGGCTTTTTCATTGATGGAGTTCGGGGGTGTGGCTTCCGCCGCATAGGATTCCACGCGGTATTGACCGCCGCTCATGCTCAATTCAATGAGCTTGACCGAGGAGGTAGTGATATCCAAGCCCAGGATGGGCCGGGATTTTGCGGTTAAAAGCACGCTTATTACCTTTCTTGATCAGACACTTAGGTGACGATCGGAGATCGGACGCGAAACACGGGTGGCAACTATATACAGCCGTGACTTAAGTTGAATGTGAGGAGCCTCACGAAATACCATCGCGGTATTCCCGCAGCAAAGTGCTGTTTTTGCAGTTGTAAGCACCTCTCGACTGCGTTCATCCGGTGCCAGCCGAGGCGGATCAGAGCCTTATCGCCTGGAAGCGACGCGCCGTCCAGTCCGTCAAAACCGCCCACAGTGGTTCGTTGCCGATCTCCCTGACGCCCATTTGCGATTTCACGATGCTGCGCCTCGGTGTGAAACCTGAGGAGTGTGTGCAACGATCTTCAGCTCAGACCTGCATGCTGCCGCAGCGCGCGGTCGGTACCATTGGGTTATGTAACACGACTAATATTGCCTAGCGGCTTTTGATATAGCAACTGGCAAAGCAAGGACTTAGGATTTTTAGTTGCCATGCGACGTTATCTTCGTTCCCCGTTTCGACTGATCCTGGCAGCAGTGCTCGGAATGGCCGGCGCCGCAGTCCTCGGACTGCTCGGTGCCTACCAATACCTGCGCCCTGGCCTGCCCGATGTCAGTGCCATCAAAGACATCCGGCTACAGGTGCCGCTGCGGGTGTTCAGCCGCGACGGCCGTTTGATCGCCCAGTTCGGCGAGCAGCGCCGTATCCCGCTGTCCTTCGAAGCCATCCCCGGCCAGATGATCAACGCGGTGCTGGCGGCGGAGGACGACCGGTTCTTCCAGCACGGCGGCGTCGACTACCCGGGTCTGGCGCGCGCGGTGCTTCGACACCTGCTTTCCGGCAACAAGGCTGAGGGTGGCAGCACCATCACCATGCAGCTGGCGCGCGGCGTGTTCCTGAGCCCGGAGAAGAGCTATCGGCGCAAGATGGTGGAAATCTTCACCACGCTGCGCATCGAGCAAGAGCTCACCAAACAAGAAATTCTGGCGCTGTACCTGAACAAGATGTTTCTCGGTCAGCGCGCGTACGGCATCGGAGCCGCGGCGGAGGTTTACTACGGCAAGACCGTCGATCAGCTGAACCTGCCCGAGATCGCGGTCATCGCTGGCACGTTCCGTTTGCCATCGCGAGATAATCCGGTGGCAAATGCTGAGCTCGCCCGCCAACGGCGTTCCTATGTGCTACGTCGTATGCGCGAGAAGGAGTACATCACGCAGGCGGAGTACGAGACGGCACTGAAAGCGCCGGTCGAATCCAAATTGCACGGTCCAGCCGTGGAAGTCGAAGCGCCGTACATCGCCGAGATGGTGCGAGCCGATTTGTTCAATCGGATCGGTGCCGACGCTTACACCGCTGGCTACGAAGTCATCACGACGGTGGATAGCCGTTTGCAACGCGCGGCCGTGAAAGCTCTGCGCGGCGCATTGCTCGAATACGATCAACGGCATGGTTATCGCGGACCGGCTGGTCGCGTGTCGCTGCCGTCCGGTGCACGTGAGAAAGAATGGTCGCAAGCGCTCGAAGACTACGCGGTGCGCGGCGGATTGGAGCCGGCCGTCGTGATCGCGACGGAAGAAAAGAGCGCTGTCGCTTACTCGCGCAACGTCGGCCGTATCAACTTGGGATGGACGGGAATCAGCTGGGCGCGCAATCCGTTGCCTGATGGCAGCGTCGGCCCGCAACTGCAACGCACGGCCGACGTGATCGCCGTCGGCGATGTCATCTACATCGCGCAGGAAGTGTCGGGCAACTGGCGCATGGTGCAGGTACCGGAAGCGCAGGGCGCCTTCGTCGCAGTCGATCCGCAAGACGGTGCCATCGCCGCACTCACAGGCGGCTTCGATTACTTCGCCAGCAACTACAACCGCGCCGTGCAAGCCAAGCGTCAGCCGGGTTCGTCGTTCAAACCCTTCCTGTATTCGGCGGCGCTGGATCAAGGCTTCACGCCAGCCAGCATCGTCAACGATGCGCCGTTGGTGATCGAAGATCCGACCTTGGAAGGCAGCTGGCGTCCGCAGAACAACACTCGCGAATTCCGCGGGCCGATGCGCTTGCGTGAAGCACTGGTTCGCTCGCGCAATCTGGTATCGATTCGGGTGATGAACTCGTTGGGTCCAGCCTACGCGACTCAGTTCATCGAGCGCTTCGGCTTCCCGGAGAACAGCTTGCCGCGCAATCTGTCGCTGGCACTGGGCACGGCGCAGGTGTCGCCTTTGGAAATGGCGAGTGCGTACTCGGTGTTCGCCAACGGCGGCTACCGCGTCGATCCTTACTTCGTTCAGCGCATCGTCGCCGCAACCGGCAAGGTCGAATACGAAGCGGATCCGAAGTTCGCCTGTGTCGATTGCATTCAGCCCACCACCGGTGAAGGCAGCGGCGTCGCGAACGCGACCAATCTGTTGGACGCACCGATTCGCACCGACGCCAACGACGAGACCCGCTGGGGCGGCCGCACTTATCTGCAAGAGAAGTCCCTGGCTCCGCAGGTACTGTCGCCGCAGAACGATTATTTGATCACCGACATGATGGGCGACGTCATCAAGCGCGGCACGGCAGTGCGCGCTCTGCAATTGAAGCGTGGCGATCTGGCTGGCAAGACCGGCACCACCAACGATCGACGCGACGCTTGGTTCTGCGGCTTCAACAACTCGCTGGTCGGCACCGCCTGGGTGGGCTTCGATCAGGAACGCTCGCTCGGGCCGGGCGAAGAAGGCAGCCGCACCGCTTTGCCGATGTGGATCTACTTCATGGCCGAAGCGTTGAAAGGAGTACCGGAGCAGCGCCGAGCGCCGCCGCCGGGTTTGGTATCGATGCGAATCTCAGCGGACACGGGCTTGGCGGCGCGGCCGGGCGATCCGAGCGCGATCTTCGAAACCTTCATGGCGGGTCATTTGCCGCCGCAGGCCGAAGTCGACTCGGCGCTGCCCACCAGCGATGCTGACGGAGAGCACAAGGAAGGCGACGACTCTCTGTTCTGATTGCCGGGTGTTGTTTACGGGAACGAAGATGAGCAAAAGAAGCAATCCACGCGCAGAACAGTTGCGCATGGCTTTGGCGCAGGAAGCGGCGCGGATCATGTCCGAACAGGGCATCGACGATTACGGCCTGGCCAAGCGCAAGGCCGCCGAGCGGCTCGGCGCGACCGACATCGCGGTGTTACCCAAGAACACCGAGATCGAGGCGGCGCTGGCGGCTCATCATCGCTTGTTCGACGGCGACAAACATTCGACGGCGCTGAGCGCGTTACGACGCACGGCGCTGCAGGCCATGAAGCTGCTGGATAGCTTTCAGCCGCGCCTGGTCGGTCCGGTGCTCAGCGGCACCGCCTCGGCGCACTCCGAAGTGAATCTGCATTTGTTCGCCGATAGCCCGGAACGAGTCACGCTGCACTTGGTGGACAACAACATTCCGCATCACGTGGCCGAACGCCGGCTGCGTTACGAGCCGAATCGTTTGGTCTCGTATCCAGTGGTGCAATTCGTGGCGGGCGATCGCGAGATCGATGCCGTGGTGTTTCCCATCGACGGCATTCGTCAGTCGCCGGCCAGTCCGGTGGATGGCCGGCCGATGCGCCGCGCAGATACGGCGGAGTTGAAGTCGCTGCTGGCAGAGACGAACAGCGAGTATTGAAACCCGCTGTTCGCCTGCAGAGCGCTTAACGCTTTTCGATTTCGACGTATTCGCGCTTGGCCGAGCCGGTGTACAGCTGGCGTGGGCGGCTGATCTTCATGGCCGGATCGGCAATCATTTCCTGCCAATGCGCCACCCAACCGACGGTGCGTGCAATCGCGAACATCACCGTGAACATCGACTGCGGAATACCGATAGCGCTGTAAATGATGCCCGAGTAGAAATCAACGTTCGGGTACAGCTTGCGCTCGACGAAGTACTCGTCCTTCAACGCGATTTCTTCCAGCTTCAGTGCCAGCTCGAACAGCGGGTTGTCGGACTTGCCCAGCTTCGCCAGCACCTTGTGCGCCATGGCGCGGATGATGGTCGCGCGCGGATCGAAGTTCTTGTAGACGCGATGGCCGAAGCCCATCAGCTTGAAGTTGTCGTTCTTGTCCTTGGCCTTGGCCAGGAACTTCGGCACGTTGTCGACGGTGCCGATCTGCTCGAGCATCGCCAACACTGCTTCGTTCGCGCCGCCGTGCGCCGGGCCCCACAACGCCGAGATGCCCGAAGAAATCGCTGCGTATGGATTGGTGCCGGTGCTGCCGGCGAGACGCACGGTCGAGGTGCTCGCGTTCTGCTCGTGATCGGCATGCAGGATGAACAACAGATCGAGCGCCTGCGCCTGCACCGGATCGACGTTGTACTGCTCGCAAGGCACAGCGAAGAACATGTGCAGCAGGTTCGCGCAGTAATCCAGATCGTTGCGCGGATACATGAAAGGCTGGCCGAGCGCGTGCTTGTACGCGGCCGCGGCGATCGTCGGAATCTTGGCGATGATGCGATGGGCAAAGATCTCGCGATGGCGCGGATTATTGATGTCCATCGAGTCGTGATAGAAGGCCGCCATCGAGGCCACCACGCCCGACAGCATCGCCATCGGATGGGCGTTGTATTGGAAACCGTTGAAGAATCGCAGCAGCGATTCGTTGATCATCGTGTGGTACTGAATGGCTTGCGAGAATTCATTCAGCTGCTCGGTGGTCGGCAGTTCGCCGTTGATCAGCAAATACGAGACTTCCAGGAAGTTGCTCTTCTCGGCCAACTGCTCGATGGGAAAACCTCGATACAGCAACACGCCTTCGTCACCATCGATGAAAGTAATTTTACTTTCGCAGGCGGCCGTGGCCATGAAGCCCGGATCGAAGGTAAATACGCCGTGGTCCTTGGCGAGGCTGCCGATGTTGAGCACATCGGGCCCGAGCGTGCCGCTCTTCACTTCAGCGAGCGACTTCTTGCCGTTCGCCAGGTTGGTGAGTTCAAACTTCTTTTCGGCCATAACAGTAACCTGGGAGCTAATTCCGCGAGATAGATGCCACAGGGGAGCCTGACCGGGCGCTTCGGTGAGGAGCATCTGGCCAAGCCCAGGGGAACGATCGCGCCCATCCTAGGCAACGCTCGTGGCGGCTTTTTGCAAGCGCAAAAATCGGAGGCGCAGACTTACACGTCGTCGCTAGCGAATCAAGCACGAAGACCGCCCCCGGACATTAGGAATGTGCAGTGGGACAGCCATGACGCTATAGCGGTGCCAAGTCCGCCGCTGTCTATTAGTTGTGCTTATTTTTTATTCGACGATTTTGATGAGCTGACCGGGCTGCGGCTCTTTGTTGGGGTACAGATCGTTGAGCAAGCGCAGCTGCTGTTCGGGGTACTCGGACAACGGTGAAGTTTTTGCCAGGTCAGCGATGCGTGTGGTCGCGGTCGCGCGGATCGTTTTGATCTTGTACGGCTCGGCCAGCGCGAATTCGTTTTGCTTCAGACGGCGGAAGGTCTTCACCGCCGACATGAACAATGGATCGGCCTTGGGCGTGCCGCTGGAAGCCTTACTCGCTCCGGCAAAAATGTAGGCCAGATTGTTATGGTAGATCACCACATAACGCGCCGGGCCCATGCCGAACGGCGTGCTCGCGGCACGCACCACTGCGGTGTAACCCTGCAATCCATTTATTTCGATGGGTTCGGATTGACCGGCGCTGGCGCGAGCCAGCAAGCGTGAAAGAAATTCACGCGGGCCGGTGTTGGGCGGCGGCGCCTGGGTCTGCATTTGCAGAACGCTATCTTTCTGCGGCGACACTGCGACCACGCGGTCGGCCTGATTTTCGACATTCCAGCCACTCGGGAACGCCATCGTCAGCCCCAGATCGGCGTGATAGAAACGATTGCCCTTGAGCACGCCTTGCGCGCGGCTCGGGCCCATCGGCAAGCCTTCGATGGCCTTCAAATACTTTTCACGGCCCGGATCCAGATTGTCGGTGGGGCCGCCTTTGAGTTTGTCGGCCGCTTTCACCACTTCGGTGAGACGCTGATCGTTGTCCGGGTGAGTCGCGAATACGCCGTGATACACGCGCGGCTCGCGTTTCTCTTCGCGAGCCCGAGCGATCTCGTACATCTCCTGGTTCTTCAACAGCCGCACCACGTCGATCATGCTTTCGGGTGCGAAGCCGGTCTTGGTCAGATACTCGGCGCCCAGGCGATCGGCCTCGAGTTCTTGATCGCGACCGTAGCCGCTGACCAATGCCGCGCCGGCGTAATTGGCGAGACCGGCGAGATCGGCACTGCCGGTAAACAATCCGACCGCGGCGGCGCCGATGTTGGAGAGCGTCGACTTGCTCTGCTGGCGCGTCGGATGCCGCGCGGTGACGTGGCCGATCTCGTGACCCAACACGGCGGCCAGCTCGGCCTCCGAGTTGAGGTAATTCATGATGCCGCGAGTGACGTAGACGTAGCCGCCGCCGGTGGTGAAGGCGTTGATGTCCTCGCTGTCCAGAACCATGAAGTGATATTCGAGTTCGGGCCGGTGGCTGGCCTTGGCGGCGCGCTGGCCGACCTCATCGACGTACACCTGCAGCTGCTGATTTTCGTACGGCCCGCCGAACTGCTGCACGATCATCGGGTGAACTTCTTTGGCGCGCTTGATCTCGCCCGCTTCGCTCTGGAATACCAGGTCCGGGCTGCCGGTCACCGGATTGGAAGCACAACCGCCGATCAGCACCACCTGGCCGGCGACCGCCGCCAGCAACAACGCGGCACGAACCGACTTCTTCAATGACATGTGTAGTGACATGGCGGCGTCCGACTCGGCAACGGCGAGGCAGCCATTGCACTCCATAGCTCTATGTCGATGCAAATCGTTGCGAGTTGCCCTGCCGGATTCGATCGGCGCACAAATGCGTTTCGAACGGAAACGACAAAGGGGCGCCCCGGTGATCCGGAGCGCCCCTCTCGTGATAGTGCCCGCCTGCTGAATGAGCGCTTAATGCGCCCGCGTTCAGCCAGCCCGCCGCTGGTTAGCGAGCGTACTTCTTGCGGAACTTGTCGACGCGACCGCCGGTGTCGAGCACCTTCTGCTTACCCGTATAGAACGGATGGCAGTTGGAGCAGACTTCGATCTGCAGGTCATGACCCAGGGTGGAGCGGGTAACGAAGGTGTTACCGCAGCTGCAGACCACATTGATCGCTTTGTATTCGGGATGGATGCCGTCTTTCATGGCGGATATCTGGGGTCGAGCCGGGCGGAAAAAAGGGGGCGCAGTGTAGCGACGGATGGCAGCCCTCGCAAGAAAAAAACTTTCGCACTGGGGGGGCTCATTGGATTCGTAGGGACTTGACGACGGTTATCCACAAAACCTGTGGATAAGTGTGTGGATGACTGAGCGTCGCCACCCCGTCGAACCTTGCAGAAATATGACGCTGTCAAATTGGTCAATATTTCACCAGGGCATTTCACCCTGCGCTATCAATGAGTTACGAACGCCTTCTGATATATCGCATGTAATACTGTCATCAACGTGGGGCGCACACGACACTCGCTCCGGTGTGTGCATAACCCCCGCGCACACGTCGCTAAGGGATGGGTTTTCAAAGAAAATTTTGTGGCCGAGTTCACATAGCGCAGGGCTGGCGGAGGGAACTTTTCGGCGTCTCGCCACGTGCCCATTCGGTCGGATTCGGACTACGCCGGCAGGAACAGTTCCTGGAGATCGTTGAGGAAGCGCTGGCCGTTCGCGGTCGGGCGCCAATGACCGCGCGCATCGTGTTCGAGCAAGCCTTTGCGTTGAGCTGCAGAGGTGTTCGAGTCGACCGCAGCGAACGCCAGGCCGGTGCGAGTTTCGAACGCGTGCTCATCGAAGCCATCGATCAAGCGCAAACCGTTGAGCATGAACTCGAACGGCAAATCCGCGCTCGGCACCACGCGTCGCTCGCTCACCCGTAGGTCTGCGGCGCGGGACAAGTACTCGCGCGGTTGCTTCACTCGAGTCGTCCGCACGATGGCTCCGCTCTCGTCGAGTCGCGTCAGCTTGCCGTGCGCGCCGGCACCAATGCCGATGTAGTCGCCGAACTGCCAGTAGTTGAGGTTGTGGCGGCTCCTGCGACCCGCGCGCGCATATGCCGAGACTTCGTATTGCTCGTAGCCGTGCGTCGCAAGCAGTTCCTGACTCTCGATCTGCATCTGCCAGCAATCGTCTGGATCGGGCAGGGCCGGCGGCCGGTGATAGAACACCGTGCCGGGCTCCAAGGTCAGCTGGTAGTGCGAGATGTGCGCGGGCTGAAACCCGATCGCGATCTCGAGGTCGCGCAATGCCTGAGCGACGCTCTGCGCCGGTAATCCGTACATGAGGTCGAGATTGAAGTTGTCGATGCCGGCCTGCCGCAGCTCATCCACAGCGCGCCCGATGTCGTCAGCACCGTGAATGCGACCGAGCAGGCGCAGCTGTTCCTCATTGAAGGTCTGCGCTCCGAGCGACACGCGATTGACGCCAGCCTCGCGATAACCCGCGAAGCGACCGTGCTCGATGGTGCCGGGATTGGCTTCGAGCGTGATCTCGACGTCCGCAGCGAACGGAATCTGTCGGCGCACGCCTGCCAACAGTCGGCCGATCTGCTCGGGACCGAACAGGCTCGGCGTGCCGCCGCCGAAAAAGATCGAGGTAATCGCGCGCCCTTGCGCAGCTGCTACATCGCCCTGCAAATCTTCGAGCAGCGCATCGACGTACTGAGCCTGCGGCACCAACTCCGGTGCAGCGTGCGAATTGAAATCGCAGTAAGGGCACTTACGCACGCACCAAGGCATGTGCACGTACAAAGAGAGCGGTGGCAGAGCAAGTGACACGACTGACTCGTTACGAGATTGGATGCAGCTCACGCAGTTGAGCAACCAGGCCACGCAGCGCTTTGCCGCGATGACTGAGCTGATTCTTCTCCGCGGCCGGCAACTCGGCAACGGTCACAGGACGCTCCACGAGCTCGAAGATCGGGTCGTAACCGAAGCCGCCAGTACCACGCCGGTCCGGCGTGATGCGGCCCTCCCAGCTCGCCTGACAGATCAATGGCGAGGGATCCACCGCCGAGCGCATGAACACCAGCGCGCACTGATAGCGCGCCGTGCGTTGCTCGG
Source organism: Steroidobacter sp. (assembly GCF_016790065.1). Lineage (GTDB taxonomy): Bacteria > Pseudomonadota > Gammaproteobacteria > Steroidobacterales > Steroidobacteraceae > Steroidobacter. The sequence continues at coordinate 23,710 of NZ_JAEUPY010000887.1, forward strand.
GCGTTTTGCCTTCGAGCGCGACCAGTAGCTTGCGCAAGTTGTCTTCGTCGCTGGCGCCGACGCCGGCGTAGCGCGCCGAATAGATGCCCGGTGCGCCATCGAGCGCATCGACTTCCAAGCCCGAGTCGTCGGCGATAGCGGGCAACCCCGAGGCCTGCGCGGCGTGTCGCGCCTTGAGGATGGCGTTCTCGACGAAGCTCAAACCGGTCTCATCGACGTTCACCGCAGTGAATTGCGACTGCGGCAACACGTCGAATGCCGGCGGCGGCAACAGCTCGCGCAGCTCTTTCAATTTGCCGGCATTGCCGGTGGCGATCACCAGACGCATGTCAGTCGGCTTGCAACGCTTCGAGCTGACGCGCCAACAGCTGACCGCAGCCGTTCGCGGCCAGATTCAATAACTCGTCGAGCTCGTTGCGGCGGAAGGCGTGACCCTCGGCCGTGCCTTGCACCTCGATGAAGCCACCGCCGTTATTCATCACGATGTTCATGTCGGTCTCGGCTTCGGAGTCTTCGGCGTAGTCCAGATCCAGCACCGGCTGACCGGCCCAGATGCCGACCGACACCGCCGCGACCTGGCCGTGAATCGGGCTCTCGCGCAGCACGCCTTTGCGGACCAACGAATTCACCGCATCCACCAGCGCCACATAGCTGCCGGTGATCGAAGCGGTGCGCGTGCCGCCATCCGCTTGCAACACGTCGCAATCGACGGTGATGGAACGCTCGCCCAACGCTTTGAGATCGATGACGGCACGCAGCGCGCGGCCGATCAGACGCTGAATCTCCAACGTGCGTCCGCCTTGCTTGCCCGTCGCCGCTTCACGCTTGTTACGCGTGTGAGTGGCCCGCGGCAGCATGCCGTACTCGGCAGTCACCCAGCCTTTGCCGGTGTTGCGCAGGAAGGAGGGAATGCTTTCTTCGATGCTCGCGGTACAAAGCACGCGCGTCTCGCCGCACTCGATCAGGACCGAGCCTTCGGCGTGGCGGGTGAAACGGCGAGTAATGCGGATTTGCCGCAGCTCATCGAGAGCGCGGCCGCTAGGTCTAGCTTTCATGGGCAATTCCTAATTGGACTCGATGGATGGCGAGTCATCTCAAGCAACCATCCCTGGAAGGTCAGCCAGCCGTTACGTCCATGTACCGGCGTTCGCGCGGTTCGAGGCGACGTCAAGTCGCCTCGAAAAGGCATCCGCGCTCACCCCAAGTAGCGCGCGACCGCGGCGGTGGAATTATCGCTGAAAGGCGACGACGCCTGTACTGCGCGGCGACCCAGGGCTTCCAGCCAGGCGCGCAGCTGTTGCGTGTCGTCCCGGAAGAAGGCCGCGATGTCCGAGTCGCGCAAGTTGGCCCAGATCCCGTCGGTACACAGCAGGATCACATCGCCGGCCTGCAAGGCGTGCCGGCCGCTGATGGTCATTTCCGGGATGGCCGGATCGCCGCCCAGGCAGCATTCGACGAAGTTGCGCATCGGATGATTGGGCAACTCCTCTTCGGTGATCTTGCCCTCGCGCAACAACAGCTCGACGTGGCTGTGATCGCGCGTCCGCACCAGCATCTTGCCCTGGCGGATGTGATAGATGCGGCTGTCGCCGACGTGCGCCCAATAGGCCGCACCGTCCTGGATCAGGCACACCGCGATGGTGGCGCGCGGCCGAGCGTCGATGCTCTGACCGTTGCCCAGGCGGGCCACGTCGTCATGCGCGCGGCTCAACGACAAATGCAGGAAGCCGATGGGATCGAACATCGGTGTCGGGGTTTGCTGGAAGGAATCGAGCAGGCTTTTCAACGCTGTGTCGGCGGCACGGCTGCCATCGGAGTGGCCGCCCATACCGTCGATGACCACGAGCAGCGCGGCCTTCTCGGAGGCGGCGACTGTTACTCGGTCCTGGTTGTCCTCACGATCACCGATCAGACTTAAATCTGCATGCTCGATCCGCAAGCGCGGGCTCCGGCCGGAAGGCTCTTCAGCTGATACACTTGGCCCCTTTCAAGGCGTCGCTTTATAGCATCGCGTCAGGCACCGTGTAAGAAGCGTTTGCCTTAATCTCTCCTAGGCACCGAAATAATGATCCGCAGCATGACAGGTTTCGCCCGGCGCGAGCGCCAGGGCCCGTGGGGTACGCTGGTGTGCGAGCTGCGCACCGTCAATCATCGCTACCTCGAAACCTCCCTGCGCCTGCCGGATGAGTTGAAGGTACTGGACAACGACGTGCGCCAGAGCATTGCCGCGGCACTCCGCCGGGGCAAAGTGGACGCCAATCTGTACTTGAAGTCGGCGGCCGGCACGCAGCGCTCGCTGGAGCTGGATCCGCAGCTGCTGGACGAGCTGGTGGCGCGCGTCGATCAAGTCCGCGGTCGATTGCAGGATCCCGCGCCGGTCAGCCCGCTCGATCTGTTGCGCTGGCCGGGTGTGGTGCGCGAAGCGGACGTGGACATCAAGCCGGTGCTCAGCGCCGCCTTGGCCCTGGTCCAGGAAGCGCTGAACGAGTTGAACGACACTCGGCTGCGCGAGGGGCAACGGATCCGTGAGCTGCTGCTGACCCGTTGTTCGACCATGCGCACGCAAGTGACGGCGGTTCGAGCGCGCCTGCCCGAAGTCTCGCGCCGCATGCGGGATCGGATCGTCGAGCGCATCGGCCAACTCGGCACCGCGCCGGATCCGGAGCGGCTCGAACAAGAGCTGGTGTTGTTCGCCCACAAGATGGATGTGGACGAGGAGTTGGACCGGCTCGGTGCGCACCTCGAGGAAGTCACCTCGGTGCTGGACTCGGCCGAACCGGCCGGCCGCCGGCTCGACTTCCTGATGCAGGAATTGAATCGCGAAGCCAATACGCTATCGTCCAAGTCGCAGGACAGCGAGACCACGCGCGCGGCGGTGGACATGAAAGTCGCCATCGAACAGATGCGCGAACAAGTGCAAAACGTGGAATGAGCGAAGCGTCGGTGGCCAGAGGCAAGTTGTATGTAATCGCCGCGCCGTCCGGTGCGGGCAAGACCACCCTGGTGCGTGCTTTGATCAAGCACGTGCCGACCTTGCGTTTTTCCATTTCGTATACGACCCGCAAGCCGCGTCCCAACGAGCAGCACGGGCGCGATTATTTCTTTGTCGATCACGCCGAGTTCGAACGCATGGCGGCGGCCGGCGAATTCCTCGAGCACGCACGCGTGTTCGATAACTACTACGGCACATCCAAACCGCAAGTCGAAGGCCTGCTGCGCGACGGTGAGAATGTGCTGTTGGAAATCGATTGGCAGGGGGCGCAACAGATTCGTCGCGCGCTGCCCGAGTGCGAATCCATTTTCATTCTGCCGCCTTCGCGCGCCGCGCTGGAACAACGCCTGCGTGGCCGTCAAACGGACAACGACGAAGTCATCGCCCGCCGGCTGCGCGACTCGATCGCCGACATGTCGCATTGGAACGAATTCGATTATGTAGTCGTTAATGACGACTTCGAACGCGCTACCGCCGAGCTGCAAACCATCGTCGGCGGCCGCGGCCTGGCGCTTCGGCGCGACCGATCCGAGCTACAAACGTTGCTGCCGCGGCTGTTGGGTTAGCGTTCCGATATATTTTTTCTTGAGCCCCGGACGCTGAACTTGCCGGGGTCGCGATAGCCAAAGTTTCTGACCTGCCGCGAAGGCGCGGCTAGCACTCATCAAGGAAATGGCACTATGAAGTTCAGAACCCTGCAGCTCAGCACCGCCGCCGCTTGCGCTTTGTTGGTGTCCGCGTTGGCCGTCGGCGCCGAGGCCGAGCGGCCACGCACCATCAGCGTTTCCGGGCAAGGTGAAATTCAGGCTGAGCCGGACCGTGCTCTGGTGACGCTCGGCATCGAAGCCCGCAAGCTGAAGATGGAGGAGGCACGCGCCGAAGTCTCCAAGACGGTCGATGCGGTGCTGAAACTGACGCGCGATCTGAAGATCGATCCGAAGTACGTACGCACCACACGCATCAACATTCAGCCTGAATACAACTGGGACAACAACGCGCGTGAACGCAACCTGATCGGCTACTTCGTGTCGCGTCAGGTCGAAGTGGAACTGCGCGATCTGGACAAGCTCGGCTCGTTGTTGGAAAAGTCGTTCGATCTGGGCGTGAATCAGGTCGGCGATCCGCGTCTGGATTCGAGCAAGCGTCGTGATCTGGAACGTGAAGCACTGGCCAAGGCCGTGGCCGATGCCAAGCTGAATGCCGAAGCCGTGGCCAAGGCCGCTGGCGCCCGCATCGGCGCGCCGCGTTCGATTGCCGCTAGCTCGGGTTATGTGTCGCCGCCGATGCCGATGATGAAAGTGCAGGCCATGCGCGCTGAAGCTGCGTCCGACGCATCGGGCTCGTACCAGAGCGGCCAGATGGGATTCACTGGCTCGGTGCAGGTCGAGTACGATTTGATTCCGAATAGCCCGTAACTGCGCCTGTCTCGGGAGGCGGCTTTTTCATGAACACCGGCTCTCAAGGAACGCTACGCAGCGCTGCCCTCGCGGCGCTGCTTCTGCTTCAAGTTACGGCTCACGCCATCGAGAAGCCGAAACAGGCGCCACCGCCGGAAGCGCCGCCCGCGCCGCCGCCGGTCACCATCGCACCTACCGACGAAACGCAGTTCCAACAGGTCCTGCAACGAGTGAGTGCGTTTCGCAGCCTGCGTGGGTTGGGCGTCAGTGATCAAGTCATCGAGCAACTGTCGCGCGGCGAAGCCGATCAAGCCGTCGCCGCGTTGAACACACTCGCGGTTCAAGGCAACAAGCAAGCAGACATCGCACTGGTGCGCGTCCAGCACTGGTGCAATACCGTTACGTCGGCGCGCCCCACCGATTGGCAAGCGCAGCTGCCTCAAGTCGGCAAACAATTTCCGTCCGACCGCGCACCTCGCGTCGCTGGCTTGCTGAAAGCGGAAGCCGAGTTCGGTCCCAAAGCCAAAGCAGGTTGCCAACGAGCACGCTTCGACTTCGGTGGTATCGAATCACGGTTGCGAGCTGCCGCTAATTCCGGAGATCCGGCGAGCGCCACCGAGTTAGCACAATTCGCACGCGATCCAGCGAAGCGTGAAGCGCTACTGCAGTCGGCGATGAGTAAGAATTACCCGCAGGCCATGTATGCAGCGGCGAGCAATCTGTTAGCTGCCGTCCAGCGCGGCGAGACCACCGAGAACGTCGGCAAGATTCGCGAGTATCTGAAGGTCGCTGGCCGCGCCATTCCCAAAGCCAAATTGGATCTGGCAAATTGCATGGCCGTGGGCTGCGACGGTCATCCAGCCGATACGCGCACGGCTCTAGCCTTTGGTACGGATGCCGCGCGCGACGGCGAGCCCACTGCTTTCCTGTCGATGGCCCGCATGCCTTGGGGCCGACAGATGCCACGAGTGCAAATGCTGGCTTGGCAGTACTTCGGCGATCAACTCAATGAAGCGGGTTGTCTGGGCGACGCGTACATCGCTACGTCGTTGGGCTTCGCGCAAACGATTCCAATGCTGGAGAGAGGCCAGCCGCCGCAGGTCTTGGAAGCGGCTAAAACTCAGGCCGAAACGTTGTGGAACGACAACGGCGCGCGCGCCAAGAAAGAGAATGGCTGCCCTTAAGCAGCGACGCGGTCGACCAACAACACGGTGCCATCGACACCGGTAACGCGCGCCTTCGCACCCGGCGGCAAATTCGGCCCGCGAATCGACCATTCGCGATTACCCAGGCGGATGCTGCCCGATCCGTTCTGCAGTCCTTGCTCCAACACCACCACCTGACCGATATGACTATGGCCGGAACGATGGCTGGCGAGCGGGCTGTTCAGCTCACGTTGTTTCAGGACGTGCTGACGCCAGAAGTACCAGCCGAACACAGTGGTGGCGAAGAGGGCAAACCAGATCATGGCAGTGAGTAAAAACTAACGTGTCGAGAGCTTAGCAGCCAAGCCTTGCGAGAAACGACGAATGGAGTCACAGCTGCACTGTGATCCTTATCCAATGGCATCGACCGGAACCGCCGCGACTTTACGAAACGTGTCGCTTTGCTGCCATGCTAGTTTCCGTAAGTTGTGAACCAACTTCGGGTTCCGTGGACCGGACTGGACTTCAGCTGGCGCGTTGTGAGGGAACACCCGGACGACGCTTAAGATGAACCAGCAAAAGTGAAATCGCGGCCGGCGTCACACCGGGCACGCGAGCGGCACGACCGACCGTGTCCGGCCGTGCTTCTTGTAAGCGCTGACGCACTTCCATCGACAAGCCACGCACCTGCGCGTAGTCGATATTGTCCGGCAAACGCGTGTCTTCGTGACGGCGCTGACGTTCGACTTCATCCTGCTGCCGATCGATGTAGCCGGTGTATTTGGCCTGCACTTCGACCTGCAACTGCACTTGTTCAGCCAGCCGTTCATCGACGTCGGCAGCAGTCATCCACTCTGCTTTGCCGACCTGCTCGATGGACACGAGCGCCTCGTACGACACTTCCGGCCGACGCAACAAATCGAAACCGTGCGCTTCGCGAGCC
>NZ_JAEUPY010000899.1 GCF_016790065.1 Steroidobacter sp.
GGGGGCGCGCGACTGGTCCTTCTGGCCTACCTCGCGCCCTATGTACTCATCGATCACGGGTGCCAGCTTGGTCTCGGTAAAGACGGTTGCGCCGGTGATCCGAATTTGTTTCAGCGTGAACTCCGGGCCGGCGATTTCCTCCAGCTCCGGCCGCGACATTTCTTCCAATGTCAGCGGCGGTGTGCGCTTGGCCGCGACCGGAGGTTGAGTATTCTGTGCGTCGCGAAGTGTGCTACCGGGGTCTTGCGCCAACGCGCTCAACGGCGCAACGAGTACGACGAGCAGCAACAAACGCAAGAATTCAGATATGCGTGCAAAGACCATATGCGCACACTCCAAAGTAGACCGGCGCGCGCGACGAGCGTCACGGCACGCAGTTGGGCAAGCGATCCTAGGAACGGGGTCTGAATCAGCGTCAGCGGCGGGTTAGGGCAGCTCTTGCTTGTGGGATGCACTGCGACGATCAGTTCGATGCATCGTCAGCAGGCGGCGATCATGCGTTAGCCGCTAGAGGGGTTCACTGCGGAGTGCTACCTAAAATTAGGAGCCTCCTGCCAGCGTCGGTACTAAAATTGGCTGGTAATTTCCGAAAGGGTCATTTCGCCCGTCTATCTTGGTACCACAGGGCAAATACCAGACCGATGCCGAACTCGTCGGATCCGACAGCCGATTTGCACGACCACGACAGCGCGCCCCAAACAGGGGTGGGCGAGGACCGTGCGCGCCTGATCGAGCAGCTGTTTCGCGACCATAACCGGGCGCTGATCACCTTTCTGGTGACGCGGCTCGACTCAGAGGCCGAGGCGCGAGACGTCGCTCAAGAAGCGTATGTGCGCTTGTTGCAGCTCGAGCGCCCGGACGCCATTGGTTTTCATCGGGCGTACTTGTTCCGAATCGCCGCCAACCTCGCCATGGATCGGCTACGCCATCGTACCGTGCGTGCGAAGGCGCCTACGCGTGAGTTGTTCGCCGAATGGTTTCAGCGGCGCTCGCCGGAGCAAGAGGCGCTGGACGCAGCCGAGCAGGCTAATTTGAAACATGCGCTGGCCGAGTTGCCGGAAAAAATGCGAGAAGCGTTGACCCGACATTTTCTGACCGGAGAGAGCGTGGCGACCATCGCCGCGGAATGGGGACTGACGGATCGGATGGTGCGCTACTACCTTGCTCGCGCTTTGGCTCATTGCCGGGCCCGCCTCGATGAAGAGGGAACATCGTCATGAATGGAGTAACTCTGCAGCCATTGGCCCCAGAGCGCCTGGAAGCGGCCGGGCAGTGGTGGGCGCTCTTGCAAGAGCCGGACGTCTCGCCGGAGGACGTCTCCGCGTGGCTGGAATGGATCGAGGCGGAACCGGAGAATCGCGATGCCTATCAGCGCATTCAGGAACTGACCCAGCGCCTGCGCGCCACTGGCAAACAGCAATCGAAGACGCGTCGTCGGATTTCGCAAATGAAGTGGCAGGCGGCCGCGCTGGTGCTGTTGAGCGTGGCAGGGCTCGCGATGTGGCGAATGCATCCTGAATCGCCTGCAGCGACCATGGCTTTCTCCACCCCTGTGGCCGGGATCGGGCAGGCGCCGCTGCCTGATGGCTCGAAGGTGTCCCTGGGTGGCGCGACTTCGATCGAGGCGGTGTATAGCGACGCGTCCCGAGATATTCGCTTGAAAGAGGGCGAGGCGTTCTTCGAAGTCCAGCACGAGCAGGGCGATCGAGCCTTCATCGTGCAGTCGGGCTCGATCTCGATTCGAGCCGTCGGCACGGCGTTCAACGTGCGCAAGACGGGTGAGCGAGTGACCGTCACTGTCACTGAAGGCAAAGTGCAGGTCGCGCGCTCCGATGGCAGCGTGCTGCTACTCGATGGCGTCGTTTCGGAAGATCGTCGCGCGATGATCGTGGCCGGACAACAGGCGACCTACGATCCTGCGTCCAATCGACTGAGTGTCGTCACGCGAGGCCAAGATGCGCAGCGCGCGTTGGCCTGGCGCGAGCAGCAACTCGAGTTCGCGGATGATCCGCTCGACACCGTGGTCGCCAACATCAATCGCTACTCGCCGCGTCACATCGAAGTGCGCGACGTCGATCTGCATCGGCACACCTACACGGGAACCTTCCAACCGAGCCGGCTCGATGAATGGTTGATCGCGATCGAGCGCTCGTTCCCGGTCGAGATCCGCACCACCAGCGATGGCGTGGTGATCGAATCTCGCAAGTAACATTTCCGCCTCGCGTTGTCCGGCCGTCTTTCTTGGCAGTCGGACAACAAATC
>NZ_JAEUPY010000239.1 GCF_016790065.1 Steroidobacter sp.
CGTTCATGTCCGGGCTGATCGTCCGGCGCCAGGCCTTTGCGCAGGCCGGCGTAGGCCACCAACCGGTACAGCGCACCGCTATCGAGCAGGTGCCAGCCCAGCTGATCGGCCACCCGCCGCGCGATGGTGCCCTTGCCCGAGCCGCTCGGCCCGTCGATGGTTAAGACGGGAGGCGCGCTATTCACGGACCGAGACATTCAATCCGGCAGAGGCAGCGACGCCCGGGAAGTCGGGGAACGAGGTGGCCACATTGGCCACATCCAGAATCTTGATCGGCGCGGCGGCGCGCAGGCTGGCCACCGAGAACGACATGGCGATCCGGTGATCGCCGTGGCTGTCGACCGTACCGCCGGAGAACACCTTGCCGTCCGGCTTGCCCTGGATGCGAATCCCGTCGGGCAGCACTTCGCAGGTCACGCCCATGGCCTTCAAGCCCTCGGCCATCACAGCGATCCGATCGCTTTCTTTGACACGCAACTCTTCGGCGCCGGTGACGATGGTTTCACCCTGGGCGCAGGCCGCAGCCACGAACAACACCGGGAACTCGTCGATGGACAACGGCACCAGCGGCTCGGGCACATGAATGCCCTTGAGCTGCGCCGGACGCACTTCGATGTCGGCCACCGGCTCGGCGCCGGCCGAGCGATGATTCACTACGCGCAGATCCGCGCCCATCAACGCCAGAATATCCAGCAAGCCGGTGCGCGTCGGATTGACGCCGACGCCGGTGATGGTCAGCACCGCGTCCTGTTTGGGATTGATCGAGCCCGCGACCATGAAGAAGGCCGCCGAAGAAAAATCGCCCGGCACTTCTAACGTGCAGGCTTTGAGCTGAGTCGGCGGCGTCAGCGCCACTTCGCCGTGGGCTGCGTCGACCTGACAGCCGAAGCTGAGCAACATGCGCTCGGTATGATCGCGCGTGATCGCAGGCTCGATGACCGTGGTCGGAGTGTTTGCATACAAACCGGCGAGCAGCACTGCAGATTTCACCTGCGCACTGGCCACCGGCAAGTCATAACGAATCCCTTTGAGCGGGCTGCCGCCTGTGATTTTCACCGGCGGCTTGCCGTCGAGCGTATCGATGCGCGCGCCCATCTCACGCAGCGGTTTGGCCGCGCGTTCCATCGGACGTTTCATCAGCGACGAATCGCCGATCAATTCGCTATCGAACGCCTGGCCGGACAACAGTCCGGTCATGAGCCGCATGGCCGTCCCGGAATTGCCCATATCCAGGGCATGGTTGGCCGGCTTCAGTCCACGCAGGCCGACACCATGCACGCGTACTGCCTGCGGACCGATCTGATCGATGCGCACACCCAGGGCACGCATGGCCTTCATGGTCGACAAGCAATCTTCGCTTTCCAAAAAGCCGCTCACCTCGGTGACGCCGTCAGCCACGCTGCCGAGCATGAGGGAACGATGCGAAATGGACTTATCGCCCGGCACACGGACTGCGCCGGAGACGCCTGAAACGGGCTCGACTATGTAGTGCGACATCTAATTCTTACGGGGGTATGGGCCAAGCGCGTTGCCGGGCCTCAGGGCGCCCAGCATACGCCGATTCGACGCTTACAGCACCGCGGCCGGGTACGAGCCCAGCACGCGGAACAAAGTCGACGCTTGTTTCAATTGGTCCAGCGCCGTCAGCAACGGCGGCTGTTCGGCATGGCCGACCACGTCGATGAAAAACACATAATCCCACTTGCGCTTGCGCGACGGCCGGGACTCGATGCGGGTCATGGTGATGTTGTTGGCGGCCAGCGGTTGCAACAGCCGATGCAACGCGCCGGGCGATTGCGTGTCGCCGGCCGACACCAGCAAAGTGGTCTTGTCCAGACCGCTGGCGCTGAACAACTTGCGACCGATCACCAGGAAGCGCGTGGTGTTGTCGGCGGTGTCCTCGATTTCCGGCACGATCACGCTCAATCCATAAACTTCCGCGGCCGCCTCGCCGGCAATCGCAGCGGTGCCCTCTTCGTCTCGCGCGCGTCGCGCCGCTTCGGCATTGCTGCTGACGGGCACGCGTTCGATGTTGGGCAGATGTTCGTCCAACCATTGACGACATTGCGCCAGCGATTGCGGATGCGAACAGACTCGCGAAATTTTTTGCAGCCCTTTCATCTTGCCCATCAGATGCTGGCGGATGCGCAGCTCGATCTCACCGCAAATTTTCAGCGGCGAGTTCAGGAACATGTCGAGCGTGTGATTGACCGTGCCTTCGGTGGAATTCTCGATGGGCACCACGCCGAAGTCGGCATGGCCGGCCTGCACTTCTTCGAATACTTCGCTGATGGCCGGCAGCGGCAACGCGCGCACCGAATGACCGAAGTGTTTCAACACCGCCTGCTGCGAGAAGGTGCCTTCGGGCCCGAGGAACGCGATCTTCAGCGGCTCCTGCTGCGCCAGACAGGCGGACATGATTTCGCGAAACAGGCGCACGATTTCTTCGTTGCGCAGCGGCCCATTGTTACGTTCGATGGCCTGGCGGAGCACCTGGGCCTCGCGCTCGGGCTTATAGAAATCCGCCGTGCTCAGCCCTTGGCCACGCTTGGACTCGCCCACTTCCTGTGCACAGCGCGCGCGCTCGTTCAGCAGGTCGTGAATGCGCAGGTCGATGTCGTCGATGCGCTCGCGAATCGAGCTGAGCGCGACGTTACCGCCAGCGCGTGCCTGCTCGGATTTTGGCGCCGCCTTAGCTGGCTGGGCGGCCTTGCGGGTCGCCTTATCGGTGGCCTTGGACTTGCCGGGCTTGTCCTGCGACGGGGCCTTGGGGATGCGCTTCATTGTATGACGTGACTGCTATGGGACCTTCAGCCCGTCATTTTGCCAGCCTAAGCCGTCACAACGCACGCACGTTCAGTACACCCTCGATTTTACGTAGCTGGCCCAGCACTGGTTCGGGCACGCCGCCATCGACGTCGATCAGCGTGTACGCCAGGCCGCCGCGCGATTTATTCAGCAAGTCGGCGATATTGAGCTTGGCCTGCGCCAGCGCCGTGGAGATCTGGCCGACCATGTTGGGGACGTTTTCATTGGCAATGGACAGCCGGGTGGAATTGGCGGTCCGCGCCAGTACCGCCTCGGGGAAATTGACCGAATGCCGAATGTTGCCGTTCTCCAGGAAATCCCGGAGCGTGTCCGCGACCATGATGGCGCAATTCTCCTCGGCCTCGCCGGTGGACGCGCCCAGATGCGGCAACGCCACGACCTTGGGATGCGCCTTGAGCAGATTGGTCGGGAAGTCGCAGATGTAAGCGCCCAGCCGGCCGCCATCGAGCGCTTCCAGCACCGCCGGCTCATCGACGATGCCGGCCCGCGAGAAGTTCAGAATCACACCGTTCGGTTTCAACAATCGCAGCCGGGCCGAGTTGACGAAGCCGCGCGTGGCTTCCAGCAACGGCACATGTACCGTCACCATGTCGCAACGAGAGAACAAGTCGTCGAGCGACAACGCCTGCTCCACTCCCGATGACAGCTGCCAGGCGCGCTGGACGGTAATTTGCGGGTCGAAACCGAGCACACGCACGCCGAGCAAATGCGCAGCGTTGGCGACTTCCACACCGACGGCGCCGAGACCGATCACACCCAAGGTGCGACTCGGTAATTCATAACCGACGAATTTTTTCTTGCCCTGCTCGACCGCGACATCGAGTTCTTCGTCGCTACCTTTGAGGTTGCGAGCGTAGTCCCAGGCCTGACAGATGTTTCTTGCCGCCAGAAACATTCCCGCGATCACCAGCTCTTTCACCGCGTTAGCATTCGCGCCCGGTGCGTTGAACACCGGCACGCCCAGTGCAGACAACCGAGAGACAGGGATGTTGTTGGTGCCGGCGCCGGCACGGCCGACCGCGATGACACTGGAGGGAATATCGACCGCGTGCATGTCCGCTGAGCGGACCAGCACGGCGTCCGGATCGGTGATTGCCGAGGCGACCTCGTAACGCTCTCGCGTCAGCCGCTCCAGGCCGCGCACCGAGATGTTGTTAAGCGTAAGAACTCTGAACATAGGCGCGACCATCCCTCCGGCCTCGAACATCATCAGAGCCAAATCGAGATAACTAGATCACGCGTGCTTGCGCTCGAATTCCTTCATGAAGCTGACGAGTGCTTCTACGCCAGCCAGCGGCATGGCGTTGTAAATGCTGGCACGCATACCACCGACCGAGCGGTGGCCTTCCAACGTCACCAGTCCGGCGTCCTTGGCCTCGGCGATGAACGTCTTGTCCAGCTCCGCACGCGCGAGCGTGAATGGAATGTTCATCCACGAGCGCGCATCGTGCGCCACCGGATTCTTATAGAACGAAGAAGTGTCGATGGCCGAGTACAACAACTCTGCCTTGCGACGATTGATCTCGCCGATGGCCTTCAGGCCGCCCTGCCGCTTCAGCCACTGAAACACCAGACCCGCCAGATACCAGGCGAAGGTCGGTGGCGTGTTGAGCATGGAGCCTTCTTTCGCCATGGCGGTGTAGTCCATGAACGACGGCGTGCCCGGACGCGCGTGACCGAGCAGGTCTTCGCGCACTATCACCAGCGTCAGGCCGGCGGGGCCGATGTTCTTCTGTGCACCCCCGTAGATCAGGCCGAACTTGGCAACATCGATGGGCCGCGACAGGATGGTCGAACTCATGTCGGCCACCAAGGGCGTGCCGCTCTTCAGCTCCGGCACGAAATGAAACTCGACGCCGCCGATGGTTTCGTTGGGCGTGTAGTGCAGATAAGCGGCGTTGTCGCTCACCTGCCAGTTCGATAACAGTGGGATCGAGGTGTATGGCTCACCGGCATCGGCGGCAACATTCACCTTCGCGTATGGCTTGGCCTCGCTGATGGCCTTCTTGCCCCAGGCGCCGGTGTTCACGTAATCCACGACGCTGCCCGGCTGCGACAGATTCATGGGCACAGCGGCGAACTGACCGAACGCGCCGCCTTGCAGGAACAGCACCTTGTAGTTCTTCGGGATCGACAACAGCTCGCGCAGATCGGCCTCAGCCTGATCCGCGATGGCAATGAATGCCTTGCCCCGATGGCTCATTTCCATGACCGACATGCCGGTGCCATGCCAGTCGAGCATTTCCTGGCGCGCCTGTTCCAGCACTTCCTGTGGCAGTACTGCGGGGCCAGGGGAAAAGTTGTAGACGCGCATGTTCGAATCCGCTTCCTTGGGTTTAATTATTCGGTGGGGGGTGCGCCGCCGCCATCGCCCTCGCCGCCTTCCGTGCTTTCGCCGCCTTCGCTGCTCTCACCGTCGGCACCCTCGGCACCTTCGCCGGCGCCTTCGGTCACGATGCGCTCCAGGCCGACCAGCCGATCGCCTTCATCGACCCGAATCAGGCGCACGCCTTGAGTGTTTCGACCTTGCACCGAGATTTCATTGACCTGGGTGCGCACCAAGGTGCCGCCCGAGCTGATCAGCATGATCTCGTCTTCCGGCTTGACCAGCAGCGCGCCGACCATCCGACCATTGCGTTCGCTGATTTGCAACGCAATCACGCCCTGACCGCCGCGGCCATGGCTCGGGAAGTCTTCGATGGCGGTGCGTTTGCCGTAACCATTCTCGGACGCGGTCAGCACCATGCCCTGCTCGTCGACGATGATGAGCGAAATGACCTCTTCCTTGGCCTGCCCCGTAGCAACGTCGGCGGTACCTTCGGCAGCACCCTCGACAGCGGCGCCATCGGTCGCCGGTGTCGATTCGGGCAAGCGAATGCCGCGCACGCCGGCCGCCGTACGACCCATCGGGCGCACGTCGTTTTCGTCGAAGCGGATGGCTTTGCCGCCGCTCGAGCACAGGATGATTTGCTTGGTACCGTCGGTGATGTCGACGCCGACCAAGCGATCGCCTGCTTCCAATTCGATGGCGATGATGCCGGCCTGGCGCGGCCGCGAGAACGCTTCCAGCGACGTCTTTTTCACGGTGCCGGCCGCGGTCACCATGAATACGAACTTGTTCTCTTCGAACTCGTGGATCGGCAGCACCGCGTTGATGCGCTCGCCTTCCTGCAACGGCAACAGATTGACGATGGGCTTGCCGCGCGAACCCCGGCTCGCCTGCGGCAGCTGATACACCTTCAACCAATACATCTTGCCGGTGCTGGAGAAGCACAACAGCGTGTCATGAGTATTGGCGACGAACAGCTTGTCGACGAAGTCTTCGTCCTTCATCGCCGTCGCAGACTTGCCGCGACCGCCGCGACGCTGCGCTTGATAGTCAGTGACCGGCTGCGACTTGGCATAACCGCCATGCGACAGCGTCACCACCACGTCCTGCTGTTCGATCAGATCTTCCAAGGTCAGATCGGAATGATCGAAATTGATCTGGGTACGACGCGGATCGGCGTACTTGGCCTTGATGTCTTCCAGCTCGGTGCGAATCACCTGCAACAGGCGCTCGGGACGAGCCAGGATGTCGCTCAGATCGGCAATCACCGCCAGCAGTTCCTGGAACTCGGCAATGATCTTGTCCTGCTCCAGGCCAGTGAGCCGATTCAAACGCATGTCCAGGATGGCCTGGGCCTGCGCGTCCGACAGACGATAACCGGCTTCGACCAAGCCGAACTCGATCGACAAGCCATCGGGTCGAGAAACGATATCGCCCGCGCGCTCCAACATGGCCGGCACCGCGCCCGAGCCCCACACTCGGCCCATCAACGCGATCTTGGCTTCAGCCGGCGTCGGCGACGCTTTGATGACCGCGATGACTTCATCGATATTGGCCAGCGCCACTGCCTGACCTTCCAAAATGTGGGCACGCTCACGCGCCTTGCGCAGGTCGAACACCGTGCGACGGGTGACCACTTCGCGACGGTGACGCACGAACGCTTCGAGCATCTCCTTGAGGTTGAACAGCTTGGGCTGGCCATCCTGCAAGGCCACCATGTTCATGCCGAACACGGTTTCCATCGGCGTGTGCTTGAACAGCTTGTTGAGCACCACATCCGCGACTTCGCCGCGCTTGAGCTCGATGACCACGCGCATGCCGTCCTTGTCGGACTCGTCGCGCAAGCCATCGGAAGCGATGCCTTCAACGATCTTTTCGCGCACCAGCTCGGCAATGCGCTCGAGCAGCCGGGCTTTGTTCACCTGGAACGGCAGCTCGGTGATGATGATGGCCTGACGGCCCTTTTCGTCTTCCTCGATCTCGGTGCGAGCACGGATGTACACGCGGCCACGACCGGTCAGATAGGCCGAAGCGATCTCGGCGGCGCCATTGATGATGCCGGCGGTCGGAAAATCCGGCCCCGGAATGATCTGCATCAGGTTGGCGATGGTGATGTTCGGATCGTCGATCAGCGCGATACAGGCCGTGACCACTTCGCCCAGGTTGTGCGGCGGAATGTTGGTGGCCATGCCGACCGCGATACCGGCCGAACCGTTGACCAGCAAGTTGGGCACGCGCGTCGGCAATACGACCGGCTCTTTTTCCTTGCCGTCGTAGTTGTCGACGAAATCCACGGTTTCGCGGTCGATATCGGCGAGCAGTTCGCTCGCCAGCGAGGTCATGCGGCACTCGGTATAGCGATAGGCCGCCGGCGGATCGCCGTCCACCGAGCCGAAGTTGCCCTGGCCGTCGACCAGCTGATAGCGCATCGAGAAGTTCTGCGCCATGCGCACCAGCGCGTCGTAAGCCGACGTGTCGCCGTGCGGGTGATATTTACCGAGCACGTCACCGACCACGCGCGCGCACTTCACATACGGGCGGGAGTAGACGTTATTGCTCTCATGCATCGCGAACAGGATGCGGCGATGAACCGGCTTCAAGCCGTCGCGCACGTCGGGCAGAGCGCGCCCGACGATGACGCTCATCGCATAGTCGAGATACGACTGACGCATCTCGTCTTCGAGGTTGACGTGCAGAATTTCGCGCGCGATTACAGCCATGCGGAGCTCGTCGAAAGAAGTGCCGAATCTTATCACATCGCGCGTCTAAAACAGGTCATCCGCGACGAATACTTGACCGCTATACTGCGCGCCCAAATGGCACCTATCGACACGCTGCTCTCGGCCCGCTGGATCGTTCCGATCGAACCGGCAGGCGTAGTCCTGGAAGCGCACTCGCTGGCGATTCATCAGGGCCGCATCCTGGCCCTGCTGCCCACGGCGCAGGCAAAACAGCGCTTTTCTGCCCAGGAAGAGATCGAGCGGCCCAACCACGTACTGCTGCCCGGCTTGGTGAACGCGCACACTCACGCAGCCAGCAGCCTGTTGCACGGAGCCGTCGCCAGCAGCTCGTTCGAGCACTGGGCCCATACCCTCCGACAATTACAGCAGCGCTGGGTGGATGCTGAATATGTGCGCGAAGGCACCGAGTTGGCCATCGCCGCGGCGTTGAGCAGCGGCACGACATGTTTTGCCGACCAGCATCTTTTTCCAGAAGTGGTCGCACAGACCGCGGCCCAGGCGCGCATGCGAGTCTGCGTCGGCTTGCCCATCCACGATGCGCCGTCGGTGTGGGCCGGCTCCGCCGACGAATGCCTGGCCAAGGGCCTGCAATTACGGGACGAGTATCGCGACGATCCCTTGATCACCACGGTGCTGGCGCCGCTCGAGCCGTCGTCGCTCAGCGACGAAACGCTGGAGCGCGTCCGCCGGCTGGCCGACGAGTTGGAAGTGCCGATCTGCATGCACGTCAACGAAAGCCGCAGCAGCGCGCCGGCGTTGGAACGCTTGCAACAGCTCGGCCTGTTGTCGCCGCTGCTGGCGGCCGTGCATATGGTCAAACTGGATTCCGCCGACGTGGATTTGGTCGCCGCCGCCGGCGCCAGCGTGATTCATTGCCCGCAATCCAACCTCAGGCTGGGCAGCGGCCTGTGTCCCGTGCCTTTGTTCAAAGACCGCTCGGTCAATGTGGCTTTGGGCAGCGGCGGCGTCAGTAACAACGATCTGCTGGCCGAGCTGCGCACCGCGGCCCTGATCGCCAACAGCATGTTCCCCACCGCTAGCCCGGTCGATGCGCACGCCTGGCTGCAAACCGCGACTCTCAACGGCGCACGCGCGCTCGGACTGGCGGACTCCATCGGTTCGCTGCTGCCGGGAAAATGGGCCGACCTCTGTTGCATCGACCTGGCGCATCCCAATACTCAGCCCAGCTACGACCCGGTGACTCAAATCGTGTTTGCCGCGTCGCGCGAGCAAGTCAGCGATGTTTGGGTCGCCGGTCGCTTGCTCCTGCGCGATCGCGAGCTGACTCATCTTGATAAGAATGCCGTGTTGAATCGTGCCGAGCTGTGGCGCGTTCGGATCGCCGCGGCATTGACGTCCGAATAGCGCCGTATAGAACTGTCATGAACGCTACCGCATCCAATCACGACCCGGCCGAGATCGCCCGCTTCGACGACATCGCGCAGCGCTGGTGGGATCCGCGCGGCGAGTTTCGTCCGCTGCACGTTCTGAATCCGGTGCGACTCGACTACATCGACGCCGGTGCCTCACTGCGCGGCAAGCGAGTGCTCGACGTGGGTTGCGGCGGCGGCATTCTCAGCGAAGCCATGGCCAAGCGCGGCGCTCAAGTCACTGGCATCGATCTCGCGCCGCAGACTATCGAGGTCGCAGAGCTGCATGCACTGGAGAGTCAGGTGACGATTCGCTACCTGCGCGAGGCAGCCGAGACGCACGCGGCGCATTCACCAGGTGCCTACGACGTCGTCACTTGCATGGAAATGCTCGAGCACGTACCCGAGCCGGAGAGCGTACTGCGCGCGCTCCACGATCTGGTGCGTCCGGGCGGCGATGTATTCGTGTCGACGCTCAATCGCAACTTGAAGGCCTACTTATT
The DNA here is from genome assembly GCF_016790065.1 of Steroidobacter sp. Classification (GTDB taxonomy): domain Bacteria; phylum Pseudomonadota; class Gammaproteobacteria; order Steroidobacterales; family Steroidobacteraceae; genus Steroidobacter. Next base: position 9,773 of record NZ_JAEUPY010000239.1, read on the forward strand.
AGCAGTGGTCGGCGCCGAGTACGTGCTGAACCTCCTGCCCCGCGGCACTCACACTTATGAACGCTTCATCAAGCCTTCCGAGCTGAGCCGCTGGGCGCGCGCGGCCGGACTGAAGGTGGTAGACATCGCCGGTCTGGCGTATGACCCGCTTCAACACAGCGCCCGTCGCAGCAGCGACGTAAGCGTCAACTACATGATGCATTTGCAAAGAGATTCCTGAATTGGTCGGCACTTCGCTTTGGTTGTTGGTATTGGCTGCGCTCGCCCTGGGCGCGCTGCTCGGCGCTTTGATTAGCGGGTTGCGCTCGCGCCAGCGGTCGCAAACGCTGCACGTCGAAATCGCGGTGTTGAAGGCGCAGGTCAAGGGCGAGGAACAGTTAGAGAGCGAGCGTCAGGCGGCGCTCGAACGCTCGATGGATCGGCTCAAGACTCAGTTCGATAGCTTGGCCAGCTCGTCATTGCGTTCCAACAGCGAGGTGTTCTTGCAGTTGGCGCGTGAGCACCTGACTCAGCATCAGCAAAGCGCCGTCTCTGCGCTCAGCGAGCGCGAGAAAGCCATCGAGACCATGCTCACTCCGATTCGCGAGGCGCTCGGCAAAACCGAACAGCAGATCCAGCGCATCGAAAAGGATCGCGCCGAAACGTTCGGCAGCTTGAAGCAGTCGCTGGAATCGGTGGCACTCGGTCAGCAAGCACTGCAAAAGGAAACGCGCACACTGGTGAACGCGCTGCGTCGTCCTGAAGTGCGTGGCCAATGGGGCGAACTGACGTTGCGTCGGTTGGCCGAGCTGGCCGGCATGGTCGAACACTGCGACTTCAAAGAACAAGTGCACGTACGCGTCGAGGACGGCAACCTGCGTCCCGACATGATCGTACACATGCCTGACGGCCGCGATCTGGTGGTCGACGTGAAGACCCCGCTCGATGCGTATCTCGAAGCTGTCGATGCAGCGACCGATGAGCTGCGCGCGGTCGCGTTGCGCCGGCATGCCAACGCCATCGGCGAGCGTGTGCGCCAACTCGGCGCCAAGAGCTACTGGGCGCAGTTCGAGCGCAGCCCCGACTTCGTCATCTTATTCATTCCCGGCGATCAGTTCCTGTCGGCGGCTTTGGCCGAGCAACCCAACTTGCTGGAAGAGGCCATTCGCCAGGATGTGATCATTGCCACGCCGACCAGCTTCGTCGCGCTGCTCAAAGCAGTGGCGTACGGTTGGCGTCAGATGTCGCTGGCGCAGAATGCCGAGACCATTCGCACGCTCGCCGAAGATTTGTACAAGCGACTGGCCGTGTTCACCACGCACTTGGGCAAGCTCGGCCGCAATCTCGGGAACAGCGTCGATAATTTCAACGCGGCCGTCGGTTCGCTGGAGCGTCAGGTGTTGCCCGGCGCTCGCAAGTTCACCGAGCTGGGCGTGCGCCCGGATCGCGAGCTGGAAACCTTGGAGCCGGTCGACAAACTGACTCGCGAACCGGTCGAGAACGGCGACCGCAAACTTGCCGGCTCCGGCGAGCAGCCCAACTGAACGACGCGACATGTCCTCCGTTATCGACGACGCGCTGATCAACCGCACTGCCCCACCCGGCTCGCTGCGTTATTTCTCGTTGCTGTACGCGCCCGAAGCCCGTCGCGAGGCGGTGCTGGCGTTGTATGTGATCGAGAGCGAGATTCGTGAGTCAGCCAAGAGTGCCAGTCACGACGTGGCCCACACTCGCTTGACCTGGTGGCGCGCCGAGACCGATCGGCTGATCAATGGCAATCCTCAGCACCCAGCCACTCGCTTGCTGCTCGAACGCGCGACCTTCGAGGACCGCGCCGTATTCAACAAGCTGCACGAAATGCTTGCCGCCGCCGACATGGATCTGGCGCGGATGACGTTCTCGAATCAGCAAGAGTTTCGTGCGTACTGCTCGCGCAGTGGCGGCGCCATTCAAGAATTGATTGCGTCAGCACTTGCCGCTCCCGGCACGCTCGATGAAACGACGCGAGCCACGGCGAACAAACTCGGCGTCGGCATTCGAATGGCCGAAGTGATCCGCGACCTGCGTCAGGATGCGTACGACGGCAATGTTTATTTGCCGCTGGACCTGCTCGATAAGCACGAACTCAAGACCGATCATTTACGTGCTCGCGAAGTGGACCCCAAACTCAAAGAAGTGCTGCGCTCGGTTCGTGACACCGCTCGCCCCGAGTTGGACCTGCCCAAGCGTGGGCCACAGACGGAACATTTGCGGCCGGTGTTCGTGCTCGCCGCCTTACACCGCAAGTTGCTCGACCATATCGCCGCTCGCCACTACGATGTGGCCACCGAGCGTATCGATCTCAGTCCGCTGCAAAAGCCCTGGACCGCGTGGCGTGCCGCGCGCAAAGCCTAGCCATTTATTAGAAGACCTCTCATGACTGACCCTCGCAGCTATCAACCTTCCAAAGACGCGCTCAAAGATCGCGTCATCCTCATCACCGGCGCGAGCGACGGCATCGGTAAAGCAGTGGCGATTGCAGCCGCCGCTCACGGTGCACAAGTGGTGTTGCATGGTCGCAGCGTTCGCAAGCTCGAAGCGGTGTACGACACCATCGTCGCTGCCGGCGGCCCGCGACCTTCCATCCTGCCGCTGGACTTCGAGAAGGCCGGCGCGGACGAATACGACAAGCTCACCGCCGCGCTCGATCAAGAGTTCGGCCGGCTCGACGGCTTGCTCCACAACGCATCGATGCTCGGCGAGCGCTCGCCCATCGAACATCACGACGTGGCGAAGTGGCTGCGCACCATGCACGTCAACGTCAACGCGCCGTTCATTCTGACGCGCAGCTGTTTCCCGCTGCTGAAGAAGTCTTCGGATCCGGTGATTCTGTTTACGTCGAGCGGCGTCGTTCCGAATCCGCGCGCGTTCTGGGGTTCGTACCTGGTGTCGAAGTGGGCCAGCGACGGACTGATGCATCTGTTGGCGCAGGAGCTGGAGAATCAGCCGGCGATGCGCGTCAACAGCATCAACCCGGGCGCGGTGAAGACCAACATGCGCCTGCAAGCCTATCCGGCCGAAGATCGCACCAAGCTGCGCGAAGCCGACAGCATCGTGGCGGCGTATCTTTATTTGCTCGGCCCGGACAGCCGCGGCGTACACGGCCAGACTGTCAACGCTCAATAAAGCATCGGGTTACTCGCCGAATTCTTTGTCATGAACAGCCGCGTCGGGTCGCTGCTTGTCCAGCGACTCGCGATAGCGCACACAGCCGCGTAGGAATTTGGGCCACGGCGGCACCGCAATCGCCGGATCCATGGGCTCCGGCAGCAAACTCCACAACTGCGGATGATGCCAGCACAAGTCGTGACCGCTGCTGTCGCGATGCTCGCGAATCGCGGCCCGTAGTTTCTTGACCTCAGCCAGCAATTGCTCGCGGCTGAGCGAATCCAGATCTGCATCCATATGCCGTCCTCCAGTGGTCGCGACCATAGCGCGACCGCTCGGAAAATTCTTTGGGCAGGATGTCGGGCGGCTGCCGGCTGGCGCGTCCTTGGCCAGAACGACACAATTTCCCGATTAAGAGGAGCTAAGGAGATGAGCGCTGTGCAAACCGAAACCCAATATCCCAACCCCGAAGTGCTGGGCGGCGTGGTCGCCTACCTGACCCTCGACGGCGCCAGCAAGGCGGCCGACTTCTACATCAAGGCCTTCGGCGCCAAGGAAGCTTTTCGCTATCCGGTGGATGAGCAGGGCCGCACCATGCACATTCATTTGTACATCAACGGCTCGTCGCTGATGTTGAGCGACGGCTATCCCGAACATGGCTGCGGTGCTGAGAAGCCGCAGGGCTTCAACTTGACCTTGCAGGTCAAGGACATCGATACCTGGTGGCAGCGTGCGGTCGATGCCGGCGCGGAGATCGTGCTGCCGTTACAGGATATGTTCTGGGGTGCGCGCTACGGCCAGGTGCGCGATCCGTTCGGCGTCATGTGGTCCATGAACCAGCCGAAGTAATCGTATTCGGCTCGCGCTGTCAGCGCCGTTTCGGCTTTTTGCGCCGATCCGGCGCCGGACGGCGCGCTGGCCGCTGCGGACGCGTGGATTCGGGCTTGGCCGGCGGCGTCGGCAGCGCCAGTTCGACGCTTGCATACAACGCTTCGACTTCATTTTCCGTCAATTCTCGATGCTTGTTGCGAGGCAGATCTCGCGGCAACTCGAAATCGCCGAACTGCACTTGCATCACGCGGCTCACTTTCAAACCGCGGCTTTCAAACAAAGCTCGTACCGCCGCGCGCCGATGAGCGCGATGCGATTCGACACGGAACCAACGATTGGTGCCCTCGCCGCCCGCCGGCTCGATTTTCTCGAACTCGACAGTCTCTTCGTCGTATTGCACGACGCGAGGAATGGATTCGACATCGAATTCGGCGAACGGGACCAGCACGCGTGCAACGTAAGCCGCCGGTGTGGTCTCGGCACGGCGGCGAAGCGCGTCGGCCAAGCGACCGTCGCTGGTCAATAACATCAGTCCGCTGTCGCCGGCTTGCATGGTGTTCACCATCAGCCAGCGCGAACCACGCAGCGACGGCAACGATTCCATGACGGATTTTCCGGCCACTTCGCCGTCTTCATCCGTGGCTGTGGCAGTGATCGGTTGGCCTTGCGGCTTGTGGTACAGGATGACCTTGGGCGCGGCGAAGAATTGCAGGCGCGAGCTCACGTCCTTGCCGTCGATGCTGACCCGATCGCCCGGGTTGTAGCGATCGCCGGTTTGCGCCGGCTGATTGTTCAGGCGCACGCGGCCTTCCAATATCCATTTCTCGATCTCGCGACGCGAGCCGAGACCGTGCTGGGCCAGAAGTTTATGAAGGCGTTCGGACATCTAGGAGTTGGGTCAGTTCGAAGCGGCTTAGCGTCCTGAGCGATGAAACTCAGGACGGTGCTGGTGGGTCGAGCGGCTGCGCCGCTCGGATTCGATCGATCAGGCGGTCATTTGGGACGGCCGCCTTCGGAGATGCAGCTTACTCGCGGTCCGCAGACAACTTGACGTCGTCATTGGCGTCAGCGGCGGACAACTCCTCGTCTTCGTCGTCCTCCTCCTCATCGCTGTCGTCTTCGTCGTCATCCTCGAAGTCGTCTTCGTCTTCGTCTTCGTCTTCGAAGTCGTCGTCGTCGTCGTCCTCATCCTCGTCGTCAGCGTCCGAGTCATCGGTGTCGTCTTCGTCGTCGCTGTCGTCAGCATCATCGACATCGTCGTCCTCCGAATCGTCGTCGGAGTCGTCGTCCGAGTCTTCGTCGGAATCATCGCCCGAGTCGTCACTGGCTTGGGCCACGATCTGACCCTCGGCGTCGCCGCCCGACTCTTCCTCAGAGCCTGCGTCGCCTTCTTCGGTCGCATCTGCATCGGCGGCGGTCGCGTCGGCGTCGGTCGCATTCGCTTCGGTCGCCGCGACTTCGCCCTGCGCGGCTTCGCCGCTCGCCACGGTTTCTTCCGATGCGCCTTCAGCCGTTGCGCCAGCTTCGCCTTCGGCACCCTCTTCCGGCGCGGGCGCCTGATCGGCCGGCAACTCGAGCTGCACGCCGATGGTGTCGAGATCCTTCAACTCCGCCAGGGTCGGCAACTGGTCCAGGCTCTTCAGTCCGAAGTAGTCCAGGAAGTCTCGCGTGGTGCCGAGCAGTTCCGGACGACCCGGGACTTCGCGGTGACCGACAGTGCGAATCCAGTTGCGCTCCTGCAGGGTGCGCATGATGGTCGAGCTGATCGACACGCCGCGGATTTCTTCGATCTCGCTGCGGGTGATGGGCTGGCGGTAGGCGATCAGTGCCAAGGTTTCCAGGAAGGCGCGCGAATACTTCGTCGGCCGCTCCTGCCACAGGCGCGAGACCACTTCCGCGGTCCGCTGCCGCACTTGAATGCGCCAGCCGCTGGCCACTTCGAGCAGCTCGATGCCGCGAGTTTCGTAATCGACGATGAGCATGCCGATGGCGGTCGTAAACAACTCGTCCGTCGGGCGCTCGCGCTCATCGAATAAATCCAGCAATTGCTGGGTGGTGACCGGCTTACCGGCCGCCAGCAAGGTTGCTTCGATGATGTGCTTGAGATCGTGTTCGTTCATCTCGATGGTTCCGCGTCCGAATTGTCGGCCTCGCTGGAGGACCCGGTCACACTGTCGTCGTCGACGGACAGCTCATTAGCTTGCTCGCCGAGCTCGGCGCTCTCGCCCTGCTCGGCGGTTTCCGCCGTGTCGACACCGGCCGCATCCTCAGCTACTACGTCCGTGGTTGTTAAGTCGTCAGATTCGACGGCGTCGTCAGCGATGTTCGCCGTGTCGTCTGTCACTGGCTCGATCGCCTCGTCGACGATGTCGACCGTCTCGGCTGGCGCCGCCGCTGCGTCTGCAAACTCAGCAGTCGTCGAGACTTGCTCAATCGATTCCGCAGAGACATCAGCCGCTACGATCTGCTCGATAGGCTCGGCAGTAACGACTTCGACCGTCTCAGACAACGCGACGGAGTCATCGACAGCTGTAACCGGCTCGGCAAGCGAAGACAGTTCATCGACAGTGTCGACCGTCTCGATCGGAGCTGCGATCTCCTCGGCGGCCAGCTCGGCATCAGCGAAGTTCTGCTCGATCACCGGCTCGGCCGGAGCAAGGTTGTCTTCGATCACAGGCTCCGCTTCGATGAAGCTCTCTGCGACAGCTGGCTCAGCATCAGCGAGGTTCTGCTCAATCACCGGCTCGGCCGGAGCGAGGTTGTCCTCGATCACAGGCTCTGCCTCGGCGAAGCTCTCAGCAACAACCGGCTCAGCGTCACTAAAGTTCTGATCGACGGCCGACTCCGCCAGAGCGAGGTCGTCTTCGATCACAGGCTCCGCTTCGATGAAGCTCTCTGCGACAGCTGGCTCGGCGTCAGCGAGGTTCTGCTCAATCGCCGGCTCGGCCGGAGCGACGTTCTCGTCAGCGACCGGGTCGGGCTGGCCAAAGTTCTCTGTGACAACAGACTCAGCCTGAGCAAAGCTCAGTTCGACGACAGGCTCAGTCGGAGCAAAGCTCTGCTCTACAAGTTGCTCGCTCTGAGCGAAGCTCTGTTCGACGACAGGCTCAACCTGAGCAACGCTCTCCTCCACCAACGGAACGGGTGCCGGAATGACGTGCTCTTCGACGACGTGTTCGGGAACGATGTGTTCCTCGACTTCGTGCTCTTCGATGACATGCTCTTCCACGACATGAGCGTGGACGGCAGCGACAGATTCGACGGCAGATTCATCGACGAAGTGAGCGTCGGCAGGGACATCTTCGAGAGTGGTCTCGTCAGCCTGAACCCCACCGAAGTGGTCCGCCGCAGACACAGCCGCGAGAGGATCCTCGACAGCAGTCACATCGAGCGGCGCCTGAGCGGCGATAGCGTCGACCACTGCATCAAGCGAAGCGTCGACGGGCTCGTCGATAACGACCAGCTCACCTGAAACAGCAACCTCATCCGCAACGACATCAACAGCAGTCGAAGTCGAGGCGACAGCCTCCGAAACAGCAGCGTCGACAAACCCGGAATCAGCCACTTCGCCATCCGACTCGAAGCTATCCGCTGCAATCGACGAAGCCGCAGCGACGTCAGCAACAGCAGCTTCTACCGCGGTAGCAGCCGGATCCGCCTTGGGCTCATCCTCGAACTCATCGGGAATATCGTTCTCACCCGCCAACTCAGGCTGCGCCAGCGCGGCGACGTTTTCAGCGTCGGCAGTCTCGGAAGCAGCGCCACCCTGCACCACCTTCAAGTGACGCTGAGCCGTGCGCACGTGAATCGGCGCATAAGCCTCAGCCTGTACGATCTCGATCAACCCTTCCTTCATCAGCTCCAGGATGGCGATGAACGTCACCGTGACGCCCATGCGACCTTCCTCAGGCCGGAACAGCTGGGTGAACTCGAAGAACGCCACCGTCTGCAGACGATCCAAGATCTCCGTCATGCGTTCCCGCTGCGACAAGCGCTCGCGAGAGATGTGGTGATGCGCGAACTTCTCGGCCCGCGACAACACATCGCGGAACGCATCCAGCATTTCCTTGAGCGTGACGTCAGGCAGCCGCGTCAGCACCTGACGCTCTTCCAGCTCGGCGGACGCAGGCATCGTGTCGCGATCCAAGCGCGTCAGATGATCCAAATCCTCGGCGGCCTTCTTGAAGCGCTCGTATTCCTGCAAGCGACGCACGAGTTCGGCGCGCGGATCGTCTTCGTCCTGACCTTCGGCGGCCGGCGGCCGGGGCAACAGCATCCGCGACTTGATCTCCGCCAGCATGGCGGCCATCAGCAAATATTCGCCCGCCAACTCCAACTGCAAATCCGCCATCACTTCGATGTACTTCATGTACTGACGAGTGATCTCGGCAATCGGGATGTCCAGGATGTCCAGATTCTGTTTACGGATCAGATACAGCAACAGATCCAACGGACCTTCGAACGCTTCCAGGAACACCTGCAACGCGTCCGGCGGAATATACAAATCGCGCGGCAGCTCGGTGACCGGTTCGCCTTCGACCACGGCGAAAGGCATCTCGCTCTGCTGAGGCGGCAGCTCGGCGGCAAAGTCCTCCGCTTCCAGCTGCGAGCCGGTGTCTTCCACCAGCTTCAGTTCGGGCTTCGACTTGGCCTTGCTCACCGGTAGTTCATCCCCATCGCCTGGTGCACCTCATCGAGTGTCTGGCGGGCCACATCGCGCGCCTTCTCATTGCCCTCGGCGATGATGCCGCGGACCAGGTCGCGATTCTCTTCGAATTCCTGTGCACGCGCGCGGATGGTCCGCAGCTCGTGAACCACCGCGTCGATCACCGGTTTCTTGCAGTCGATGCAACCGATGCCGGCTGAACGACAGCCCTGCGCCGCCCAGGACTGCGTCTCGGGTGTCGAATAAATCTTGTGCAGATCCCACACCGGGCACTTGTCCGGATCGCCCGGATCGGTGCGCCGCTGCCGAGCGGGATCGGTCATCATGACTTTGAGCTTCTTGGCGACCGCGTCCGGATCTTCGCGCAGGCCGATGGTGTTGCCGTAAGACTTGGACATCTTGCGGCCATCGAGGCCGGGCACCTTCGGCGTGGTCGTGAGCAGCACTTCGGGCTCGACCAGGTAGCTGCGGCCGGTGCCTTCGAGGTAACCGATGAGCCGTTCGCGATCCGCCAGCGTCAAGCGCGCGGTGCCTTCCAACAGCGAGTGCGCCTTGGCAATGGCTTCGGCATCGCCCTTCTCCTGATAAAGACGGCGCAACTCGTTGTAGCGAGTGCTGTTGCGACTGCCGAGCGCCTTGAGTGCCTTTTCCACCTTGGCTTCGAAGTCGGCTTCGCGACCGTAAATGTGGTTGAAGCGACGCGCGACTTCGCGGGTGATCTCGACGTGCGCGATCTGGTCTTCGCCCACCGGCACGAAGGCGGTCTTGTACAGCAGGATGTCGGCGCTCTGGAGCAACGGATAGCCCAGGAAGCCGTAGGTCGCCAGGTCCTTGTCCTTCAGCTGTTCCTGCTGGTCCTTATAAGTCGGCACGCGCTCCAGCCAGCCGAGCGGCGTGATCATCGACAACAACAGGTGCAGCTCCGAGTGCTCGGGCACGCGCGACTGAATGAACATGGTCGAGGACGCCGGATTCAAGCCAGCGGCCAGCCAATCGATCACCACTTCCCAGACATTGCTTTCCAGCTTTGAAGTGTCTTCGTAACCCGTGGTCAGCGCATGGATATCGGCGACGAAAAAGTAGCACTCATACTGGTACTGCAGCTCCACCCAGTTCTTGAGCGCGCCATGATAGTTGCCGAGATGCAGGGCACCCGTCGGGCGCATGCCGGACAGGACCCGTCGGTTGGTTGCAGGAGTGGCGCTCAATGCTTGGCCTCAGGCCCTAAAAATCAAGGCGTTAGCGAGTGTTGTTAATTCGGGAAATCAGCAGCTTGCGCAGCTGGCCGCATTATACGCAGCTTGACAGCCACTCTTGATAGCGTCGAACCATAGCTCGATCCGCAGTCATTCGAACGCCGTCACCGGGCCCTTGCCCCGACGCACGATCACCGGCGCTGCACCGGCCAGATCGATGACGCTGCTGGGCTCCAGACCGCAGTTGCCGCTGTCGATCACGGCGTCGACGAAGTGGAACAGCCGCTCCTGAATTTCCCGCGGGTCGGTCAGCGGATGCTCATCGCCGGGCAACACCAAGGTCGAGCTCATGATGGGCTCGCCGAGCTCGTCCAGAATGGCCATGGGCACCGGATGATCGGGCACCCGGATGCCGATGGTCTTGCGCTTCTCGTTCTGTAGCCGCCGCGGCGTTTCCTTGGTCGCCTGCAAAATGAACGTGTACGGGCCCGGGGTAAACGCCTTGAGCGTGCGGTACTGGGTGTTACTGACGCGCGCGTAGTTGGCGATCTCGGACAGGTCGCTGCACACCAGGGTGAAGTGGTGGTGTCGATCGGTCTCGCGGATCCGTGAGATGCGCTCCATCGCCGTCTTGTCGCCGATGTGGCAACCCAACGCATAACAGGAGTCGGTCGGGTAAACGACCACCCCTCCCTCGCGAATGATCTCGACCGCCTGGCGAATCAGGCGGAGCTGCGGATCCTGCGGGTGAATCTCCAAATAGCGGCTAGTCATCCCGGTATGATAGCGGCCCTGTCAAATCCGCCGGGCAATTCGCACCGGCAAGGTCCGTCCTGAAGCATGCAGCTGCTGTTCGATTTCCTGCCGGTCATCGCGTTTTTTCTCACCTACAAGGTCACGGGCAACATGTTCGTGGCGACCGGAGTCATCATCGTCGCGGTCATAGCGCAGACCGCCTGGCAATGGTTCCGTCATCGCAAGGTCAGCCAGATGGCGCTGATCTCCGGGGGGCTGGTATTGATTTTCGGCGGCCTGACCTTGCTGATTCATGACAAGGTTTTTATCCAATGGAAGGTCACGGTGGTCAACTGGCTGTTCGCGGCGGCGTTCCTGGCCAGCCGGTTCTTCGGTGACAAGCCGCTGATCGAACGCATGATGGGCGAGAACGTGCAGCTGGAACGCTCGCTGTGGCAAACGCTGAACTGGGCCTGGATCGGCTTTTTCACCGCGCTCGGCGCCATCAATTTGTACGTCGCCTACAACTTCTCGGAAGACTTCTGGGTCAACTTCAAGTTGTTCGGCATGCTGGGGCTGACGGTGGTGTTCGCCCTCGCCCAGGCGGTCTGGTTGTCTTCCAAGATGCCGCCTGAGGACGCGCCGTCGTCGGGTAAAGCGCCGTGAGCGCAGTGGCCTCCCGAGCCGACCGCATCGTCGGCGAGCTGCGCCAGCAGCTGCACACCGAGCAGGTCGAGCTGATCGACGACAGTCATTTGCACGCCGGCCATGCGGGCGCGCGAGACGGCAGAGGACATTTCCGCGTGCGGGTGGTTTCGGCGGACTTCGCCGGGCTGCGCACTATTCAACGCCATCAATTGGTCTATCGCTCGCTGGGCGAGCTGATGCAAACCGATATCCACGCTTTGAGCATCGTCGCGCTGACACCGGACGAAGCGCGCTAACGAATAACTTCGATATTACTCAAACCCCCAAGGATTCTGAGGACTCTCATGAACCGTCATCTTCTCGTGGGCCTGCTGCTGCCCCTCACTCTGCTGGCCGGCTGCGGCAAGGCGGCCGATGCTCCCGGTGCCAAGAAAGCGGATGCGGGCCCGCCGGTCGCTGTGGTCAACGGCAAGAACATCACCAAGTCGCAGTTCGACTTGTACGTCGAGACCGTAGAGCGTCAGTCGAAGCGGACTGTTTCCGCCGAAGAGAAGACGCAGCTGCTGGATCAGTTCATCAGCATGCAGCTGGCGGCTGAGGCAGCTGCCAAAGAAGGCGTCGATAAAGAGGCCAAGGTGCAGGATCAGTTGGCGCTGGCGCGCTTGAATGTGCTGGTCGACTCTGGCTTGCAGCAGTGGTTGGAAAAGAATCCGGTCACTGATGAAGAGCTGCGCCCGGAGTACGACGCACAGGTTTCGCAGATGCCTAAGGAGTATCACGCGCGGCACATTCTGGTTGACGATCAGGCTAAGGCTGACGCTATTACCAAGCAGCTCAAGGCTGGTGGGGATTTTGCCAAAGCCGCGGAGAAGAACTCCAAGGATCCTTCTGGGAAGAACGGCGGCGATCTGGGTTGGTTCACGCTTGAGACCATGGTCAAACCGTTCTCCGACGCTGTGGCCGCTCTGCAGCCTGGGCAGATGACGGATGCGCCGGTGCAGAGTCAATTCGGCTGGCACATCATCAAGCTTGAAGAGTCGCGCGTTACTGCGCCGCCTGCGTTTGAAGATGTGAAGGACCGCGTGAAGATGCTGGTTCAGCGGAAGAAGCTGCAGACTTATTTGGATGACTTGCGCAAGAACGCGAAGATTGAGAAGAAGATCTGAGTTTGCGTTGGTGGTTTGCGGCGGCTGTCGGGGGGAGAGCCTTCCCCCGACAACCGCCGCCTCTGCCGACGCGGCAAACTAAACCGTCTAAGAATGCCCGGCCCGAGCGCAGTCGATGTTCGGACGGGCGCTAGTTGGTTAGCAGCTTTAGGAACGCGGCTTCGTCCAGGATTTCGACGCCCAAGTCTTGCGCCTTGGTGAGCTTCGAGCCGGCTTCTGAACCGGCGACGACGTAGCTCGTCTTCTTGGACACGCTGCCAGTCACCTTCCCGCCGAGCGCAGTGATGCGATCGCCGGCGTCGTCTCGGCTCATGCTCTCGAGCGTTCCGGTGAGTACGAAGGTCTTGCCCGTTAGCGGGCCTTCGGTCGGGGCCGCGCGGGCTTTTTGAGCGGGCCAATTCACGCCGCTATCTCGCAGCGCTTGAATCACTTCGCGATTGTGAGGCTGCTGGAAGAACGTGTAAGCGTGCGCCGCGACCACAGGGCCAACGTCGGGCACCTCTTGGATGCTCTCTTCAGTGGCATCCTGCAGCGCCTCGATGGAACCGAAGTGGTTCGCAAGCGCGGCGGCAGTCGCTTCGCCCACATCTCGAATGCCGAGCGCATAAAGAAACCGAGACAGCGTGGTCTTCTTGCTCTTCTCCAACGCGTCGACCAGGTTCTTGGCCGACTTTTCGCCGAGTCGTTCCAGGTCGGCGAACTGTTCGACGGTCAACTTATAAAGATCGGCTGGGCTCTTCACCAACGACTTCTCGCCCTCGATCAACTGATCGACGATCTTCTCGCCGAGCCCGTCGACATCCATTGCTCGGCGACCAGCGAAGTGCAGCAGCGCGCCTTTGAGCTGAGCGGCGCACGACAAGCTGCCGGTGCAGCGGGCGACGGCTTCGCCCTCCTCGCGTTCTACGGCCGAGCCGCAGATCGGACATTGCTTGGGCAGCTCGACCGGCCGCGCATTCTTCGGGCGACGTTCCACAACGACTTTGACGACTTCAGGAATCACATCGCCGGCGCGACGGATCACCACCGTGTCGCCGATCTGCACGTCCTTACGTTGCACCTCGTCCATGTTGTGAAGCGTGGCGTTACTCACGGTTACGCCGCCGACAAAGATGGGCTCGAGGCGCGCGACCGGCGTCAGC
>NZ_JAEUPY010000252.1 GCF_016790065.1 Steroidobacter sp.
GCGACAAATAAAAAGGGCGCTGCTGGTGGCAGCGCCCTTTGTTTTTACAGCTCGGTCGACCGGGATCAGTCGTCGCTGGACGCCGCGCCCAACAGGTGCAACAGGCTGGTGAACAAGTTGTAGATGCTCACGTACAGCGTCACCGTCGCCAGGATGTAGTTGGTCTCGCCGCCGCGGATGATCTCGCTGGTCTGGAACAGGATCATGCCCGCCATCGCGATCACGAACACGCCGGAGACCACCAGCGACAGGGTCGGCATATTGAAGAAGTACGCCACCAGGCCCAGCAGGAAGGCGCCGATGATGCCCACCGTCAGGAAGCCGCCGAGGAAGCTGAAGTCCTTCTCGCTCTTGATGGCGTAAGCCGACAAGCCGACGAAGGTAGCCGCGGTGATGCCCAGGGCCGTAGTCACGACCTGTGCGCCGTTCGGCAGGAACTTCAGATACATGCTGATGATGGGGCCGAGGGTCAGGCCCATGAAGCCGGTCAGCAAGAAAATGAACAGCAGGCCCCAGGAGCTGTTCTGGGTCTTATGCACCGCGAACAACAGGCCGAAGTAGCCCACCATGGTGATCAGCAAGCCCGGATGGGGCAGGTTGAGCATCATGGAAATGCCGGCGGTGAGCGCGCTGAAAGCGAGCGTGGCACCGAGCAGCAGGTAAGTATTGCGAAGAACTTTGTTGGTCGTCAGCGCTGAGCCGCGGGTAGTCGATGCGACTGTGCTTGGATACGAGGCCATGACTTTCAACTCCTTACCGATATCGTCCAGTTGGACCGCGTTCCGCCCCGCGAGTTGCAGGTTGGCGCGCCTCGCCGGGCATTCTACGGAAGCCCGGCGAGACTTGGACGATGTGGTTGCAAGTCCATGAATTGCAAGCACTCGAACCTTACCGCGCTGTCAGAATCGCGGCCCTGAAGCGCGCTTTCAAGGCACTCCGGCAATACGCGCCCCGGAGCCGGGAGGCACGCAAGTGAACGTAATCTCTTGGCCTGGGATCAACGCCAACGCGCGAAACAGCGAGTCGGGTATCGACAGGCTGCCGCCAGAAGAGACGAACGAGTCGGTGGCAACGCTGTAGAGAAAGCCTTTGGGCGTCCCGGCGATCGACAGCTTGGCCACCAGCTCGCACTCAGTCACCGTCCCGCCCAACATCTTCGAGGTGAAGGGCGCCGCTGCTCGGGCCTGCAATAGATCGATGCGCGGACCCACGACTGCGGCATTGGTTTTGGTGAGCGTGATCTGCTGCCCGACGATGGGCGCGATGTCGGACTCGAACGCGAGCATGAACTGCTCCACATCACGACGCGTCTCTTCATAAGTTGCCGCAGGGAAGCCCACGTCCGGCGTCGGCGCGAACAACACGGCCGACAGGAAGTGGAACACCGTGTCGATGGAGCCGTCGTGCAAGTAACCGAAGCCGCGAACTTGATCGCCGGTGTTGCCGGTGTCGGGCGTGGTGAAGAACGGCATGCCGGGGAAACCGAACATGCCCACCTTGGTATAGGCATTACGCAGGTGGGGAATCTTCACGATCTGCGGCAAACCTTCGAAGCTCGCTTGACCGTCGGTGCCGAAGTGACCTTGTGACGGATCGAGGCGATGACAACCCTCGCAGGTGAAGCCAGTGCCTGGGCCGGCGGCCGGTGGCGCGCCGTCCGCACGACGCGGGCCGAAATAGAAATCGTGGCCGCGCTGTTGCGACTCAGTGAGCGTGTTGTCCAGATTGCGCACCGGATTGGGCGGTAGCTGCACTTCGAGCTGGAAGTTGGTGAAGCGCTGCATGGTGGTCAGATCCGGCAAGAGCGAGCGGCCGATCAAGCCATCGAATGCCACCACGAAGTTGTTGAACGACAGCTCTGGATCGAACGGATCGGTGCCGAAGAAGCCGTGCGCACGATCGCCGCGCCAGTGCATGGCGCCGTGATTACGCATGCCTCGCAGCGTCTGAGTGGTCATCGGGCCTTTCATGGGATGAAACTCGGTGGCCACGCC
>NZ_JAEUPY010000276.1 GCF_016790065.1 Steroidobacter sp.
CGCTCGCAGAGCGGAGCAACTGATCCAAGAACAGCGGATAACCTTCGGCGCGCACGATGCACTCTTGAATCGTCTCGCTCGACAGCTCGGGATAGTGCGCCGCCAGTTCTTGCGCTTCGTCTTCGGCGAGCGGTGCCAGATCCACTGTGGTCACCGGGCAGCCACGTGCGCGTGCTCGCCAGCTGGCGCTGATCGGATCGCCTTCGGGCCGGGTCGTCATGATGAACAGGATCTGGCAGTTCGCGACTACGGCTGCGATCTCACCGAGCCGCGCCAGTTCGTCGGTGTCGGCCCAATGCACATCCTCGACGATCAGCAATTGCGGTGAGCGTTGGGCCGCGGCTTCGATGATTTGTGCCAGCGCTAGCGTACGGCCACGCTGACGAGTGGCTACTTCCATGGCCTTTTCCAGGGCCGCCAGCTCGGAATCGAGGGGAGCGTCGATCAAGTCACTCAGGAAAATGATTTGATCGATGTTGCCGCCACGAAGTGCAGCCATGCGTTGTACGGCAGCTTTGCGTTCAGCAGCAGGCGCATCGCCGCGAATGCCGAGCAAGCTCAACGCCAGCGTCGTGATGGGCCGTCGACCGGGCGACTGACCGAAGTCGAAGATCTGTGCTGAGTGAACGTCAACGCCGCGTTCGACGGCGGCACTGCGCACGGCGTCCACTAACCGCGTCTTGCCGATGCCGGCTTCACCGCGGACCACGATGGCGCGGCCGTGTCGGCTCGACGTGCATCGATCCAGCGACGCCAGAATCATCGCCAGCTCAGGACGGCGCCCGACGAAAGGTTGCGCTGTGGCGCCGCTGTCCGTGCCGATGGCATTTAGCGACCACGCATTCACAGGTTCGGAATGCGCTTGCAACGCTGCGCCGACGCGTTGAGTGTTGACGCGCTCGCCCAGCGATTGATGAATCTCTTCTGAGATCAAGACTTCGCTGTCCTGAGCTTGCGACGCGAGTGCGTGAGCTTCGTGCGTCGGCCGTCCGCTCAAAGGAAACATGTCGGCGCCGCAAAGGACTTGGCCTTGAGCGATGCCGATGCGCAGAGCCAACGCGTTCGCCACCGGCCAGGGTTTCGCGGCCACCATGTCACGCAACATCAACGCGGCACGAGCGGCGCGTTCGGCTTCGTTGCCGTAGGAATGCGGAATGCCAAACACGGCGACTACATTCGAACCCACGCGACGATCTGCTACCCCGCCGAATTCCTGCGCGGCGCTTTGCACGCGGCGTTGAAACTCGTTGGACAACAAATGCGCTTCTTCGGGATCGAGTCGCGCCTCGGTTTCCAGCAATCCTTCCAAACGCGCGACCAGGATAGTCGCATCTCGCAAGCCCGGTCTAAGTTCGGCGCGTGCGGCCGGCGCTGGCGCCGCTTCGACGGTGTCATCCACAAACGATTCGCCATCGCCGGGTTCGGCCACAGCGGCGCGACGTTTGCGCATCAGTTCGCGATACAACTGTTCAGTCGCGGCCTCGGGCGACACATCCAGCTCGCGCCGGAGCACATCGCGGCAAACGCGATATTGCCGAAGCGCTTCAGCGTAAGAGTTGCGCCGGGCTTGCAGCTCCATGATGCGCCGGTGCGCGGCTTCGTTGAGCGGTTCCAGGGAGACGAGGCGGCTGCACGCCGTCAACGCACCGTCGTTGTCTTCGGCAGCCATGCATAAATCGGTGAGACGTTGCAGAGCCTCGCTCATTTGTTTGCGCAAGGTGCCGCGTTCGCTGCTCAACCATTCATCGAAGGCGGTGGAGCGTGCGTCGAAGCCATCCAACAAATCGCCGCGATACTGACTGATCGCGTCTTGCAACGAGGTGCGCGTGCCGGCCAGCAGAGCGCGACGAAACGACTCGATGTCACTTTGGAGCAACTCGGCATCCACGCCTACCGATTCGGTGTCTGCCAACAGCGCTGCCTGGGCTGCCGAAGGTAACGATTTTCTGAGTGCCGCCAGTGCCTGCCGCAAACTGGTGCGTGCCAGTTCTTCGTCGGCGTCTTCCCAGAGCAGGGTGGCCAGCCGGTCGCGGCTGTGAGATTCACCGGGGCGCAGGGCCAAATAGGCGAGTAGCGCTCGCCCTTTACGAGAGGCAATACGAACCTCGCCGCCCGAGGCGTCGCGGACGTGAAACGACCCCAACACTTGTAATGTCAATTCAGTCACGGCGGAGCGGTCCCGATTGTTTGGACTCTTATCGGCCAGGCTCGCCATTTTCACGCTTTTTTCACGGCTGTCGAGACTTTCAGCTCACGAACGCTGCGTACAAATACCTCCCACGCCCCCATTCAGAACAGCAGTCGGGAGAACGGTATGTCACTTCGAGATTCGCGCGGTTGCCCGGTGTCGACCCGGAACTCGGCCGCTGTGGCTCAATACGAACAAGCCTTGCAGCTGTCGGTGAGCTACCGGCTCGACCCTTTGGCCGCCATCCAGACCGCGCTCGAGGTCGACCCCAGCTTTGCCATGGGCCACTGTTTGCGGGCTGGGCTGATGATCATGGCCACCGACCGCATGGTGGTGCCACTGCTGAGCGAGAGCATCGAGGCCATCGAATCGTTGGGTCGACGGGCTAACGATCGTGAGCAGGCCCATGCCGCCGCCGCCCGCAGCTGGCTGCAGGGCGACTTCGCCGGTTCAGTACGCCGCTATGGTGAGATTCTGTTGGATCATCCCCGCGACCTGCTGGCGTTGCAGGTGGCTCATGTGGGCGATTTCTTCCTCGGCTCCAGCAGCATGTTGCGGGACCGGGTGGCCCAGGTGTTGCCCGAATGGGACACCAGCGCACCCGGTTATAACTTTGTACTGGGTATGTATGCCTTCGGGCTGGAAGAGACGGGGTTGTATTCGCGGGCTGAGGACATCGGCCGCCGGGCGCTGGAAATCAATCCGGTGGACGCCTGGGGTGTCCATGCCGTGGCTCACGTGATGGAAATGCAGGGACGGATTCGCGAAGGCATCGACTTCCTGACCTCGCGTGAATCCGACTGGGCCGAGAACAACGGCTTCGCGTTCCACAATTGGTGGCATCTGGCGTTGTTTCATCTGGAGGCGGGCAACGTTTCACAGGTGTTGGATCTGTTCGACCGTCGCATCCGGCCGGCGCCCTCGCAGGTGCCGCTGGAAATGATCGACGCATCGGCGATGTTGTGGCGACTGACGTTACGCGGCGTCGATGTGACGGACCGGTGGCAGGCGTTGGCCAACTGTTGGGAGCCGTTCGTCGATCATGCTTACTACGCGTTCAACGATGCGCACGCGGTCATGGCCTTCGTCGGTGCGCAACGCATGGACCTGGCTCAGCGAGCCATCGCGGCGATGGAACAGAAATGTTCGGGCACGGATACCAACGCCATGATGACTCGCGAAGTGGGCTTGCCGTTGGCGCAAGCGCTGATGGCGTTTGCCAATGGTAACTACGCGGACGTGGTGCTGCGGTTGCAGGCCATTCGTACCATCGCGAGTCGTTTCGGTGGTAGTCACGCGCAACGTGATTTGATTCATCTCACGCTGGTCGAAGCGGCGTTACGTTCGAATCAGATTCGACTGGCACGGGCGCTGATTGCGGAGCGGACTCAGCTCAAGCCGTCGAGCCCGTCGAACTGGCAGCTGACTGCGCGGGTGATGGAAATGGGCGGGGACTTAGGCGCCGCGGCGAAGGCGATGGAGAGCGCCGAGACTCGGCGCAAGGCGCAGTTCATGCCACAGCGGAATATGGCGCTATCAGGCTAACGGCTCGTTACGGCTGATGCGGCCGAGCCAAGTATTCCTGTGACTGCATTTCGATCAGTCGGCTCTGAGTGCGCTCGAACTCGAAGGTGAGCTTGGCGCCGCGATACAGTTCCGTGACCGGCTTGTCGGCCGCGACGATCACTTTGACGGCGCGGTCGTAGAACTCGTCGATCATGGTGATGAAGCGACGCGTTTGATTCTCCGACTCCACGCCGAGCTGCGGCACGTCGCTGACGAACACCGTGTGATAGCAGCGTGCGATCTCGATGTAGTCAGCCTGTCCTCGCGGTCCGTCGCACAGTTCCTTGAACGTAAACCAGATGACATCGCCGGCGTGGCGTTTGGCATGCAGGCGACGATGATTCAACGTCAGCGTTGCATCGACCGCGCCGGGTTCGCCAGCCATGGCTTCGAAAAGGTTGACCAATGCCGTCGGCGTCTTGGCGTCATGCGAATCGAACCAGGTCGTCGCCCGTTCCAGCAGTCGCAAGCGATAGTCGGTATTGCTGTCGACGTGCACGACCTGCGTATTTTCTTTCAGCAGCTTGATGGCTGGCAGAAAGCGGGCTCGCTGCAGGCCTTCCTTGTAGAGGTTATCCGGCGGCACGTTGGACGTGGCGACCAAGGTCACGCCGCGTTCGAACAGCGCGCCGAACAGAGTGCCGAGCAGCATGGCATCCGCGATATCGGAGACGAAGAACTCGTCGAAACAAATGATCCGAGTCTTCTTGGCGATCTTTGCCGCAATCAGTGGCAACGGGTCGGCGCGATCCTGATGTTTCTTCAGCTCGTCGTGTACCGACTGCATGAAGCGGTGGAAGTGGCTGCGTTGGCGTTCTTTGAACGGCAGGCTGTTGAAGAACAGATCCATCAGCCAGGTCTTGCCGCGCCCGACGCCGCCCCATAGATACAGGCCTTTCTGCAGCTGAGGTTCCTTGCGGGACAACAGCCCTTTGAACAGGCCGCCCTTGGGCTGCGGTGCCACCAGCCGTTCCCGCAACTCGTCCAATAGCGCCACCACCCGCTCTTGCACGGGATCTCGCTGATAGCCGAGGCGGGCGCATTCGCGTTCGTAGAGGGCGGCGACGGTGGTGGCGGACGTAGAGTGGTCGGGCACTGGCGGAATGACGTTACATGTTTTGGTAGTTCGGCCCTGAGCCACCTTCGGGCGTGGTCCAGTTGATGATCTCGTACGGATCCTTGATGTCGCAGGCTTTGCAATGAACGCAGTTGGCTGCGTTGATCTGCAGGCGCTTGCTGCCCTGACCGTCGTCGACCATTTCATACACGCCGGCCGGACAGAAGTTCTGGCAAGGGTTGCCGTATTCCTTGGTGCAGCGAGTGACACAGATCGATGTGTCCAGCACCTTCAGGTGCACAGGCTGCGCTTCATCATGCACGTTGCCGGCGAAGAACACCGATGCCAGCCGATCGCGCGGCGCCAGCGTGCGATCGCTCCAACCGCGATCCGGCGACGCATAGTCGCCCAGCTTCTCCAGCGCCGACCAGTCTGCAGTATTGCGCAGCGTCCAAGGGGTTTTGCCCTTCAGCAGCGCCTCGATGCCGGCATTGGCCATCGCAAAATACAGGCCGCGCTTGAACGCCGGCTTGAAGTTGCGCACCGAATGCAATTCACGGTGCCCGTCGGATTTCCGCCAGCGCGCATCGAAACCGGCGCTCTTGCCTTGTTCGGCCAGATGCTCGGCGGCCAGGGCGCCCGAGCGGATCGCTTGGTGAATGCCTTTGATCTTGAACACGTTGAGCGTGCCGCCAGCATCGCCAATCAACATGGCGCCGGGCATGTCGAGACGCGGCAGCGATTGATAGCCGCCGGCTGCGATGGTGCGAGCACCGGCCGCGAGAATCTCGCCGCCTTCCAGCAATGGTTTGATACGCGGATGATTCTTGAACTGCTGGAACGCTTCGAACGGCTTCAGCCGCGGATCT
>NZ_JAEUPY010000283.1 GCF_016790065.1 Steroidobacter sp.
CCGGCGTCAACATCGTCGTCGATCCCAACATCGTGGCCGGTAAACGTGCGCCTGCCCTGGTCGGCGGTCGCTCAGTCGATGAAGCGCTGGCCAAATTGCTCGAAGGCAGCGGCTTGGTAGCAGAGCGCTCCTCGGACAATACCGTTGTCGTCAAGGAACAACCGCAGCGTCACACCGATGCGCTGGAGACGGTCAACGTGTTTGGCACCACCATCGAAGATCCGATTCTGAGCTCGCGCACCGGCGACACGCTGCGCGAACGTCCGCAGTCCATCACCATCGTGACTCGCGAACGACTGGATCAGCAGAATCTGAACAGCGTGGCGCAAGCCATGGAACAGACCACCGGCATCACCATCAGCAATGTGAGCTTCACCACGCAGGAGTTTTTTTCGCGTGGCTTTTCCATTCGTAGCATCCAGCTAGATGGCGGCGCGCCGTTCGTGTTCAACAACTTCGGCTACAACCAGCTGCCGGATCTGGCGATCTACGAACAGGTCGAAGTGCTGCGCGGTGCCGACGCTCTGTATTCCGGCAACGGCAAGCCGGGCGGCACCATTCAGCTGGTGCGCAAGCGTCCCAAAGCAGACAGTGAATTCAGCGTCAGCCTGTCGGCCGGGCGGTGGGATACGTTTCGCGCCAATCTCGATGCCACTGGCACAGTTGGTTTCGACGGTGCGTTGCGTGGACGCGTGGTGTATGTGAAAGAAGATGCCGGCTCGTTCATGGATGTGGCCGATACCAAGCGCGACTTGTTGTACGGCGCGTTGGAAGCGGATCTCGGTGCATACACTCAGGTGATGGTCGGCGCGACCTACGATCAGCGCGATGCCCCGCACGGCGGTTTCGGTTTGCCTCGCTACAGCGACGGCCGCGACTTGGGCTTGCCGCGTTCGACAGTGTTCACCGCCGACTGGGCGCGTTTCAACACTCAGACATTGGATATCTTCGGTCGACTCGATCAGAAGTTCGGCGACCGCTGGAGCATGCGCCTCAACATGACGCGCACTGAACAGAAAATGCGCAACCTGCGCGTCTTCGGTTACGGCGCGGCCAATGCGATCACCGGCTTGCTGCCGGCGATTTACGGCGGCGATGAAGAATTCGAGCCGGTGCAGGAGATGGCCGATCTGACCCTCAAAGGCAGCTTCGATCTGTTCGGCCGCACTCACAAGATTGCCGTCGGTGCCGATTGGCAAAACATCGATAGCGGCGGCAAAGCCTGGGGTTATCCGGCGGTGACCAACGTGAATCCCTACACGTTCGATCCGTCCTCGATCCCGATCCCAGCGCGCTCAGTGATTCCTGGTCAAGACATCGTGTGGGGCCAGAAACAGAACGGCGCCTACGTCAGCTTGAATCTGCAGATCACCGAGCCGATGCATATCCTCGGCGGTGCACGCTACAGCAACTACGAGTACGAGTACGGTTACGACAATCTCAATACCACCACCGGCGCAGTGACCGGCGGTTTCTATCAGAAGTACGAAGACCGTGACGTGGTCACGCCGTTCTTCGGCTTCACCTATGAATTGGGTGGCGGTTGGGTAGGCTACGGCAGCTACGGTGAGTCGTTCGAATCGCAGGCCAGCTACACCAAGGGACCGTTCCCGGGCCCGGCGGTCGAGCCCAAGACCGGTGAGAGCGTCGAGTTCGGTGTCAAAGGCGGTTTGTGGAACGGCCGCGCGGCCACGCAG
>NZ_JAEUPY010000337.1 GCF_016790065.1 Steroidobacter sp.
AAAGCCGGGCGGCATCGAACAAGCACATCTGTTCTACGCGCTGTTTCGTGAGTACGATGCGGCCGATCATCGAGAGGAGGCCTGGTCTGCTTTATCCAGCGGAGCGGACCTGATGAATCGTCGCCTTGCGTTCGATTCGCAGCTCGAAGCGTCCCGGCTCGATGCGCTGATACAACTTCCTGTGTCGCTGCCAGCGGCTGCTGAAGCAGTCGAGTTTGTCCCTATCTTCATCGTCGGCATGCCTCGCACCGGGACGACGTTGCTCGACCGTATTCTGAGCAATCACTCGTCGGTGACGTCTCTGGGCGAACGCAACGACTTCTCAGCTGCAGTGAGTGAAGCCTCCGGTCGCTTCTTCCGCTCGCCGGTGCAGGGAGACCGCGTGCAGCTGCTCCGAGAGCTGAACTTCGAGCAAGTCGGACGTCTTTACCAGCGGCGCCTGGGCCGACTGGCCGCAGACACAAGATATGTCATCGACAAGAATCCGCAGAACCTGTTCAACCTGCCCATCATCCTGCAAGCGTTGCCCTCGGCGCGTGTGCTGTGTCTGCAGCGAGACCCGGCGGATGCTTGTTTCTCGACTCTGAAAGAGTTATTCCAAGCAGATGCCTATCCGTATAGCTATGCGCTGAACCCTCTGGCCGATCATTGCTTGCGGGTGCGGAGTTGGTTGAGGCATTGGCAAACCGTTGCGCCACCGTCGGTACGGATCGTTTGTTATGAGGACCTGGTCCGAGCTCCGGAACAAACGACAGCGAGTGTGCTCGAATTTTTGGGGCTCGGCAGGCAGGACGCTTTGCATGAGATCACGCGTAACAGTGCGCCAGTGTCGACGGCCAGCAGTAGCCAGGTGCGCGAAAGTATCCATCTGCGAGGGATCGGCGCTTGGCAGCGCTATGAGCGACAGCTGCAGCCGCTGCTTGCTCGATTGCAGATCTGAATGACTACTCCCGCCTGCGTGCCCGCTGTGTTGCGACCGATGCTGGCGAGGGCAGAGGCTCTGGCAGCTCGACAGGACTGGAGCGGGGCCATCGCTGCGTACGAACGAGTTCTTGCGAAGGTGCCGCTCGAGCCCTACACGCTGGTGCAACTGTCGTACATGCATTCGTTGCGGGGAAATTATCGTCGCGCCGAGGACTTCGCGCTGGCGGCAGTACGAACCGGCACTAAAGACGAGAAGATTCTTGCTGAGCTGTTGCCACGCCTGCGCACGTTCAACAAAGTGCCCGAGCTGCTGGCGTGTATCGAACGAGTCGGGCCGCTGGCTAGCATGCCCATTCCTTTGTTGATTGCCGCCGGGGCGCAGCTGAGTTATCTCAATCTGCCCGAGCGAGCTATCGCGTATCTCGACGAGGCGCGACGGGCCGACCCCGACTATCCGACGACGCTGCTCGCACGCACGCAGATCCTTACCTATCTCGGTCGCTTCGACGACGCCGAGCACGATGTGGAGCGCGCCATCCGCAGAGCGCCTGAGATCGCGCAAGGATACTGGTTACGTTCGGGACTGCGTCGCCAGACTGCTGAACGCAATCACGTCGACGCGATCCGGCGAGAGCTGGCCCGGCCCGGCCGGCCTGCGGAAGACATCGCGTTGTTATCGTTCGCGCTTCATAAAGAGCTCGATGACTTGCAGCGCTACGACGAGGCCTGGCTAGCACTGATGCAGGGCTGTCGCGCGCGGCGGTCGCGCTTGACCTACGACGCTCGCGGCATGAAGCATCTGTTCGATGCCTTATCGACATTCGAGCCGGCCGATGCCAGCTACGACGACGTCACGGTGGGGCCGGTGCCGATATTCATCGTGGGCATGCACCGTTCCGGCACGACATTGCTGGAGCAGATGCTCGCTGGCCATCCGGAGGTCGCTGCGCTGGGCGAGTTGTACGACTTCACCAGCGCGATGCGCTACACGATCGATCATCATTGCAAAGGCGTGATGGACGCGACGCTGGTGGCGCGGGCTCGCAGCGCCGATCTAAGCGTCGCAGGAAAACGCTATCTCGAAGGTGTGAACTGGCGGCTGGGCAGCTCGCGATACTTCACGGACAAGCTGCCTTCCAACTTCCTGAACATCGGATTCATCGCCCACTCGCTACCACAAGCCAAGATCCTGCACATGGTTCGCGATCCGGTGGAGACCTGTTTCTCCAATCTGCGTGAACTGTTTTCCGACGCGAATCCCTACAGCTACGACCTGAGCGAACTCGCGGACTACTACACCTGGTACGTGAGATTGATGAAGCATTGGCACTCGCGCTTCCCCGGTCGAATCCTGGACGTGCAATACGCGCGGCTTCTGACCGACCCAGAATCGGAGCTGCGGCGTGTAACAGAATTCTGCGGACTGCCGTTCGATCCAGCGATGTTAGAACTGGGCTCTCGTCATCGCGGTGTCGTCACTGCTAGCGCAGTCCAGGTGCGCAATGGAGTTCAACTTCGCGATGTGCCCAAGTGGGCTCCGTACCAGCGTTGGCTTGGGCCGCTGCTGAACCTACCAGCTGCGCCGGCTCAGTCTTGAGTCGCTGACCCCTGCGCCGATCCTATCTTTCTTCCCGACAGGCCCGCGGGATTCTGCGCATTTGTGCCGCGGGACGCGCGGATTCTTGCGCCCGGGCGAAGAAAAACCTTTTAGTTTCAATGCATAACCCCAGCCGGTGCATTCTTGCGCATGGATGGACGGCGGCGCTGCGCGGTCCATATTCTGTGTCCCAGATCGCACGGTGATTAAAAAAATCTGGCTGGGAGACTTGTTCCAATGATGCTTAGACCTCTGTCCGCCGCAGTCCTCGTCGCAAGCGCATTTGCCGGCACTGCTCACGCGCAGAACGCCGATGCCCCCTCGAACGTTCGAGCTACCGAGCTCGAGGAGGTGCTGGTCGTGGCTCAGCGTGCCAACCGCGTCAGCACCGGCGCCACCAACCTGAAGCTGGAAATCAAGGACACGCCGCAGTCCGTCAGCGTGATCAACCAGGTAGAGATGGACCAGTTCGGCGCCGACAACATCAACGACGCGCTGAAGATGGCGACCGGCATCCAGGTCGAGGAAGTCTCGACCAACAGCACCCAATACCTGTCGCGCGGCTTCGAGATCAAGAACACGCAGATCGACGGCGTCGGCCTGCCCAACGGCTGGGGCATCGTCACCAACGCGATGGATTCCTACGGCTTCGAGAAGATCGAAGTCATCCGCGGCGCCAATGGCCTGCTGACCGGCGTGGGCAATGCCGCCGGCACGATCAACTACGTTCGCAAGCGTCCGACCAACGAGGCACAGGGACAGATCGGTGTCACCTACGGCTCGTTCGACCGCCGCCGCATCGAGGCCGACTACTCGACGCCGTTCAATGAATCGGGCACCTGGGCCGGCCGCGCCGTGGTCGCACGGCAGGAGAACGATTCACACCTGCGCGATTTCCACGAGGAGCGCACCTACGCCTACGCCGTGGTCGACGGGCAGATCGGCGAGAACGGTGCGCTGGCGGTGGGTTATTCCCATCAGCAGGTCGATACCGACCACAACATGTGGGGCGCGCTGACCTTCTCGGGCAACGACGGCAGTCAGCTCGAGTTTCCCCGCAGCGCTTCGACCACGATGGACTGGACGTGGTGGAACTCGCGAACCGACGCCGGCTTTGTCGAGTACACGCACCGGCTCGGCGACAGCTGGGAGGTGAAGGCGTCCTATAACTACCGGAAGTTCGATCA
>NZ_JAEUPY010000338.1 GCF_016790065.1 Steroidobacter sp.
CTTTATGAGATCGGCGTTGCGGTAGTCGCCGTAGAGCACAGATGCGCATCCAACATAAACGCGCAGCAGCGGCGGCAGCCGCTCAACGAGGCGGCCATGCAGTTGGAGTGACTCGCCCTCGATTAGCCAGCCAAGCCCATGCGCGGCTGCTTGCTGGCACGCGGCGGCGACCGCCTCGGGACTGGCAATCCGGAACAAGAGTTCTCGAGCTGCTTGTTGGGCCGTCGCATAGTCGCCGAAGAAGACCTTGATGTCGCGCTGGAGACCGGATTCGAGGTGTTTATAGGGCTTGCGGCGCTGGAACTGGTCGAGCGCGAAATACACCTCTAGGTCGGCGATGCGCGCCCGCCGCGCTGCTTCGATTGCGGATTTATCGTTGCGGCTGCCGATAAACCGCAACGCCTTCCCGAGCGTACCGAAGCCCTCTGTAAGCGCGAGCAGATCGGCAACCTCGGACTTCTCCGGTTCGCGGCCAAGCGCCAGCCACTGTACCCAGAGTCGGTCGAGCGGTCCGCGGAACGCTTGGTACTTCTGCTCGACGCGGTCGCGCCCCTCGCGAGATGGTCGCTCGACCACGGGGCGGCTGGGCATTCTTAAGATGCTTCGCCGGCTGCGAGACCGTTCGGCGAGAAAGCGCTGCTCGGCATCCTTGTCGCGGAAGACGTAGAAGATACCGGGGCCCACAGCAATGGGTTCTTCCTCCAAAACCTGCTCGAGGAACCTCTTGAGTTCGGTCTGGGTGTAGTACTTCTGAAAGGTGCCACGGCGCGTGAGTATGCCGTCCTGGTAGCGCTGGCCCTCGACCGCGTTCTGGTTTGCGAGCATCACCGAAACCACAAGCACTTGTTCGGCGAGCGACCATGCCCGATGGACAGCTTCGACCCGCTCGTCGAACTTCTCGATGACGTTTATGACAAAACCGAGGTTGACGATGTGAGCGGACGAGACCGGGTTGTCCGGCGCGTAGTGTGGATCCCACCCACCGACTTGTATGCCGTTCGCGCCGAGGCCTCGCATATCGTCGCCACGCCCGCAGCCGTAGTCGAAGACCGTGTAACCCCCATCAAGGAAACCGTAGCGGGCAAGCGTCTGGATGGGCGCAGAGAACCCGTAGCGGACCAATGCCGTGAGGTGTCGCGCAACGCAGGGCGATTCGTCGGCGGATGGCCCTCCGTCTGTGGAGTCGTCGTTGCCGATCGGAACGAGCTGATGACCGATGACTTGGTAGCCGCGTTCGCGAACGAGCTGCTCCCATTGCTGCTGGAATCCGATGCGCGTCGGATCGTCGAACAAGCCAATTGACTCACCGGCTTCGGTCAGTGCCAGGTACTCGGATCGCCTCGGATGGTCAGCGGGAACGAGCAGCTCTTTCCGATGGAGAATGGGTGGGTTTGCCGAGTCTTTGTAGGTGCGGTATGTGGTGCGCCAGGCACCGATATCAACCAGCCAGCTTTCGCGAAGTGCTGGGAACGGTGCATCGAAGAACTCCGGATAGTTGAGGAACGAAAGCCGGTCTTCTGTCGAATCCAGGCGCACAACGTTGAATTCGTCGATTCGCCGGACTCCGGCGACCGCTTCGGCTGCCTCGATCTTCGCGCGTAGGTCAGCTGGTAGTTCATCTAGCAGCGACACATGGAAGTAGGTTCGGCGCGCGACCTTTTTTGCCGGTATGCTTTTCATTTGGCGAACGCAAGAATGCTGGCTGTCCGTGTACCTTCAGTCTGTCACTTCTGAGCGTTCGTTTGTCACCAATAGCACTTCGATCTGTTGTGCGGGTTGGGTGAAGTCCAATACTTGTTGGAGGTTGTGTAGGTCAAGTGGCGGGGGGTGCGATTCCCCCGCGCCACTTGACCTACGGCAACTGAACCGGACTCCCGAGCCAAGCAGGCCATCGTCGCCTTTGGCCGAGTTGCACGCGTAGGTCATCCGGCAGGATTCGGAGTGGAGCCGCCGGTCGAATGACGGCTCCATGGAAGTTTCGAGCGGCAGCTCATGGCCGGCTCCCGCCTGCCGACTGCCTCAAGTTCTACCTGCCTGAACGGCGGGTTGACGCTGACAGCTGCCCGCCAAACCATCTGATTGCCTGGGCTGCGAGTAACGACCGCGGCTCACTGGAGACTGTGCGCATGCCCG
>NZ_JAEUPY010000339.1 GCF_016790065.1 Steroidobacter sp.
ACGGCGTACTGCAGCGGTTTCTCGAACGTGGCTAGATCCCGAACGGCGGCCGGATCGAAGATCACTAAATCGGCGGCCATGCCGACAGCGATACGGCCGCGGTCGAAGGCACCGATGCGATTCGCCGCCAGCGACGTCATGCGACGGATCGCCTCTTCGAGGCTGATCACGCCGTCCTCACGCACGTACTTGGCCAGCACCCGAGGAAATGATCCGAAGGTCCGCGGATGTGTCGACTCCGCCTTCGCTGGATTCGTCGGACCATTGTCCGTATCGAACATCACGAACGGCGCACGCATCGCGAGCACCTTCTGTGCTTCGCTCATGCTTTCGGGCGCAATGCCAGTGTCCGCTTGCACCAGGTCGAAGAACGTATCCCACACGTCGCGCTTGTCCCGGCGCGCCACCTGCGCTATCGACAGGCCAATGGCACTCTTGTTGTCCGACCCGGTGACCAGCACCTTGTCGAAGTCAGCCCCGATGGCTTGATAGGTGTTCTCCCAATCGCTATCCACGCGTTCGATTTCAGCCCGCAGTTGCTGACGGACTTTGCGATTGGCGAGTTGCTTACGAGCAGCTTCGTGGCCCTTCTCGAAAAACGTCGGCGGCAGGAAGGAATCGAGCCCGTTGCCATGGCGAATGTAGGGATAGATATCGGTCGTTACATCGAGTCCGCTGGCCCGCGCAGCTGTGATCTTCGCGAGCGCCTGCTCCATCAACGGCCAGTTCTTCTTGCCTGAGGCTTTCAGATGGTAGATGTGAACGGGAATCTTGGCCTCACGCGCAATCTGCAACGTCTCATCAATGGCGCCCAACAGACCCGCGGTTTCGTTACGAAGGTGGGTTGAATAGAAACCGCCATGGCGAGCGACGATTTTGGCCAGCTCGATCAGCTCCGGCGTCTCAGCGTATGCACCCGGCGGATAGATGAGCGCGCTGGAGATGCCGTGTGCGCCGTCGAGCATCGCTTGTTCGACGAGCTGTTTCATCCGGTCGAGTTGCGCCGGCGTCGGATCGACATCCTTATCGCCTAGCACGACACGGCGTACCTGCTCAGCCCCCACATTGAACGCGACATTCAGCGGAACGCCATGTTTCTCCAGAATCCGAAAATACTCAGCGAAGGTGCTCCAACGAACTTGTTCACCGTCGATGGACACTGGCTTCATGTCCGCCGGGGTCGGTGCGGACGACCAGCCTTCGCCGGAGACGTGAGTAGTGATGCCTTGTCGTAGCTGGCTCAAAGCGACTACGGGATCCTGGATGTAACCCAGCGTGCCCTGTCCCATCATGTCGATGAAGCCGGGCGCGACTACGCGATCGCGCGCATCGACGATCCGTTTCGCCGTCGTGCTACGGAGCGACTCGGCGTTGCCCAGCGCGACGATGCGCCCGTCATGGATAGCGACGCTGCCGCGATACCAAGGATTACCGCTGCCGTCGACGATGCGTGCGTTGACGATGAGAACGTCCAACGCAGGCTGCGCCGCGGCTGCTTGGCCACAGCCAAGCACGAGCAAACAGGTCCACAGGATGAATTTATTCATAGCAAATCGATCGCGCTAACGAGGCGCGACAGCTCGAGTAGCTCGGGCGGCACGGTTGCACCGCCCGAGCTGCAGCTTCAGAACTTGTACTTCACCGAGCCGACGAACTGCCGGCCTGGGTTCACGTTGATGGCATAGAAGGGGCTGCCATAGCTCGGTGAGTAGTACTTGTCGTCCAGCACGTTGGTGATTGCGAGCGAGTAGTTCCAAGGTCCGCTCTGGTAGAACGCGCGCGCATCGACTTCGAACACATCGTCGAACAACTCGAGCGTCTGGCCCCGCGCGCCGCCGAAGAACGGCTTGGGATCTACGACCTTTTTATAAACCACGCCGCCGCCAAAGCCGAACCCGGTCAACGGGCCGTCCTGGAACTGATAGCTGGAGAACGTCGAGACGCCCCACTTCGGCGCGAACCACGCCGGATAGCCCTTGAACTCGCCTTCCACGAATTCATTGTCGAGCGCCGCGGCCGACACGAACACCGACCAGCCGCTCACGATCTCACCCTGGAAGTCGAGTTCGATGCCCCGAGCGCGCTGCTCACCGATCTTGACGCGGAAGCCACGCGAGGCCAGCGCCGGATCGGGATTGTTTTGAGAGATGTTGGTGCGTGCGATCTGGAACAAGGCGACCGACCAGCTGAAGCGCTGATCCGCGGCATCGCCCTTGAGGCCGATCTCGTACGCCTCGCCTTCTTCCGGACCGATCTTGTTGCCATCGCCAGTGGGATCCGCCGGGTCGTACGAGAACTCGTTGCGCGGTGTAAAGGTCGTGCCGTAGCTCACATAGGCATTCAAACGTTGGTTCAACGCGTATGTGACGCCGGCCTGGTAAGTCGTCGCATAGTTCCGGAAGTAGTCCTTCGGCCCGTAACCTTCATCGTAGGCTTCGAGATCGCAGCAGGTACCCACTCGAAAGTCCTCATACTCGGCATAGCGCGCACCGAGCATGATGATCAGACCATCCGCCGGACGCAGGAATGTTTGTGCGGTAAGGCCAACTTCCGTGTAACCGTTCAAGCCGCCGTACACTTCGACGTAATCGGTGTCCGCCAGCGCGGGATTGCTCGATGTGTAGTCGCGCAGTCTGCGCTGGGTTCGAGGCAGCACACTGTAGTCGGGCGAATAGATGCTGAAGCCCGTATTCGTGCCGAGCCACGCGTAAGGCGACGCACCTTCGGTTTCGGTGTCGTAGATGTCGGCGCCGAGGAACAACGTGTGATTGCGACCGCCGAGCTCGATGTCACCGTACAGGTTGATTTCCGCGGACTTGATCTTGGACTCGCTGTCGCCGCCGAAGATTTCCAGATCGGTTTCGCCGCTCTCGGCATGCGTGGTCACGCCCTGCGACTGGAAGTACAGATTGTCCAGCTTGGCGTACTGCGCATTGGCGCGGAATCGCCAGGAGTCGGCGAATGCATGTTCGAACAACAACCGGCCATATTGCAGCTCGCTATTGAAGAACTGATCCGGCTGGCCGACCAGCGTATCCCGAGCCACATCCGGAATGGTGTAGTTGGACGCCGCTCTCGGATAAGCGCCAGTCACGGGATTGATGTTCGCCACGCGCACGCCGAAGTTGCCGAGCGGCATGAAGTCCTGCTTCTGGTACTGGGTCATCAAGGTCACGGCGGTGTTTTCCGTGAACTCGTACTTCAGCGACGGCGCGACCACGATGTTCTTGCGATAGAAATAGTCGACCGGGCCTTCTTCGTCGAGATAGCTCGCGACCAACCGGCCGCTGAGCTTGTCATCGGCAGTGAGTGCGCCATGAATATCAAATGCCGCGCGATAACGGCTGTAGGTGCCGGCTTCCAGATCCACCGAGCCGCCGAAGTCCGCCGTCGGCTTCTTGGAGATGGCATTGGTCATGCCGCCGATCGGGCCGTGGCCGTACATGGTCGAGGTCGACCCCTTGATGACCTCGATGCGCTCCATCGCCGTCAAATCCAGGTCGATGGTGCCGAATGCACGCATGCCGTCGATCTTGAATGCATTGTCGCTATCGACCAGGAAGCCGCGGAAATAGTTACGGGCAAAGCCGTCGTCCAGATGCGAAACGTGGCTGCCCGCGTCGATCTTGTACGTGTCCTCCAGCCCGCGAATGCCGGCGAACTCGATCACGTCCTCGGTGATGACCTTGACGCTTTGCGGCGTGTCCTTGACGGACAACGGCACCTTGTTGGCGCTTTCGACGGTTTCGTAACTGAAGCGCTTACCAGTGACGACGACTTCGTCGACCTGCTCACCTTGGGCGTGCGCAATCACCGAGAAGAATGGAACGACAGTGCAAAAGTAGGCCAGCGAACGTGTCGAGCGACGCATACGTACTCCCCATATAGTTTTTTGACCGTGGCACTAGCTTCGGTCTTGAGGAGTAGATGGTTGAGCCGCGAAAAACCTCACCTAGATTTTCGAGACGGCGATACGGCGTACCGTTCCCGTTTTAAAACAGATACTTCAGCGAGCCGATCAGTTGTCGGCCGGGGTTCACGTTGATGGCGTAGTACGGGCTCGGGTAGCTCGGGCTGTAGTACCGTTCAGCGAGTGCATTGGTCACAGCCAGCGACAAATGCCAAGGACCGCTCTCGTAGAACACGCGCAGGTCCACTTCGAACACGTCGTCGAACAAGTCCAGCGCGTGGCCCTGGGCACCGCCGAAGAATGGCCGAGCATCCACGATTTTCTTGTAAACCACGCCACCGCCGATGCCGAATCCACGAGCGCGGCCTTCCTGCCATTGATAGCTGGAGAACAACGACACCCCCCAGCGCGGTGCGAAGTAAGACGGGTAGCCGTTGAACTCCTCACCGACGAATTCGTTCTCCAACACCGCCGCCGACACATAGGCGGACCAACCGGGCGCCAACTCGCCTTGCGCATCGAACTCCAGCCCCCTCGCCCGCTGCTTGCCAATCATGACCACGAATCGTTCGTTCAACGCCGGGTCGGGATTCGCCTGAGCGATATTGGTCCGCGCAACTTCGAACAGCGCCGTGGACCACGAGAAGGCGCGGCCCGGCAGCTCCCCTTTCAAACCGATCTCGTAGGTCTCACCGTCTTCTGGGCCGACGGGCCGACCGCGACTGGTTGGATTCGCAGCGTCGAAGGTGAACTCGTTGCGCGGCGTGAAGGATTGCCCGTAGCTCACATACGCAGTGACATCGGCACCCAGCGTATAGGTCAGCCCTGCCTGATACGTCGTCGCATAGTTGCGGTAGTACGTCTTGGCTGGCAACGGTTCCTGCACCGAAGCCAAGCTGCAACAAGCCGCAGCGCTGCCGTGCTCGTATTCCGAATACCGCATACCGAGCATGGCGCTCAGTGGCCCAGCGATATTGGTAAACACTTGCGCGGTGTAGCCGCTCTCGATGGCTTTCTCGTCGCTGGCACTCGTCTCCGCATAGTTGATAGACGGCGCGAGCACTGGATTCGACAGGGTGTAGTCCAGCGGACTGCGAAGCGCCCGTGGCAGCAGCGAATAATCCGGCTGATACACACTGAAACCGGTGAGCGAACCCGGCGCGAACGCGAGTCCCGACTGCTGTCGATTCTTGGCCTGATAGCGGTCGACGCCGAAGAACAACGTGACCTCCCGGTCGCCCACATCGACGGTGCCGAACACATGCACTTCGGCGGAACGCACTCGCTCCGTCAGCGTACCGCCGAAGATTTCGACATCCGTCGTGCCATCGGCGTGCGTCGTGATGCCTTGTGCTTGGTGGCCATCGTTGCTGACGCGTGCCATCTGAGCGTTGGCACGCAGCCGCCAGCCACTGACGAACGAGTGATCGAGCAGCAATCGGCCATACACCAGCTCCGCCGATTGAAACTGATCGGGCTGGCCCACGAAGCGACTACGCGGTACACGCGGCACGAGGTAACTGTCGGGATCCGTCGAGTCACCCGCAATCTGTACACCGAAGTTTCCCAGCGGCATGAAATCGTGCTGCTGGTACTGGGTCGATAGCGTCAACGACGTTGCGTCGCTGACTTGGTATTGCAGCGAGGGCGCCAACACGCCGACGCGCCGATACGAAAAGTCGACCGGCCCCTGTTCATCCAGATAACTGGCAACCAACCGGCCACTGAGCCGCTGATCATCGGTCAACGCACCGTGCAGGTCCAAGCCGGCACGATAGTGGTCATAACCTCCGGCTTCCAGCGACACCGAACCGCCGAACTCGGGGGTCGGCTGCTTGGAGACGGCGTTTAGCGTGCCGCCCACCGATGCATGACCGTACATCGTCGACGTGGCCCCTTTGACGATCTCGATGCGCTCCAGCGGCGCGATATCGAATTCGATCATGCCGAACGCCCGCATGCCGTCGATCTTGAACGCATCCGTGCTGTCAGCGAGAAAGCCGCGAAAATAATTGCGCGCGAAGCCGTCGTTCAGATGCGATGCATGGCTGCTGGCATCGATGCGGTAGGTGTCCTCGAATTCGTTCAGCGAGGCGAACTCGATCATGTCCTGCGTGATGACTTTTACGCTCTGTGGCGTGCGCCTCGCCGGCAGCGGCATCTTGTTGGCGCTTTCGATCTCGGCATAGTGGAACTGTTTGCCGAGCACCACGATGGAGCCGATCTGCTCACGTTGGCGCACCACCACCATCAGATCATCCGGCGAGACGCGGGCGTCCAGGCTGGCGTCTTCCAGCAGCAAGTCGAGAGCTTCGGTCAGTGTGTACTCGCCAGAAATCGGCGGCGAGAGGCGCGTGCCTAGATCGGCCGCATTGAAGAGCACGTTGTAACCCGACTGCCGAGCGAGCATGCGAAGCGCATCGCCCAGCGGCTGTTCAGGCACATCGAACACCAATCGGGACGGCGCAGCGGCGGCGGAACACGCCAGCCAGGTTACCAGCAACAAAACGGCCCCGACGTGCCGCACAGGAAGGCAGGCACGAGCGTCCGAAGGGGCGGCAGCGAAGGCTTCGGTCCGAATCGTCAGGGGCTGCGATGCGAACATCTCACCTGGATTTTATAACGATCCGCTGCTGCTGTTCTTCCAAATTCAAGCCATGCAGTTGCGCCAGGGCTCGGGCGAAGCGTTCGCTATCGCCGGTGTGGTACAGGCCGCTGACCGGCAAGCTGGCCAGCTCCGGGCTGCCGAGCACGAGTTGCCTCGACGTATAACGATTCAATTCAGCGATGGCGTCGCCCAACGGCGTTTGGTCCAGCACGATTTCGCCGCGACGCCAGGCCGTCACGACGGAAATGTCGGGCGTGTCGAGCACCGCCGGTGCCCCGGCATTGAGCGTCAACCGCTGGCCGACAGCGAGCATTCGCCCGTCACTGCCCGGCGCGACTCCCGCATCGACAGCGGCACCGGCCGCTTGCTCAGTCGAAGTCACAGCGACTTTGCCTTCGACCAGCACCACTGCAACTCGCCCTTGCTCGTGGCGGACAGTGAACTTCGTACCGATGGCCGTGACTGCGTACGCTCCCGCCCGCACGACGAACGGACGTTGCGCGTCATGTGCCACCTCGAACAACGCTTCGCCGCGATCTAGCGTGATGCCGCGTTCGTCGCCATCGTACTGACTACGCAGCCGCGTGCCGGAATTCAACGAGATCTGAGTGCCGTCACCGAGTAACACGATGCGTTGCTCGCCGACCTTGGTGTCGTATAGCCCCGCGAACCAATGGTTGTAGACAAAGAACGATAGCGCGGCGATCAGTGCCGACGCCGCCAATCCCCAAGCAACGTGCGGGCGCGAACGGGGCACGAACGGTTCGGCGACTGGCTCATCCGATGCCTGGTGCGACAAGCTGCCCGCCGAAATGCCGGGCATGCTCTCCCAAACCTCAGTCAGGGCCTCGAACTCGCGAGCGTTATGTTCGCTTTCACCCAGCCAACGCTGGAAGCCAGCCTCCAACTCGGGCGTGCGATTCGGACCGTGCAGCCGTGCGATCCAGGCCGAAGCTTCGGCCCGGGCCCGACGCGCGCGATCCTCCGTCCCGGCGACGGTCATTCCCGATACCTCGCCATCCAATCCGCCAGGAAGAACGAGGCGCGGGCGATGTGTTTTTCGACCATGCTCACGCTGATTCCCAGGCGTTCCGCGATCTGCACGTAGCTGTAGCCTTCCACTCGATTCAATAGAAATACCTGCCGGGGCCGCGGATTCAACTGCTGCAGCCCAGCCTTCAGTCTCAGTAGACGTTGTTGCCCGGCCAAAACCTCATCAGGAAGTGGCGCCGGATCGACGGCCACCAGGGTTTCGGTGGCATCGGAGGACTGGAAGCGCCGCGACCGGCGGCCCATCTCGGCGGACAGGTTCAGGACGGTGCGGACCACGAACGCCTCGGTATGCTGGACGGCGTGATCGCGGGAATAGACCTGCAGGCGCAGGAAGGCTTCCTGCATCAAATCCTCGGCGTCGTCGGCAGTGCGCCCCCGGCTCATCAGGAGCCGGCGCATCTTGCCGAACAACGACACGATTTCCTGCATGGCTAAACGATGACAGTTCTAGATAACGGCAGCAAGCCTGCGAGCGTTACTGCTCCGCTCGCTGCCGTTCCAGTTCCCGCTTGGTGCTGTCGACGATGTAGGCATGGATGGCCTCCACGTCTGGTTCGCTCAACATGTCGGCAAAGCTCGCCATACCGCGAGGCTCCAGTGCCCCGTGCAACACGATCTCTTTGAAGATCCCATGTTTCTCGCGCGATAGCTCGAGCAGGCTCGGTGCACTACCGGCCGGGTAGCTGTGACACCACGAACAACGAAAACGATCGAACAGCACACCGCCCTTCTCCACCATTTCAGCCGAGGTCGGCACCTCCGGCGGTACCTGCAACGGCTTATGTTCGACGACTGCAGGAATGGGGACGCGCCCGCCATTCAACTTGAAAGTGACGATGCGACCCGCGTTGCCATAGCGATACGCAGCCGAGCTGCGACGGTAGCTCCAGCCGGGAGGACCGCCGTAGCCCGCCATGATTGCAATGTACTGCTCGCCATCGATGGCGTAGCTGATCGGCGCCGCTTTCATGCTGGTGCCGACATTGATCGCGGCCAGCCGCGCGCCGGTGTCGGCGGAGTACGCGTAAAGGAAGCCATCGCCGGAGCCTTGAAACACCACTTTGCCGCCTGTCGACAACAAGCCTGCTCCGCGATAGATCGAATCGGTGGTGACACGCCAGCGTTGCTTGCCATGCACCGGATCCCAAGCTTGCACGTAGGCGATCTGCTCGATATCGACGCCCGCCGGCAATTGGCCGCTGACCTCCTCGGTCCCGACAATATCGACATGCTCGGAGCTTTGGCCGTGCATGTACTTCGGCTTGGGATTGAACTTATAAACATCCGGCGATTCGAGCAGCGGGATGTACACCAGCTTGGTCACCGGGTTATAGGACATCGCGTGCCAGTTATGCGCGCCCACTTGTCCCGGATAAATCAGCTTCGGCCCCTTGGAAAAATCCGACTGCGCCGTCAGCACCGGCCGCCCGGTTTGCAAATCCACATGGCTGGCCCAATTGACCTTGCCGAATTTCTCCGCCGACAACAGTTCGCCGGTGGCCCGATCCAGAATGTAGAAAAAGCCATTCTTCGGCGCCTGCATCAGCACCTTGCGTGTCGCACCGTTGAGCGTGAGCTCGGTCAGCACCATCTGCTGAGTGGCCGTGTAATCCCAGCTGTCGCCCGGTGTGGTCTGATAATGCCAACGCAAGCGGCCGGTGCTCGGATCGATGGCCAGAATCGACGCGAGATATAAGTTATCCCCGCCCTTGGGGCTGCGACTCCACACCGGATGTGGCGAACCGTTGCCCGTGCCGACGTACAGAAGATTCAGCTCGGGGTCGTAGGCCATGGCGTCCCACGCAGTGCCACCGCCGCCGACATCCCACATACTGTTCGGATCCCAAGTCTTGGATGCAGCCGCCAGCTCCAGATGCTCCAACGGTTGTTTCGGATCGCCGGGCACGGTGAAGAAGCGCCAGCTGAACTCACCGGTCTCTGCATCGACGGCAGTGATATAACC
>NZ_JAEUPY010000415.1 GCF_016790065.1 Steroidobacter sp.
ATGAAGGTCACAATATCGGTGTCCTCCATCGCGTGACCGCGAATCAATACCCCGCCAGGACGGTCGTATCCTTGTAGAGCCAGATCGATCAGCAGCGCTCGATAGTCAATTTGGCGCTCTCTCGCGAGATCCGCCACCGTACGCCCGACCAACGATTTGTCGGGATAGTCGAGCACCACCAGGCGCTCGGGGCCGCCCTGCTGATGCGCCAACCACGCGATATCTTCTTCGAGCAACGCCCGCTGCTGGGGCGAACTCAAATGTTTACGAAGATTCTCGCGATGCTGTTTCAGCGCCCCACTCTCGCCGAGCGCCGGATCGTCATTGCCTTCGTTACGGTTGTAACCCGCTGGCGCGTACGCCCACATGGGCAAACGATTCCACAACGCGTTATTGCCCGCTGACGTGTACACATACTGGTCGAAGTAGACGTTCAAGCCTTGGGCTCGCGCCTCATTGACCATACGTACCTGGTTTGTGCCAGTACCCCACGACACCGTCCCGCCGGCCTTGGCATGACTCGCCACCACACGAATCTTCGCTTCGCGTGCGATATTGATGGTTTCGGCCAAGGCTCGGGTGCCATCGATGGGCAAGCCGGTCGCAATACTCGGCAGTCGCCAGAACGGCAAAGCAATCTCGCTGCGCTGATGGGCGATATAAAACCCGTCGAACGGCGCCACCATCTTGGCCAGCGCGACCACTTCGTCCGGGCGACTGAATCGACCGATTCGATACTCCAGTCCGGCGCTGAGCCCCCACGCACCACGCTCCATGCCGTCTCGTACGATCGCTTGCATGCGAGCGACTTCTTGCGGAGTCGCTGGACGCGCGTAGTCCTTGCCCATCACCTGGCTGCGCACCGTCGAATGGCCGATCATCGGCACCAAGTTCAACGTTCCAGCGTGAGCTTGGAACGCAGCCAATTCCTCAGCGATCGTAGGCCGTTGATTGCCGCCATCCGGTCCGCCCACCACCGTCGTGATGCCCTGGGTGATCAAATTGACGGCACGACGCATCTCGACGTCATCGGAGACCAACCCTCGATCCGCATGCGAATGCAAATCGATGAAGCCGGGCACGATGTATAGACCGTTCGCGTCGATGGTGCGCTTGGCCGGCGCGCTGCCGAGCGCACCAATCGCGACGATCCGGTCGCCGGTTACCGCAACGTCGGCGACATAGGCTGGATTGCCGCCGCCATCGAGAATCTTGCCCTGGCGAATGACCAAGTCATAGGCCAGCGACGATTGCATCGATAGCGCCGCCAGTACTGCGACACCGACCGCACGAACCCCCATCAGACTCATAGCAAATGCCTCACGAAATACTCCCAGCGCCGATGAATGAAATAGGGATGACTGCCGAGCGTGACATGGTTGGTCCCAGGCACGATCAGTAGCTCGACGTTCTTGTTCGCTTTGATCAAAGCGTCCAACACCTGCATGGTATTGACGATGGGCACATCGTCATCCAGATCGCCGTGCGCCAACAGCAGCCTACCCTTGAAGCGACTCACGTCGCCAGTATTGGCTTGGCGCGCGTACGCAGACGGATTCCAAGACGGCCGGCCGATGAATCGCTCGCCCCACTCCAATTGATACAAATACTGATCGTGCGAGCCCGCGCTCGAAACCGCAACTTTGTAGAAGTCGGGATAATCCAACAGCGCCCGCGTGGAACTGTAGCCACCGCCCGAATGGCCGTAGATGCCGACTCGCTGCAAATCCAGATACGGATAGCGATCGGCCAGCGCCTCGAGCACGGCGATGTGATCCAACAGCCCACCAGCGTCGGCAAAGCCAGTGCCATACGAAGCTTCGCGAAACGCACGCGACCGGCCCGGCGTACCACGGCCATCGATCTGCACATTGATGAAGCCCAGTTCCGCTTGCGGTGAGCCCGCCGAGAAGCTGCGCTGCGCCTTGACGGTCTGCGGTCCGCCGTAGATATCGTCCAGCACAGCGTATTTCTTGGCGGGATCGAAGTTCGTCGGTCGATACAGCGTGCCGTAAATATCGGTGACGCCATCGTCTGCCTTGGCCTTGAAGCGCTCCGGCTTCTGCCAGCCCTGCGCCAGCAACGCACTGATGTCGGCGCGCTCCAGCACGCGGACCAGCTTGCCATCAGCCCGCCGCAATACCGTCGTTGGCGGCTCATCGACACGCGAGTAGCGATCGACAAAGTATCGTCCGCTCGGCGAGAAATTGATCTCGTGCTGTTGATCTTCCGGCGTCAGTCGTTCAAGCCTTGTTCCGTTGGACCTGACGCGATACAGCTGCAAATAGTAAGGATCGAGGTTTGACTCGCGCCCGCCAGCGGTGAAATACACCCAGCCTTCGCCGGGCTCGGCGTGATACACCCGATCCACCCGCCAAGCGCCGCTAGTCAGCTGAGCTAGCAGCCGCCCGGATAGCGCATCGTGACGATAGATGTGCTGCCAACCGTCGCGCTCCGACAATCGATGCAGTCGCGTGGCGCTCATCGCCGCCTGCATGTGCCTGTGATAGTTCAGGAAGTACGTCTCGGATTTTTCTTCGACCAGCAGCCGCGTGCTGCCGTCGCTGACATCCGTCACGTTCAACTGCTCGTGCCGAAAGCCTCGCTCGTCACGGAAGTGATACACCGAGCGACTCGAAGCGTCCCACCACAGATAACCCCAGGCGATGAAGTCATAGAACACCGGAATCGGTTCGCCGCCCACATCGATACGTCGAACGTCATTGCTCGTGCCAGACAGCAGTTCGAAGATTACCAAGCGCGCAGTCGCAATCTGCTCGTCGGCCGGCAACGCGACGCGTGCCCAATGAACTTTCGGCCGGGCCCCGTACCCTTCCGGCGGCACCCATTGCACGAAGGGCATGGGCGGCACGGCACGCTCGTCGACTCGATAGCTCACCAGTTTTTTGGAATCAGGCGACCATAGAACGCGCGCCGGACGAGGCGTTCCTGACAACTCCGCCGTGACGGACAGCAGATGAGAATCTGACCACGCACCGTAGCCGTTGCTCTCGGCACCATCATCGGTCAAGCGAATCTCACGATCATCCTGCAAAGAACGGATATACAAATCGTAACCACGAACCGACGCGGCCCAGCGACCGTCCGGCGATTCAACCTCACCGGGTCGTATGCGAGCGGGACTCGTCAGCTTCGAGCAAACGTAGCTGCGCAGCTCGCATTCGACGCTGTCGCCCGCCACGACCGTGCGCAGCCGTTGTTGGACGGCGCGAAACTCAAACGACTCGAACGGCAGGTGCTCGGCTTGCTGATTGGTGCCCAACAGCTGCGAGAGGCTCCGAGCGAGCCGCCTGTGATCGAACGCCGGCTGGACAGAACCGCGCGCAGCATCCACCAGCACGAACTCACTGCCTTGGGCACTCGTGCGCCGATACCAGAACCGATCGGTAGTGCCGATCCAATTGGCTTGGATCTGTACGTTGTGGAGTTGCTCGCCGATGCTCAGCAAGGACTCGGCGCGAGCGTAGCCAGCGGCGATTTCATTGCTGTCTGTCGCTCCTGCCTGTGGCAGGAGGCAAAGCAGCGCCGCCAGCGTCAAACACTGGCGCACACCGCTCGGCCCGCATGAAACGGGTCGATTACTTGTTAGTCGCATTGATCTTCGCCGCACGAGCCAGCCGCACCAACTCCTTCACATCAGCCAGCAGGCGTTTCGCGTCGTAGACGATGCCATCTTTCACCGTGTACACGACGCCGCCCGCTTTACCGACAGTTCCATCCGGCAGCAGCGAATCGAAGCCGGTGCCGTAAAACACTTTCAGATTCTCGAGCGGGTTGCGGTCGACCACGATCAAATCGGCCAGTTTGCCCACCTGCACTGAACCAATGTCGTTCCAACCCAGATACTCGGCGCTATTGGAGGTTGCAGTGGAGATTGCCTCCAGCGGCGTAAAGCCGGCCTCTTCGAGCATCTCCAGGTTACGAATGAAGCTGAAGCCGAACACCGTCCACATGTAGCCGGAGTCCGCCCCGGCAATCACGCGCCCGCCGCGATTCTTGTACTCATTCACGAAGGCCATCCACAACCGGAAGTTCTCTTTCCACTCGGCTTCGTCGGTCGAACTCCAATCGTAGAAGTGCGCGAACAAGCCGTCCGGGCTCGGCGTATAAACGCGCTCCAAGCTCGGGTGCAGGTAATCGACATGCCACTCGGCGCGGCGCGAGCCCATCACGTCACGATTTGCTTCATACACACTGAAGGTCGGCTCGAAGGTAAACCCCAGCGACAGGAACTCGTCCAGCACTTTGTTCCAGCGCTCGCTGTAAGGCTTCGCAGCCTGTTTCCACAGCCGCCCCGACTGCCGGAAGCGAGAGCGCACATCGGCGGAGTTGTAGTCGGTGGGATAGCGTTGCAAGCCCTGTCCCTCGAACATGGTCTCCGGCAAGCAATACCAATGAGTCAGAGCGTTGAGTCCGGCACGCGCCGCGTCCAATGCGTTGAAGCTCGGACATTGTCCCAGCTGCATATGCAGATGGGACAACATTCCTAACTTGCGCACTTCATCGAGAGCCGCGCGCACGGTCTCCGGCGAACCTGCCAGCGTGCCTTCGCCAATACCTCGAATGCCGAGCCCTTGAGCTTTGCGCATGAGTTGCCGAGCCTGCTGCGGCGATTGCAGACGCCCGGCGTCGAACCACACTTGCAGTCTCGGCGACACCACCGAGTTACTGGCCGCGCGCTTCTGCAACTCCAACGCCCAACTCACCGGCACGCCCTCCAGCGGCCCGAAGTTCATCGATGCCGCAGCAGTAATGCCATGCGCCAACATCAACTTCAGCGCATAGTCCGGCGGGATCACTCCTTGCCCCACCGGATCCAAGATGCGCACATGCGTATCAATGAACCCAGGCAACACATACTTGCCG
The DNA here is from genome assembly GCF_016790065.1 of Steroidobacter sp. GTDB lineage: Bacteria > Pseudomonadota > Gammaproteobacteria > Steroidobacterales > Steroidobacteraceae > Steroidobacter. Next base: position 4,888 of record NZ_JAEUPY010000415.1, read on the forward strand.
CGAGCATCGATGACCTTGTCGCTGGCCTGGCGCGTCTTGGAGGCACTCGACGACGACTCGATGGCTGCAATCCGATTGCCTTCGATGACGATACTCACCGGGCCGCGCGCCGGCACACCAGTACCATCGATCAACAAAGCCCCATCGATGATCAATCGTTGGAACGGCCCCTGCCCTTCGCCGTCGCGACGGGCCGCCGGCTGTTCATAACCTTCCGTGTCGCTGGGGCTGGCTGCAATCGCCACCCCCGCCACCGACCAACAAACCGCCGCGACAGCAACTGCGATACGCATGAGTTCCCCCTGAATTAGAGTTTTTTGGTGAAACCAACGTACCAATAGCGCCCGCGCAAATCCGACAGCGAGCGATCCCAACCATTGGCGTTGCGCGCAATGAACGGCACTTCGGCGTCCCAAATATTCTCAGCGCCTGCTTGCACCCGCAGATCGCGCAAAGCGCCGCCGAGTGCATCGGCGTAATCATCGAAGCGGAAGCCGATCTGGAAATCCTGGGTCCAGTAGTCCTTGCTATGCCGGTCGATGACAGTGCCGAGCACGTCATGCACGCCGGTCATGTAATGGAGGAACGTCGCCGAGTCCCACGAACCGCGTGACCACAGCAGACTCAAGTTGCCGCGCAGCCGAGGAATGGGACCGTTCGTTCCCAAAATCGCGCCGGCATACTCAGCGCGACGATTGTTGACCACTTCCTCGAAGCTCAGCGAGTACGTGGTGTTCAGCTCGGTGCTGAGCTTTCCCCAATCGCCGTTCCAGGAATAGCCCGCGCCGAAATCGACACCCGACACCGAGCGCGTGGTGCCGTTCGCCGGACGCACATCGATGGTGATCTCACCGGTCACAGGATCGCGTGAGTACGAGCCGCCGGGCGACGTGCCGAGCAACACATCTTGAGCCACCGGATTGAATACGACTTTCTCTTGCAGGATGCGCCAATAGTCCAAACGCAACGTCAACTCACGCAGCGAGTGCGGCGTATAGATCAACCCGTAGTTGTAGGTCTTGGCCGTTTCCGGGCGCAGGTTGGGATTACCGCCGCGCAGTAGCAACGCAGTGACATTGGCGTTGGTCACCGGGTCATATACCGTTCCCAGCATGTTCTCAACATACGGTGTGGTCTTCATGCTAGAGATGGTCGGCGCGCGATAGCCTCCGGCATAGGAGAAGCGCGCAATCAGCGATTCGCCCAACAGTCCGAATCTCACATTGGCCTGCGACACATTGATGTTGCCGAAATCCGAGGAATTCTCGTAACGAGTCGCGGCATTCACCTCGATCGAAGTCAGCGCGGCCTCGTCATCGGCGGCACGGAATGCGGGTAGCTTGACTTCGAGCATGCCGGCGTCGGTGGAGCGGGAATAGACGCGCGGATCCCAAGTAAAGAAGTTACCGCTCCAGTCGAAGCTGTAGCGCCGCCAGGTCTCATCGAACTTGCTGCTGTAGGCAGTACGGCGATTTTCAAACGCCAACGCGAAGCGCGCATCGCCGGCCGGCAACGCAAACAACGGTCCAGTGATCTTGGCGTCGATGATCCGATTCTTGGTGAACGTGCTCCAGCCATGACCCGGAGCCACTTCCGCCAACTGCGCCGGCGTGTTGGCGTAGTAACCGAAGGGATTGAATGCGCTCGCATCGGTGCGATTGGCCGCGGCTTGCACCAACTCCGTCACGGCCTCGCCGTACATCATGGTGTCGAAGCCCCATTGCGAGTTGGTCAGACCGATGTCGTAACTGAACTCACCCAGATTGCCGCGGATACCGACGACGTTCTGTACGTCCTTGGTATCGAAGTACTCATGCGCATCCGAGTAGCCCAACAGCTCTCCCGGCCCGAATCGATAGCGCACGGTGGCGGCCACGCCAAACGGATTGTACGGATTGGTCGCGGGCACTGTGACTGTGACCTGCGGGAAGACAAACACTTCTTTGCGCTTGCGGCGCGAGTAATAGCCTTGGTCGTAGAGCACGACCTTGTCATCGAGCAGCTCGTACGACAGCACCCAATGATTCATGAAGCGGCTTTCTTCGGGAAACTGCGCGATCTCATGATTCGACTGGATCAGGCGATCGGCGGTGAGCGGCACATAGTCCGCCGCGCTAGTACCGGTCTGCCCCGGCGAGAAGCGGCTGGTGTCGAGCACCAGCGGCACGGACGGATTGGTTGCGAGCCGAATCAGTTGCGGATCGCCGCCGCTGACGCTTCTACGATCGGTACCGCCGTAGCTGCGGAAGTCCGATGACGAGGTAATGTCCCGATCCGTGTTGAAAATCGGATTGCGTTCTTGCCAAGACACGCTGCCGACGAAGCTGAATTTATCCGCCGAGCCGCCGAACAACATGGCCGCGCGCTTCGCCGAGGCATCGTGATTCGTGGTGTTGCCGTAGGAACTCACGAACTCCAAGCCTTCGAACTTCTCACGCAGCTTGAAGTTGACGACGCCGCCGATGGCGCTGGTGCCATACACAGCCGAGGCGCCACCTTTCAACACTTCGATGCTCTCGATGGCTTCCGGAGGCAAGGCGCCAATGTCGGCACTGCTATCGTCACCGCCGAAGCGTCGGCCGTTCACCAGCGACAACGTGTATTGCGAGCCGAGTCCGCGCAGGTTGATGAACGTGCGACCGCCGTTGGTCGAATCGGTGGCCGGCTGCGTATTGGCGCCGGCCACGAACGGCATTTGTCTCAAGAACGAGCCCACTTGTTCGCCGGAGGTGGCTTGCAGCTTGCTGGCCGAGATGATTTCGATGGGCGTGGCGCCTTTATCGGCGTCCGCTGCGTTGATACGGATGTTCGAGCCGGTGACGATGACTTCTTCCAGCTCAGTCGGACGCGAACGTTCCGCGCTGGTGCTCGACGGCGGAGTTTGAGCCTGTGCCAACCGTGCACGCCACGGTGCCGCCCACGATGTGCTTTCGACTTGAGCCAATTGCAGCGGCACGTTGGCCGGTGCCATGGACGTTGACGTCGCAGCAGGCACCGCGACGATCGTCACCGTCATGGCATCGAGATATCGATAACCCAAGCCGGTGCCGGTCAGCAATCGCGCCAGCGCTTCGTCGAATGTGAGTTCGCCGGTGACGCCCGGCGTGCGCAACTCGCCGACCACGGCATACGAATAAATCATCTGCACGTCGCGATCTTTGGCGAGCTGCTGAAGCGCGGCGTCGAGCGACTGCTCCGGCAAATGTATCGGTCGACGTATGGCCGCTTGAACTTCAGCCGCCATCGTCACGCTTCCCACGGACAGGCAGGCCACTGCGACCGCCGTTGCTATGCGCATGAGAACTCCCCTACCTCTGTTGAGGCTTGTTGCTGTAGCCGTCACGACAGATGACGACGTCTTCAACATGCCAAGAGTGGTTCTCACGAAAAGCGGCTACGGCGCGGCGACGATCCGAATCACATCGCCTTCGTCATGAATGCGCATGCCCGGCTGCTCACGCAGGAAACGCAACAACGATCCCGGATCCGTGGATGAGAAGGTGCCGCTCACCAGGAAGCTTTCGATGCCGGCGTCTTCGATACGCAACTGTTTGGGGTTGTAGCGATTGAACTCGTCGACCACGTCGACCAGCGGCGCCTTTTGAAACACCAGACGACGTTGGGTCCACGCGGTGGCCACGGCGACGTTGGTCGGCGTCGGCTTCTCAACGGCTCTATCGACGACACTGGTCTGCTCACCGGCTGACAACAGAACCGTCGCCCCCGCGCCTGGAGCTGTCGTGCTCGGCATAGCTATCGCATCCGGATACACGCTCACACGCCCCTCGATCACCGTGACCGTGAGCTTGCCCTTCTTACGATAGACGTCGAACTCAGTGCCGATGGCTTGCACACGTGCACCTTCGCTACGAACGACGAACGGGCGCGACGCATCTTTGGCCACTCGGAACAGTACTTGTCCGTCGACCAGATCGATGGATCGCTCGCCGGCGGAGAATCTCACGCGTAGTTTGGATCGCGCGTTGAGTTCAATGGTGCTGCCATCGCTCAGCACCACCGAGCGATGCTCGGCAAGGCCGGTCGAATAAACCTGCACAGCGACCGATCGCCACCACACCAGCATGACGACACTGACGACGACCATTGCCGCGGCGGCGAACGGCCAGCGAGGGGCCGCCGGCTTGCGCTTTGGTTCTTGGGTGTCTCGACGCGGCCCGGCAGTGACTGCACTGGCGATAGGCGTGACTTCAGCCCCCGCTCCTCGCGCCATCGCAAGCAGTTGCTCTGGATCGTATTTGCGAGCCGAACTCGGCGCGCCGGCCTGCTCCCACAGCGGCACCAATTCGAGGAACGCGCGCACGTGTTCGGGCGAACGGCGCAACCACTCGTCGAAGGCGCGCCGCTGGCTCGGGTCGACATCCTCTTCGAGTTCGATGAACCATTGCGCCGCCTCGTCGAGGATTTGCGCGTTGAGTTTCGGTCGGGAAGGCTGGCGGGTCATGATGTCTCCTTACTCCATCGCCTCGAAGTGCCGCCGACAATGCGCCAATGCTATGGCTAGATTCTTTTTGACGGTCGCCACCGACATCCCCAGTTGTTTGGCAATCTCCTCCCGCGTGTAGCCGCACTGACGGTGCAGCAGAAAAATGGCGTAAGGCCGCGCCGGCAGCTGTCTGAGCACCTGCTCGAAGGCTTCGAGTTCATCGCAAACTTCGGCGCGGGCCGCGGGATTCTCGCCCGGCCGCGCTTCCAGTTCCGCCAGCGCTTCGTTGATGGCCACTTCCTTGGGCGCCACCGACAGACTGAGCTTGTGTTGATGTAAGACGTGCAGCGCCACCGTGAACAGATAGGCGCGCGGGCTACGAATGGATTCGTGGCTGGGCACTCGCATCAGGCGCAAATAGACTTCTTGCACCAGATCCGGGACATCGGCAGCTGCATAGCGCAGCCGTGCGGCCAGGAAGCTCCTCAGCCGCTGTCCGTACTCCCGTGCCAGGGAATCAACGAAGGTTTGTTTGTCGCCGACGCTCAACCCGAACTCCAACCGGCTCTGCCCCAGATGTATAGGAGCGAATTGGAGAAAAAGTGGCTACGGCGACCCCCAGGCCCAGCGCCGCGAGCTGTTCAGGCCCGCGAATATACGCTCTGCCCCCCGACCACGGTCTGCACGATGCGAATGTCTTTTAGCGATCCGGGATCGGTTTTGAGCGGATCCTTTTCGAGAATCACGAAGTCCGCGTACTTGCCCACGGTGATCGAGCCTTTCACGCCCTCTTCATAAGAGGCATGGGCGCCGTTGATGGTGGCGATCTTCAGTGCCTCCTCGATGGTCACGCGCTGATTGGCTCCCCAAACCCGGCCGGCGTAGTCAGTGCGCGTCACCATGCTTTGTAGTGCCATCATCGGATCGAACGGGCCCGGCGTGTAGTCGGAAGCGCCCGGTACCGGAATGCCGGCATCCATGAATGACTTGTGCGCGAACATCCATTGCACCTTGTCTTCGCCGTACGCGCGCCATTTCTCTCCGTGGTAGTAAACGTAGGTCCAGAACGGCGTGGGAATGCTGCCCGTGCTCTTGATCCGGTGGATCAGCTCCGGATTGACCAACGTGCAATGCTCGATGCGATGACGTCGATCCGGGTGCGGCCATTGTTTGAGCACGCGCTCGTAGGCGTTCAACACCATGTCGATGGTGACATCGCCGTTGGCATGAATCGCCACCTGCCAGCCATGGCGATGCGCATCTTCAACCGCTTCATGAATCTGCTTTTGATCCATGGTCGAGATGCCGAAGTCGTCGGGCTTGCCGACATACGGCGTGCTCATGCGCATGGTGCGTTCCGACGCGGAACCGTCGGCGACGAATTTCACGGCGCCGATCTTCAACTGCTCATTGCCAAGACCGGTGTAGACGCCCGCATCTCGTAGCTTGGAGAACGTCGAGTCGGTGCCAGAACCCGCAGGCAAGACGTAGGCGCGATGCAAGAGTTGGCCCGCGGCCAGCGTATCTTGATAGGTGCGAAGCTTGTCGCCATCGATGCCGGTGTCGTGAACCGTCGTCAGTCCCGTGGCGACCAGCAGCTTGGACATGTGCGCCATCGCGGCCTGGCCACGCTGCCGTTGCTGTTCGGGCGTAAATTTCTCTCGCTGACCGACGTTGGCAAACACTTCGAGCGCATGCTCGGCGGCCTTGCCTTGTAGCTCACCTTTGTCGTCTCGGAAGAACTTCCCACCCACAGGGTCAGGCGTCGCTTTGGTGATGCCGGCCAGCTCGAAGGCTTTGCTGTTGTAATAAGCAGTGTGGCCGCCACGATGCAGCACCCAAACAGGATGCTCGCGTGACACTTCATCCAGATCCTGTCGCGACAACATCCGTCCGTCATTGATCTTGGTGTCATCGAACTTGAAGCCGTTGACCCAGAAACCGGGCGGCGTTTGCTTGGCCTTGGCGCGTAACGCGTCCTGGATTTCGCGAATACTGCGCAGGTCGGTGTTGACGTCGTAGAGCTCGCTCGGGTCGCCGGGATGGCAATGCGCGTCGATGAAGCCTGGCGTCACCGTCATGCGCTCGCAGTCGATCACTTTCGTGTGACGTGCCGCCATGGCGCGGATGTCCGCCGTCGTTCCCACCGCCATGAAGCGCCCGTCCCGTACGGCGAACGCTTCTGCCCTCGGCGTGGCCGAGTCCATCGTCAACACATTGGCATTGATAGCGATCAGGTCCGGCGCTGGGCCGCTGCGAGCCGTCGCCGAGCTTTGCGCACGGCTCAGCCCCGGCACAGCCAACAACATTCCCAGTCCCAAATACTCGCGGCGATTGAGCTTGGCCATGCGGTCGACGACCTCGATTTTGCTGTTTTCTAGGCTAGAACTGCAGAATCTCCGCCGCCACGATCTCCAGCTTAGCGGCGCAACCGATGGCGCGAGACGAGCCCGGCGACAAAATGAACTCTTCCTGCATTTCCTTGGCACCCACCGCCGACCACTTGGCCTGCACCTTGATGCTCAGATAGGTGTGGGTGCTGCTCACCACCCAGGAGCGATTGAACTCGTCACATTGGCGATCCGGCGTGGACACGACAAAGCTGAGGGCCGACTCCTGAGCAGAGCCCGACCCGGCGAACAACATGCCGAAAGCCAGCGTCACGGCCGGTAACAGCCGAGTGACCCCCAGGGTATTCTTCTTCATAGTGCGGTCCTGTTCGGCGCCGCTGGCGCCCATGAAACGGCAACGCATGTACCTTAGAACTAACCTTGATGGATGTTTGTGAAGGCCGTCAAGAGCCCGGTGATGCTCCGGCAGAAAGGTTTTTCTAGGTGAAATTGCCGAACCGCATAGTGGCACAAGAGCGCCGAAGCGGCAGCAAATTGCGAGGTCAACTCGCGAGCGGCTCACCGGTACGGTCTGATCGGGCTCATCTGAGCAAACACCACGAACGCGTCATAACCGGCACTGGGCGTGACTTCGGAGTAATAACTGGTCCCCTGCCAATGACTGCCGCGGAGCTGTTGTGGACGGTCGAACCATTGGCGCCCGGGGACTGAGGACGGGTTGGAACGCAGATCGAGCGTGTATGACGGCTGCCCGACCGCTGCCAGCACTTGATTCAGGCTGCCAGCCTGCACCGCCGGCAACGTGACCGTGAGATTGCCGCCATCGTTGAGTTGGCCACGATGATGGATTGAGCCGATAACTCTTAAGTCATCGCCCAGGGCGCGACGCAGATACTGGCCCAAGGTGAGGTGCTTGGCATCGGCCGCCGCCAGGTCGGCTCGTAAATGGCCGTTGTGAACAAAGACCAGCACACGAGCCTTCGGCCCAGCGTCCTTCAGCACCTTCAACACGTTGCCACCCATCGTGGCCGCCAGGTCGCCGCTATCCGGCTCGACCTTGGCCCCCGGATACGGATGTCGCAGGTCCATGCCGTAGAAATGAATGCGCTGAGCCTGGTCACGGGTGGCGTTGTACTGGCGCATCCATTCCAGCAGCTCGTAGTTCTCCAGCAACGGCCGATTGCTCCACGAGAACGTGCGGTTAGCCGCGAACACCCCTTCGACGGCGTCATCGCTCAACGGCGCTTGGCCCTGAGCATAGGCATCGGAGGGCTGTGCATGCACCGGATGCGTCTCAGCCACCATCGCCGTGAAGCCGTGCTGCTCGACCAGATATTGGAAGATACGATTCCGGGCGATCAGAAATTCATGCGCACCATGCGCGCCTTCGCCAAAGCCGACCACGCGAGCGTTGCCGACGATGCCATCGAGTGCACCGAGATCTTTATTCGTCCAAGCACCGACGTCGGCAGGCAGCGCGACAGCATGCGCAGCCGCCCATGCTGTCGCCGCTCGCTGCTCAGCGGAGTCCGTCGCGAGGACCTGCTGCCAACTCAGCAGCAGGCTTGCGATCACTAACAGTCGAACCAATCAAAACTCCTTGGCCGCCGAAAACCAGTAGCTGCGCAGGCGGGCATTACCAAACACGTGTAGTAGTTACTGATCATAGGGTAGTACGCATCGAACGGCGGCGTCTTGTCGAAAACGTTCTTGAAACCGAACTGCAGCTTGGTGCCCGAGAACCCACTGCCATCACCAGTCGGGGGCGACGCGGAGGTGCACCACAGCATCCTACACAAGCCGAGCGGCCTTCCGTAGGACGCACGTAGACATAGCCTGAGCCATGGGTAGTCACCTCAAGTTCAAGGTCGAGTTGTCGTCATAGACGCGGCAATACAACGTCGATAGCTTGAGGCGATGGGACAGGAACGTCACTGTAATATCAAACAAACTGGTGTGAGACGCCGGGCACTGACCGGCACCTTGTTACGCTTCTGGTTCGGTCTTCTATTGACGCTGTCGGGCGCACTCGCCAACGCCGACGTCCAAACTCACAACGCTGCGTTCGATTTCGATCACACCGGCCAGGTGTCCTCCGGCCTGGTGGCGCTGCTGGGCTATTTCGTGAACACCGAGACCGCCAGCTCGCCCAATCTCACCGTGCCGCAATTCAATCCGGCGCTGGGCCGGCTGAACTCAGTCACCGTGTCGGTCGCGACTACCAAAGGCACGTTCGTGGTCGCGCCGACCGGATTGTTGAGCTTGATCTCCGGCGGAGCCGCGACTCGACAGCTGAGCTACGCGATTACTGCGGGCGCAACGGTGGGTGGACAAACCGGCGAGGCTTACACGACCGGCAGCACGCTGTTGACGTTGCTCAACATCGGCGGCGGAGACATTTCTGGCGCGCCGGCGCCGGCCAGCACACCCTACTCCGCCGCAGCCGATCTCAGGAACTTCACAGGCACAGGTTCGGTCACCGTAAAACTCACGGCCACCAACAAACTCGAAATCTTCACGGTGCTCTCACTGTTCAACGGCGCCGGTCTGGCCGGAGCCGGCAAGTATGTCGGCACTGTTACGGTCAACTACGACTACACACCGTTCAACGTGAGCGGTCGCGTCTACAACGATCTCAATCACGACGGCTTCCGAGACATAGCCGAACTCGGCACTGGCCTCACGCTGTATGCCAAGCTGCTCAGCGCCGCGGCCCTCACCGGGCCAGCGCTGAAAGCGGTGGCGGTCGATCCGGTCACGGGCGGGTATTCGCTGGCTACCGTCAATGGCAACTACCGCGTCATCATCGATGACAACGCCTCGCTCGCGGACGTCGTGCCACTGGTGTTGCCGAGCGGCTGGTCAGCAACTCAGGCCCCTTCGTTGACCCGCGATGTCACCGTCTCAGGCGATCTTCAGCAGCAAGACTTCGGCCTGATCCATGCGACGGCCGCTTGCGGTCGAGTCTTCACCGATGACGGCTCGAGTGCCGGCATCGCGAACGATGGCTACATGAACGGCGGCGAGTCCGGTCTGGTCGGGCAAACGTTGCGCTTGTTGGATGCCGGCAGCACAGTGCTCGCGACGACGGTGTCACGCGCCGATGGCACCTATTGTTTGTATGTGCCGTCGAGCGTTGCCAATGGTGCTGCCTTGCGCGTTCAGCACGTTCGCGACGCCACCAAGATCGCTACGGGAGGTTCGCCCGGCAGCTCGGCGGGCAGCTACTTGCGAGCGCAAGACACGATTGCATTCTCGTACGCACCGGCACTGCCGTACGCGAATCTGAATTTCGGCGTGGTGCCTGCACCCGTGCTGATCGGCCAGGCCATTCAAGGCGCCTCGGCGGCGGACTCGGTTTGGTTTTCACACCGCTTCATCGCGGGTACCACCAGTCAAACGACCTTCACCGCAGAGTACATCGGCGTGCCCACTGTCACTGCGCCGCAGGTCGTCATCTACTTGGATGCCAACAACAACGCCAAGCTCGACGCGGGTGAAGCGCCGTTGCTCACGCCGGTTGCGCTGCTCGCCGGTCAGAGCGTGTCGTTGCTGCTCAAGGTCGGCGTTCCGGTCGGAGAGCCCCTCGGCGCCAACGCGCAGGTAGCACTACACGCTGCGACGAGCTACACCAATGCCGCGCCAGCACTGACCCTCACCATCACAGCGCTCGACGCGCTTCAAACCCTTGCGGTCGACGCAGGCGTCTTACAATTGACGAAGCTGGCTGACAAAAGCGTCGCGATACCAGGCACCGTCATCGTTTACTCCATCGTGTTCACCAACAACGGCACCACGCCCATTTCCAATCTGGTCATCGAAGACGCGACGCCGGCATACACGTCGTTCTTCGCGACCTCGCCGCTGCCGATGCCAGCGGAACTCGGGACGCCGACGGTCTCCGTGCCCGCCGTCGGTGCCAGCGGGCCGGTGCGCTGGACCTTCCCCGGTAAGCTGATGCCGAGCGCCACGGCCACGATTCAATTCAGCGTGCGCATCGATACGTGATCAGTTCTCTTGAGCTGAAGCGCTAGTCAGCTCGGGTTAGAGAGATCCAATGCGTCAATGCGTCCCGCGCGCCACTGCCGACGCCACCAGCGCAGGCAGCGCCGTTCAACTCATTGCCACGCAGAGTCAGATCCAACGAGATCTCGTGTTCATAGCGCAAGGCATCCGGTGTTTCGATGCGGCCCGCGAACGCACCTTCGAACACGCCGTTGAGGAAGGAACGATCTTCCACTACTACCTCACGCTGGCCGCCCAGTTTGGCCAACACATGACCGTCCGCCAAGAACGTCAATTGCACCGGCATGGGTTTGGCGTAAGTGAACAGCGTGCCGGTCCAGGTACCTAAGAACGGTTGCGGTGTGCCGACGCTTGCAGCCGTGGCCGGTGCCGTACCGCCCGTCGACTTTCGCTTCGGCAGCAGTATGTCGACGATGCGATCCGCAATGGCGCTGGGCAACGGGTCGGCGGAGTTACCCAATACGACCACCACCAAACCATCGTCCGGGAACGTTTGTAACTGTGCGTTCACGCCCGGTTGACCGCCCGAATGCCAGACCATGCGATGTCCTTGCCGGTCGCTGGTAAAGAAACCGATGCCGTAGCCCAACCGGTCGAGGCCCGCGCGCCGTCGCTGCGAATTCACAGATAGCGGCAGGTCCACCGTTGGGCGATGCATGGCGTCGATGGCAGCATCGCTCAATATGCGCTGCTGATCGCGCCGATGCAGCTTGAGATGAAACTGTCCGAAGCGCGCGAGGTCATGCGCACTCGCGTAAATGCCGGTCGCGCCCGGATGCGGAAAATCGATCACGGGCAGCGCTCGCCCATCCTTGCCGTACGAGACGGCGACCGACGCGGCCAGGCTCGGCTCGATGCCCACCGAGCTGTGCGTCATGCCCAGCGGTAAAAAGATTTCTCGGCGCATGTAATCCGCGAAGCTCAAGCCACTCACTCGCTCGACCATATAAGCGAGCGTTGTGTAGCCGAGATTCGAGTAGATGTATTTCTCAGCTGGTGGCGTGAGCAGTTCGCCATAACGAAGAATGAGTTCGTCGGTCGAGGTCTCTGGGTGCGGCTGATTTGAGAACAGGAACTCGGCGTAGGTCGGGAGGCCCGAAGTGTGATTGGCGAGCCGGCGCACGGTGGCCTCGCGAACATCACCAATGCGAGCGCGCAGTTTGGCTTCGCCGAGATAGTCGTTGATCGGCTGATCCAGCGAGACACGCCCGGCCTCCACCAGTTTCATGACGGCGGTCGTAGTCATGGGTTTGGAGACCGATGCCAAGGAGTACAGGGTGTGCTCGGTGGCGGGGATGCGTCGCTCGCGGTCGGCCCAACCGAATCCTTCTTCCCAAAGGATTCTATCGCCCTGCGTGACTGTCACCGCGATGGAGGGCTGCGAGCCCAGCACCATTTGTTCGCGAATGAACTGCCGAGCCGAGTCGAAACGGTCGGCAGCCAATGCCTGTACACACTGCAGGCTGAGACACACGGCGAGCAGCCATCGCCGTGCGCTGTGATGAATCACGCTCACGGCACTCTCCCGAAGCGCACGTTGCGGGCACGCTCGTTGCTGAAGATCAATGCGGTCGCGTGCGCTTTACCTTTCCGTTCAAAGGCGATGTGACCAAACGTCCAACTGCCGCCGGAGAACGCATTCTGATACAGCGGTTTGAGCGTCAACGGCTCAGGCGCGAGCAGAGCACGTGCTTTGAGTGTGTCACCGTCGATGTACACCGAGTAGCTGACATCCAGCTCGGTGCTTCGATACGTGCCAACGAACGGACGCAGATCGAGATGCGCAGGATCGATGGGCTGCACTCGGCTGTACCGCGCCGGGCGACCTTCTCCGCCGACTTTGCCGTCGACCAGCGCAACGATGCGGCTGCCTTCGTTGATGACCTTGTAGTAATCACCTTTGCGGCGCTCTTCATCGCCGAGGTCGAACGTGCCGTCGGTGCGAAACACGATTGGAGTGAATGAGTCGCCGCTCGTCAGGCCGACCACATCGCCACGCCGCTCGAACCGCAACAACTGCGCGTAGGCGGCGTAGTGACCGACGAGCGCAGCGGCCAACTTCGCAGCTCGCGCGCCATCGCTCGCCAGCGGCTCAACACTGCCTAGCTGCGATGTCGTCGCGCCGCCAATGGCTGACACCAGCGGCGGCGACAATGGTGACTCCGCTGCGACGAGATACAACGCCGCAATCTTCTCCGCCAGCCCAGCCACATTGACCGGTCGATTGCTCAACACTGCAACCGACACATCCTCATCGATAAAATGCAGGAACGTCGACCGATAGCCCGCCTCAGCGCCGTCGTGACTCACCGTGTCCCGACCGAGCACCGGCCCGCGATACAAACCGAAGCCATAGACGAGCGGCGCGCCATCGTCGAGCGCTCCCGGCGTAATGAACTCCCGCAACGTAGTCGCATCGCCAACGACAGGCTTCGCGAAGTTGCCAGCCCAACGCGCCAGATCTCGCACTGTGGTTCGTAGTCCTGTCGCCCCCACCGTCTCCTGATTCAGCAGCTTCCGCTGCCACACCGTCGTGCCCGCCGGCCGGGCATACGATTCCGCACGGCGCGCGACGATCTCCGGCAAGCGATCGCTGAAGTGGGTGTCCCGCATTTGCAGCGGACCAAAGATCCGCTCATCGCTGAACTCGCGCAGCGTTTTTCCGGAAACTGCCTGCACCAGCTCGGCGAGCAGCGTATAGCCAGTGTTGTTGTAGGCATGATCGGTGCCCGGTGAAAAATTCAAAGCACGTTGCCGCTGCACCCAATTGAGCACGACCTTCTGCCGCTGCGCGCTGGCGTCATCGAGTCCCGAGAAATTGAACAACGACTCCTGATCGCGAATACCACTGGTGTGATAGATCAGATGGCGCGCAGTGATCCGAACGCCAAAGCCGGGCACGTACGGCAGGTACTTGCGAATGTCCGCATCCAGATCGACCTTACCCTCGCTCGCCAGCAACAGCACCGCGAAGGCAGTGAAGTGCTTCGACATACTGGCAACGGGAAAGATCGTATCCGGGCCGATGGGCGCGGCATTCTCCAGGTCCGCCATTCCATAGCCCCGCATGCACAGCGGTGTAGCACCGCTGTAAACACCCACCGCCAATCCCGGCCCCCGAGTACTGCTGTACTCGGCTAGCAATGTATCGAGCTGCTCAGGACACTCCGCAGTCAGCGTCGGTGCACTCGCGAATGCAACACCCGACACGCACAGCCAAGCGCTCACCAGCGTCGCGCGACGCGCGACGTTCCAACCTTTGTTCGTCAGCATCGCTCAGAACCGTCCGCGAAGCGACACCATGAAGCTGCGCGGCTCACCGTACCAATTTCTGGAGTACGGTCCATTGATGCCGCGATAGTAAGTCTTGTCCAGAATGTTGTTGAGGTTGATCGCGACCGACCAGTCCGCGTTCACGTCATAGCGCGCCATGGCGTTCCACAACGCGTAGCCGCCTTGCGTGAAGTCGAAAGGAACGTATGGGCCGGTGTAGAGGCCAGTCGTGGTATTGAGCGCGCGAGCCGATCCGGTGAAGTAACGACTGCTTTGCACCGACACACCGCCGCCGACCAACCATTTACCTTGCGCGGCCGGAATCCGATACGAACTCCACAGCTTGGCAATGTGCTTGGGCGCGATCGATAGCCAGGCGGCATCGTTGGCGCGTTTGTTTTCGTTTTCGTTCAACGTGTAGCCGGCGAACATCGACAGGCCCGGCAGAACTTCGCCGGAGACCTCGGTATCGATGCCTTGGCTCAGCACCTCGCCGCTGTCGAGATAACAACAGCTATGACCGACATCGCCAACCGCGGTGTATGGATAAGCTGGATCGGTTTCCGCCTGGCCATCGCGCTCGGTGCGATAGACCGCGAACGAGAAGCCCAGCTTGCCGTTGCGCAGACTGGATTTAGTCCCCAGTTCGTAGTTGCGACCGGAGATGGGATCGAGCGACGTGCCGGGCAGCGGTCCCTTCAACAAGTTGGCCTGAGAGGAATAAATCTCAGTGACGCTGCCGTACAAAGTCCAATCGCGACTGACATCGAACAACACGCTCACGTACGGCGTGAAGACATCATGCTCCTCATAGGCGAGCGCGCTGTGAAACGGCACCGGGTTCGGCAACACGCCGTACCAATCCAAATCCTGGCTGTAATCGAACGACGCGTAGCGGCCGCCGATGGCAACCTTGAGCGGCTCGGCCAACTGCAATTGCAGCTTGGCGTAGAAGCCGCCCTTTTTGGTCAGATTCCGTTCCACAAAGGTGCGACGCAGGCCGTCCGGATACGGCACCGAATTGGCGCCGAAGCTCGCCAGGTCGTAGTCGACGGGCAGTGCCTGGTTCCACAGCAGCTGCAGGCCCCAGCCGTTGTTCTCGATCTTCTGATGATCGTAGCCCAGCAACACCGTGTGCTGCCGCCCCAGCCATTCGAAGCGCCCCTGCAGGCTCAGGTCGTAGATATCGCGCGTCGCTTCGGTTTCATCGCCTCTGGAATTCAGGCGGCCCATGGTGCTGCCCAACACCACACCGAAACCGGCGGCATCGCTGCCGATGGCGTTGCTCGCGATATAAAACATATCGGACTCGCTGTGGGTGGCGCTGAGCGCCAGCGTCCAGCGCTCACCGAGCTTTTGTTCGAGACGAGCGAACACTTCAGTGGAATTCTGTTCCCAGCGGTTCCACGACGCAGCCAGCGCTTTGTCGCGCCCGAGCCCGAGGCTGGAACCGTCCTTGTGGCGTGGCAGTCCGGTCGTCCACGGCGTTTGTCTGGTTTCATCGTGACTACCGCCAACGACCAACAGCGTGGACGAGGTCACATCCGCTTCCAGCGTGCCGTAGAAAAATCGGCCTTTGTCATGCGCCGTATCGTAGAAATAATCGCGATCACGCCAAGTGGCGACGGCGCGACCCCGCAAGCGGCCATCGAACCCGAGCGGGCCCGTGACATCGAGCATGGCGTTGAAGTTACTCCAGCTACCACCCTGCGCCGTGACGATCGTCTCCGCGTCCGCGCGGCCACGCTTGCGGACCAGGTTGATCG
>NZ_JAEUPY010000420.1 GCF_016790065.1 Steroidobacter sp.
GGCGTGCGGCCTTGGTCGCCGTTGTTGCTCTTGGTGATCTCCACGTCGTTGTACGCCGCCGAGGCCACCAGATCGATGTTACCGATGCTGTAGTTGGTTTCGAACTCCACACCTTTGGACTGAATCTCACCGCTCTGCACCGTGTTGAGCGGATTGTTGGGATCGGCGGTCTGGATGTTCTGACGACGCAAGTCGAACGCAGCCAACGTGAACGACACTGCCTTGCCGACTGGCTGATACTTCAAACCCACTTCGGTCTGTTCGCCGGTTTCCGGATCGAAGGTGTTGCCATACAGATCGGTGCCGAATAACGGTGTGAAGCTGGTGGCGTAGCTCACGTACGGTGAGAAGCCGTTGTCGGTCAGGTACACGAAGCCGACGCGGCCGGTGAACTCGTTTTGATCGATCTTGACCCGATTGGATTCGCGCTCCACCTGATCGTAACGACCGCCCAACAACACCACGTAGCGATCGGCAATCTTCAAATGCTCCTGCGCGTACAGGCCCAGCTGATTGATCTTCTGTTTGACGAAAGTGGTGTACGCAGGACGCGTGATGGAGACGCCATAGGTCGGCGTGAACAGATCCAACGCAGGCGCGACGCCCATGCCGATGCGGTAATCGAGATCCTTCTTCTGGTAGTCCAGGCCGAACACCACTGTGTGATCGAAGATGCCGTGCGACCACTTGCCTTCCAACGTCGTGTCGGTGGTGAGAATGTCGGTGTCTTCATCCGACACCACCGCCTGGCGGTTGAAGAAGCGCTGGTTGACCTGCAAGCCCGCCGGATTCACGGTCTGGTAAGCGAGCTTCATGTTGGCGAAGCGCGTGTTCTGACGCAGCGTCAACGAATCGGCCAGGTGCCAGGTCAGCAACGAGGTGCCCTGCACCTGATCGCGGTCGAAGTTATCGAAGCTCGGCTCGCCGACGAACCGATTGGTCGGCACGCGGCCGTTGACGTTCGGCAGCAGGATGCCGCGAGTGGGATAAGCATTGGCCTTGCCCAGCTCATCGACCTGATATTCGCCGAGCACCGTCCAGATCAGCTGCTCGTTCGGACGGAACGTCACCGCCGGCATGATGTACTGACGGTTGTTATTGACGAAGTCGACTTGCGTATCGGCATCGCGCAGTACGCCGACCGCACGCACCAAAATGGTTTGATCGTCGTTGACCGCGCCACCGACGTCGACGCCGGCCTGCATGCTGTCGAAGCTGCCGTATTCCAGCTGCACGTTGGCCACCGGCTTGGAGGTGGGACGCTTGGTCATCTGGTTGACCAGGCCGCCGGGGCTGTTCGCACCGTACAGCATGGAGCTCGGACCCCGCAGCACTTCGACGCGTTCAAGCGCGTACGGCTCGCTGCGCCAGTTACCGTATTGACCATTCGGCGTCGCCAGGCCGTCGCGATACAGGCCGGACGTGGTCTGATTGAAGCCGCGAATGAAGAACGTGTCGTTACGCGGATCGTTGCCGTACGGCGAGGTCTTGACGCCGGCGGCATAGCGCAACGCGTCTTCGACGTTCTGGATGTTCTGCATTTCCATCCAGTCAGCCGTGATGACCGTGATCGCCTGCGGCGTCTCGTTCAACGGCGTGGTGGACTTGGTGCCGGTGGTCGAAATGCCGGTGTACACGCTACGCGCGCGTTCGGCTTCGACGGTGATGGTGTCCAGGATCTCCAGATCCTGATCGTCGCTGGACGCAGCTTGCGACGTGCTCTGCGCGTGCACCGATGCGCCGGACGCGAGTAGCAAAGCGAGCGAGACCGCACGTGCGATCGATGCATTCTTGATCGGTTTCATAACAACTCCCCGTGACTAAACCCGCCAGGCCAGGAGGCGGGCGCGTCCGGAACATACAAACGACACCGACACCAACTTTGCCCGGTAGTCGTCGAAGTTCACACTTAGGGAGTAACAGCACATAGCGACTCGTCGACGGCACGCGCGCCGCCCTCAGCGACGCACTCGACCCGCACCTGGTCGCGATACAAAAAAGCCTGGAAAAATACGGCGATAGCATCGCCACCGACCAACACTTGCGCGCCCTACAAACGCGCTTGAGTGAGTCGACATCCTGAGCTCGGAGGGCCCGGGGTCGATTTTATTGATATTTATTTTTGGAATTCGGCCCCGAGCGGCCGCGGCAGCAATTTGCCCCAAATCCGCGCAGATGGCTAGCCCGGCTGTGACTCAGTTGCGTATTGACTCAGCTGCGAGTGCTGGCACGCTCCATCAGCACCGGCGTAATCAACGCTTGCGAACGCGGTTCCCATTCTCGTTCGAGCATCGAGACCGCGCAGCCGACCATGTCGTCGATGCGTTGATCGAAGGTCGTCAGCTGATAGGCAGGCCAAGCCCCGGCCTCGGTGTTGTCGTAGCCGGCAATGATCACGTCGTCCGGGATCTTTTTACCGAACTCGATGCGCAGTGCGTCCATGGCGCCGAGCGCGACCAGGTCATTGACGCAGAACAGGCAGTCCAACGTCGAGTCCTTAGCAAACATTTCGCGAGCAGCCGCGTAGCCGCCTTGATAGGAATAGTCGGCCTGCGCCCAGGCGCAATCATTGACACCGCGCTCGGCCAAGCCGCTGCGAAAGCCAGCTTCGCGCTGTTGTTGCGACAGACTGTCACGCGGGCCAGCGATGTAACCCGGCCGCTTGCCGCCGCGGTCGAGCAGCAGGCGAGCGATGCGCTGGCCCGCCGCTTCATTGTCGGAGGACACTGTCGCGGTCCATTCGGTGACGTGCGCGGAATTCAATGTGATGACCGGAATACGCAACCGGTCGAGCGCTTCGGCAACTTGAGCGGAAGTGATTTCCAATGGACTCACCACTGCATCCACTCGATAGCACGCGAGCTCCGCCGCTACCTCATCCAGCGCACGTTCGAAATTGGTTTGCACCAACATCACTTGCTTGCCTTGCTGTTGTAGTCGACCGGCAAACGCTTGCAGCGCTCTGGAGTGATACGAGTTGGTCAGCGTGCCTACGATCACCGCCACGATGTTGGAGCGGTTCTTCAGCATGATGCGAGGAATCAGACTCGGCCGATAATTCAGCGCCTCGGCCGCGGCCATCACTTTGGCCTTGGTCTCCGACGAGATGCTCGCGCCCGGCGTGAATGTGCGTGACACCGCCGATTGCGAAACGCCTGCCAGACGCGCCACGTCGACTGACGATGCAGGCTTGATGTTGGCCATGGAATGCACTCCCCCGACTCATGCTTTCTCTTATTAGTGGCCGCAGGCTAGCCGGTCTTGCATAGCTATGCAAGCTGTGTTGCAATGCTATGCAATCCCGCCGCACTCGACCCGGACTGATCTTGCAATCTGTTGATTTAACTAAGCTTCCTGACCTTCCCAGCGGTCAGGCATCGAGTCATTCCGTCGGCCGGCTGTTCCTGGCGCTGGCGATGGGCGGTTTCGCCATCGGCACCACCGAATTCGCCTCGATGAGCCTGTTGCCCTACTTCTCCGCAGGGCTGGGCATCGATGAACCCACCGCCGGTCACGTGATCAGTGCCTACGCGCTGGGTGTGGTGATTGGAGCGCCCGTCATCGCAGTGCTGGCC
>NZ_JAEUPY010000435.1 GCF_016790065.1 Steroidobacter sp.
GAAATAACGGATGCCGGTATCGCTGCCTTCCAGATAGCCGTTCATGCGGCACGCATTGCTGTTGGCGTCAGTGCGCTTGCCGCAGTAATCGAGACGAAATGCGCCGTAAGGATTGCTAGCGCTCGGGGCCTGCGTCGCGGAGACGTTCACGTCGATGGTGGTGACGTGACCTTCCTCTTCCTGCGTCAGCCAGATCTTCGAACGCATCGGTTCGGTGTTGGACGTGCGACTCGCATTGACGGTCGCGGTCATGTACTTGGCGACCTGCGACGCGTCGCCGCCGGAGCTGGACGATGAATCGCTGCCGCTGCCGTTGGGCTCGCACTTGGATTCGTTCACCAGCGCGTTGTAGTTGCCCTTGTTCACCAGCGCCTCGGGGCGCATGGACGCCATGATGCAAGTGATCATGTTCACCTGACCCACGCCTTCGGAGGTCGCGTCTTCGACGTGGCTCTGCTGCGGGTCGGTGTAGTAAGCCGAGTTGGGTGCGGGATCAGCCGAAGCGAGCGCGGCGTAGACCGCCAATGCCAGCACGGAGCTGCAGCGATAAATGGTTTTCATGTTCTAGTCTCTGGGATTCGATGAGGCTCAATCAGCGTTGGTGGCGGTGACCACCGAGACGCTGCTCGGCGTGGCGATGCCTTGGATGGTGGTCGGCGTCTCCGGCACGTTGTCTGGCGGGTTGGAGCCGCCGGGAGGGTTGCTGGAGACCGTCGGGGCAGACCCGCCGGAGCCGCCACATGCCGACAGCAACGTGACCAAGGTCACGGCCACCAGCGCCTTGCTGATTCCCAAAGCCCGTCGAGTCATCAAAGAGTCCCCCAGAAGACCTGTAATCAACGGGGGACCAGCGGCCCGGGCGGCAAAATCTTCAGTGAGTAGAAGTACGATTTCGGCGAGTAAATGCCAGAACCTGGTAGGCGCGCACACTTCCAGGCACCGCGTTCAGAGAATCTCGCTGCCGCACGCCGGGGCGCGTCTGTGTAAAATCGCGGTTTCACACCGCTTGACCGTACGGAAAAGTCGCGAAAGATGAGCATGATGAAAACCGCCGCGCTGCCCCTCGTGCTGATGTCGCTGCTGTGCGCTGGATGCGCGACGACAGGTGGCGACGCCGAGGAAAATGAGCCGACGGTGATCGAAACCACCCCGCCGCTCGAGGCGGAAGCGCCGCTCGACGAAATGCCCACCGCCGCGGAGGGCGAGTCGAAGCAAGAGGAAGGCGAAGTGCCGCTGGCGGTGGCCGAATCAGAACAACCCGACCACCCTCCTGAGGAAGTCGTGGTCCAGGGCCGCCGTCACCAGGTGATCCACGATCTGGTCGCCGAAGCTCAAGCACTGCTGCGCGATGTCGAGCTCCAATACGTGTTCACGGGCAAGGGCAGGAAAGAGGTGCTGCGCGGTCGTCCGGTGGCCTTTGCACTGTGGAATGAGACGAAGCAGGAATGGACCGTCGCTCACATCGAGCTGCCGCGTCCGCCCATCAAGTGGTCACCCGGCCGCAAGCCCTTGCCGTTTCGCAGTCTCACACCCGGCATCCAGGCGCGGCACGTGAAGGGCACCGGTGCCGAGCGATTGATGTTCGCCTTCACTCAGGGCGGTGATCAGTTGAAAGTCTACGGACGCAAGTTTCCGGTGTTCGACAACAATCTGCTCAAGCGCAAGCAATGGCGTGCCCTCGCCCGCACCGCCAAGCCCATCGTCTATCTGCCCTTCACCGAAGACACTTTCGACCCGGGCTTCGTCACCGGCGGCAAGGACTTCTTGGTCGCCACGGCGCGCCAGGCCATCGAGGAGTTGCGGCTCGCGAAGGTGCCGAGTGCAGCGTTTCCTGGAGAGCTGCTCGCCGATTCCATTCCTCTGCAAGTCATCACCACGCTGGCGGTCATCGAACAGACTGACGATGCCGATTATGTCGACAAGCAGTCGGTCGCCTTCGACGAAGTGCTGAGTCAGTACGGGCTCAAGCAGGAAGAGGCCTATCGCTACAGCGTCTCGAGTGCCAATGCGCTCGGCCCGATGCAATTCACCAATCGCAGAAACAACGGCACCTACGCGCTCGTGGTCAGGCGCTGCCCTCGCGCCAAGCTCGACCCGAACTTCGAACGCGGCGCGACCAATCTGCTGAACGCCATGAAAGCGGCGGTGTGCTTGCTGGATCTGGAGCTGTCGCAAATGCGTGCGGAGATTCGCATGGCCTATCGTGACAACCCGGCCGTGCTGGGCATCTTTCCGGTGGCCGCCTACAACGGCGGCCCTCGCAACGTCACCAAGCTGCACCGGGTGCTGACCAAAATGAAGGTCAAGCTCGATGAACTGAGCCGCCCGGGCGAACAGCTCGCCGGCGCGCCGGTGACTTGTCCCTGCGTGTGGACCACGGATGGCACCGGAGTTCGTCCGGTCGCGATTCCGAAGTACAACAACGAGAACCGCTGGTACATCGAGAAGTACCAGAGCATCGTCAGTTTGTTCGAGTGAGCTAGCTCACTGCTACTTACTGCTTCTGGGCGGCAGCGTAAACCACGTTGCCGCCGACGACGGTCTCCAACACTCGCACCTTGGCGATGTCTTCAGCCGGAATCGTCAACGGATTGCGATCGAGCACGATCAGGTCGGCCAGCTTGCCGACTTCGAGCGAGCCGGTCACATCGTCCTGATGCAACTCATAGGCGGAATTGATGGTCGCCGCGCGTAACACTGTTTCGCGCGTGAGGCCGGGATCGTCGCCGAGTTTGCCGCGATACTCAGCAGGCGCATCCGGTGCGTTGGCTCGTGTCACACCCACCTTGAATGCAAACCACTGATCCAGCGCATCCACCGGCCAGTCGCTGCCGAACGCGATTCGTGCCCCGGCCGCAGCGAGGCGACCAGCAGGTTCGAGAGCCTTCATTCGCTCCGGACCGAAATAATCTTTCAAACCTAGC
>NZ_JAEUPY010000450.1 GCF_016790065.1 Steroidobacter sp.
ACCGCCGAGCCGGTCAACGGTCTACGAACCCGCATTCACGGCAACCTGCATCTGGCGAAAATCCTGCTAGTCGCGGATGATTTCCTGCTCACCGGCTTCGAAGGCGACATGACGTTGCCGCTGGCTGAACGGCGGCAAAAAGAATCGCCGTTGCATGACGTGGCCAGCGTGCTGATTTCATTCCGTTACGCGCGCACTGTCGCGTTGGAGCATGCAATCGTGCACCGGCCTGAGCTACGCGAACGGCTCGAACCCGACTTGGGGCAGTGGCTGACGCTAACGACACGTGCGTTCCTGCAGGGTTATCGGCGCAGTGTGATTGAAGCAGGGGTGTTGCCGTCGGATGAGGCAGCTGCGCAGCGACTGCTCAAGTTGTTCATGGTCATCCGCTCGGTGCACGCCTTGCGTGGCGAGTTGGAGCGGCGTCCTGAAATGGTGTCCGCGGCCATCGACACGCTGTTGGAACAGACGCGGTCATCCATCGAGTACGGTTGAGCGTTAACTGAAACTCTGCGTGGTGTAGAGCCACACCTGCATGTCGGCTGGCCAGAAATCCACTGGCCAGCCGGCTTTCAATTTCAAATGACGGATGAACTGCGAAGCGTCCGGGAGTTGCTCCCAGACAGCGGGTAGAAACGTGCTGCGTCGAGCGCCGACCTGCAGGATCACACCGTCGATGCCTGGCCTCAGCACTTCCAGCAACTCGAGCTGATCGCGTACGGCGCAGCGGACCGGCTCGCTCAATACTGAGATCTCAATGCCTGTGTCGATCCATTCGGCCGGGGTCAGCGCAGGAAATCTGGGATCGGCGAACGCCGATGCCCATGCGTTGTTCCAAACATCCGCATGCAGCGGTCGTGTGGCTTCGATGCTGCCGCAGCAGCCGCGCAGTTCTTCTCCAATGCGCAACGTCACGAACGACGCGCCCGGACGATTCAATTCTGGTGACGCTGGCTCGCCGCGATAGGCAGCCAGTTCGCCTCCAGGCAAAGCGGCTTGTATCGATGCTCGCGCCAGCGCGAGCAGTTCAGAGCGTTGTGCCAGGTCCAGACTCATGGACAGACTCATGGAATCCGAAGGCTCCGTAACCCACCACTCGATCCCGATCGCCGGCCGTGTCGCCGGAATTGCAGCGAGCTATCTCCTGGATTTGCGCACCACGCTGGCGAGCGAGAATAGACAAACCGTTGATGCCGATGCAGCCGCACGCTTGCTCGCCGGTCAGCGTCGGATCGTTGCGCTGAATCGCGGCGCTGGTTTCCGAATCGATGGCGCGTGCTTGGTCGTACGGCAAGTAATGACTCAAGTCGGAGCTGACCAGCAGCAATGTTTGTTCATCGCCCCACACTGCCGCGAGCGCGCCGGCAACAGTCGGCGGTGCTGTCGAGCCCAGTGCAATCGGCAGTAGCGTGAAATCATCGAACAGCATTTGCAGGAACGGCAGCTGAACTTCCAGACTGTGCTCGCTTGCATGCGGCGCATCGGATTCGACCACTTGCTCATCGGCAAGCACGCGCGCCTTGAGCTCGCGATCTATGGGAATCGCCCCCAGCGGTGTCTGGAAAATTTCGGCCGCGGGCACTGCCATGCCGCGCAGATAGACGCGATGACTGGGACCGATGAGCACGATGCGTCGAATTTGCCGACGCAGAGGTGCGACCTGCGAGTACGCGGCAGCAGCGATCGCGCCTGAATAGATATAGCCCGCGTGCGGCACGATCAAAGCTTTAGGAGTTGGGCCAGCGACAATCGCAGCCTGTGCTAAATACGCCGATACCGCATCCCGCAGTTCCGTCGCGTCGCCGGGATAAAACAGGCCGGCAACGGCTGGCGGTCGGACCCTGCTGTTCACGTTTCCCGCGCTCCTGGTTAGGCGCATGATGCCGAACGAGCGCTAATGTATACCCCTGTGTCCGCGGTGATGAAAGACGAAACCAGTAAGCATTGGCCGACCAGGTACTGGCACGTGCTGGAGGATGGGCGTGTTCAGTGCGACGTTTGTCCGCGCGAATGTCG
>NZ_JAEUPY010000462.1 GCF_016790065.1 Steroidobacter sp.
GGAGCTGAGATTCCCGCGCCTCTCGGCATCGGCTCGTTGGAACTCGAAGACGGCCGCGTGGTGAAAGGCTTCATCTGCGAGCCCATCGGCTTGCAAGGCGCGCGAGACATCACCGCGTTCGGTGGCTGGCGCGCTTATCTCGCCAGTCTGAAATGACGAAACTGTTTGCTAGGACAAGGCAGCGCCGGAGTCGAAGCTGCGCGCGGCCTCGAGAATGGCGCGAGCGATTTCCGCATCACTCTTCGATGTCACCGAAGAATCCAGAAACACTCGATACGACTTGATCGCAAACACCGCGATACCCATGGGCCCCGCCGGCACGCGCACCGAAAAACTATCACGCCGGTCGCGAATGAACGCCGCAGCGGCGCGAACAGCATCATGCTCTTGTCGATCCAGTAGCTCGGGATAGGCAAACTCCCACGCCCGCACGCGCGTGTTGATGACGACCTTGTCGTCACCGCCCGCATCAATGCCGGCAGCGGCGAAGATCCGGCAGTCGTAATCCAAACAAGTCTGCGGCCGGTCGGAGTAGATGGTGCACTTCCGATCCTCCAGCATGGGACAGAGCCCATCAGGCAGAGCGGCCACAGTGAGGTTGCCCTTGGCAAAGCCCGGGGCAGCGTTGACCACGAACGTCGTTGGAATCCGCGCCGCCGCCTTGTAGTCCTCAGGCCGTAGCTGCAGCGAATAGCCGGACACACAGCAGCCGACGCAATCTCCACAAGGGACGTCCATGCCTTCGCTGCCCAACAAGGAGCGACGCATTTTGAGCAGCCAGGAACTGAACGGCCCCGCGGCGACGGCTGGTGAGGACGACTGAGTCATGAGCGGCGGCTAGATACCACCGCTGCGCCCCGCCCGCAAGCCGCGGCGGTGCCTAGCGCGAGCCTTTGCGGCCTTTGGACGGGCCGACGAAGCCAGTGAAATGCTCGAACAGCTCGGAGATCTGTTCCAGCTGTTTCTCCACCGACTTGCCGGACCGCGCCGCCACGCTGGTCACGAACAGGTTGATGAAACAGTTCATGGCCACCGCCGAGCTCCAGAAATGCCCGCCTTCGGACGGCAACGCGAACACATGCGGCGTGTAGCGGCTGCCCCAGTCGCAATACTTGTCGGTGATGATGATCAGCGGAATCGAACGCTCGGCCGCCTTCTCCGCCAGCATCAGCGATTGCTTCGAATAGCGACGCATGTCGAGCAGGATCAGGCAGCGAGCCTTGGATTGAGTGGTAAAGACGTCGCTATAGGTGCCGGCGACCATGTCGACCAGCTGCACGCCCTCACGCACATACTGCAGCAGGTTGGCGAGCAACAACGCCAGGCCGCGCTCGGTCTGAAAGCCTGCGATCTGAACCAGATCGGAGCGCACGATGACGTTGGTCGCGGCCTTCCAGGCCGGCGTGTCGACCATGCCGTACACCTCGACCAGCGCCGCGACCTCGGTTTCCAGGCTGCGGCGCAATTGCTCCTGATCGCCGAAGCGATCCATGTATTGGGTGAGCTGATCGCCCACCAGCCACGGCGCCGAGCCGCCGCCCTTGCGCATCTCTTCCTTGATGGCGCGAAAATGTTTGTACCCCAACAGACGGCAGAAGCGCCCTACCGTCACCGCACTCACGCCCAGCTTCTTGGCCAACGAGTCTGCCGTTTCGAACGGCAGCTCGTTGCGATGACTGAGCATGTGATTGGCGATCTGTCGCTCGGCCGGCGTGAAGTGTTCCAGGCGGGCTTCCAGCCGGGCGAACAGATCCTGTTTGGATGGCATATCAACTTTGGCGTAATAGATGATCGACGATCTCTCCTACGCCAAAACGAATCGGATCGCAACAAGGCAGCGAGGTCTCGCGGCTGGTCTTTTCCAACAGCTGGCGCGCTTCGCGGTCGTCCTTGATGTGCGAGGTGTTGAGGCTGATGCCCACCACTTTCGCGTTCTTGTTGGTCAACCGAGCGGCCGCCAGATAGGTATCGCCGCAGGTCTTGTAGTCCGGGATGGGGAAATCGTAATCGCCCATCAAGGTGGTACGACGGGCGTCGTGACAGACGACCATGGCATCCGGCTGGGTGCCGTGAACCAGGCCCAAGGTCACGCCGGCGT
>NZ_JAEUPY010000485.1 GCF_016790065.1 Steroidobacter sp.
CGACATTCAGCGTCTCAAGATCATAGAGCCGCTGCATATGGGTGCGGCTCCAGTTGAATCCCCAGCCCATCCACACGTAGTTGGGCCGCGCGAGCATCTTGCGATGAACCTCATCGCTCGAGATCCACTCGACACCGCGACCTTCCAGGGACAGGCGCATGCGCCACACATGCAGCGCCTGGAATGCGCGCCAAACGCTCAGCGACAGCGCACACGTTAGGAATAGGATCAGCTCGTCGGGTGGATGCGAGGACTGCCACGTCTCACGGGCCGCCCACGCCGCCGCGATGGCCCACGCAGCGGCCGCGTGCGCCTCGAACGCGGGGCGCCACGGCTGCTCCATGCCCCAGTTCACATGAGATCTCCCGGCGTGTTCGGCAGATATCGCGCGACCCGTTGAGCCAGCACAATGTATTGCGGCGGCAAGTGGCTCTGATCGGGGGTCCGGGCGCGCACAAACCGGCGGCCACCGGCCTTGTCGGGAACGAGCAAGCCCTGTGCCTCGCAGGAGGTCACGAACTCCTGCGGATCTGCGCCCAGCGCGGCGATGCTCTCCGGAAACTCGATCGCAATGCCATCCGCCACTCGTTTGAGTGACAAATTGACAGAACCATCGGTCAAGCCGAGCGCCAGCTTCTGCAATGTCAGGCCTGGTGAGCCAAACCGCTTGAGCGGCTCCAGATTGATTGCGTTCACAGGTTCCACTGCTATCTGAGCAGCCCTTTGGGGCGCTGGTAGCGGCGGGAGCTCGACCGACGCAGTCGAGCCGGCTCCGCGCGCTTCTTCCAACGGAAGCTGCAGTGTCTTTGACTCCGGTCCGGGATCACGTTTTGTGGATCGGGGCTTGGCGGACAAGACTGCTGGAGCCGGCACGGCGGATGCGGAAGCGCCGGCAGGCGGCGACGCGAGCGGCGCGGAGATTGCCTCCGGCAGTGCCCCAACCAACTCTGCGGGGATCCGATCAACGCCCTGAAGCTGAAGACCGATGAGTTCGGTGTCCGCGATCTTGACGACTTCGAGGGTCTGCCTGGGAACGCCTCGCAGCTGAGGCACCAGCTTGTAGTAATGTTTGAGCCCAGCCGTGACATTCGGATTCGGCGTGAGCACGCCGTGCGCCGCCAGCAATTCGGCCAGCGTATCGGGATCGCGTGGAACGCCAACGACGCCATCCGCCCGCATTCGCACGAGCAAATCGTTTGCTGCCGCCTTCCATACAATGTACACACCGCAGTCAGTACACCAGACCCGACCGCCAGGTGTATTCATCGTCCATTTCTCTCGGCAGAGCGCACGCAGCGCCTCGAGTAGGCGATGCTCGATGCGAACGCCCGGCACCATCGCCTCTGAGACAGCACCGACGCTGGCGAGGTCCTGATCGATGGCGGCTTGATAAGCTTGCTCCACGACCTCGCACAATCGTCCCGTCGCGTCCCCACTCAGCGTCCGAAGCAGCACCTCCGCCAGCGAGGCATCCGCACCATGGAGATAGGACAACGCGTTTGCCGGAATGATGCGAGCTGCGACCCAACCCGTCGCCGCAGACGTCGGCTGACCATCTGCACCAGCGCGCCAGTGGATCTCGACGTTGGTCGCTTCGATGCGCCGATGCCATTGCCACAGTCCTTCAAGCAACGGATTCCATACGACTCCCTGGTCCGTGGACACATGCACCAGCGTGGCGCAGCGCCCTAGTGGCCGAAGCAACCCACCCAAAAAAGCAACGTAGCGCCAAACACGATCGCGCTCACGACTGCGAACGTCCGTGGTGGTCTGTCCCGACAGAAACTTCCCATCGGCTCGCCGGAACGCCAGCGTCGCCGTTTCCACCGCGAAGCGCAGAAGGCCGCCGGACTCTCGGTGATTCTCCGCTCGGGTGGCCGAAAGGAAGTACACCCATTCCGCGACCTGAAGGAGCACCGATTCGACCAATCGCTCGAACTGGGCAGCGTCGTAGGCACTCTCCAGTCGCAGAGCATTCAGGCGGGATCGGTGAGCAAGCAGCAGGTTGCGAGGCTCGATGAGCACGTGGCGCGAAACCGCGTCGTTGTTCGATCTCGGTCTGCCTTGGGCCATCTCTCGTGCGAATAGTCTCTTCCACGACATGCGCAAGCACTCCGCCAAACGACGCGAGAACAGTACGCGCAGACTTGTGTACGCAGACGTTGACATGCGTGCGTTCGAGGCACGCGTGGACGGGCTATCGTGTTCGACGCAACGTCAGAATCCGCATCTCGCGACTTGCGAGGTGTGATGGAGACGCAAGAATGAAACTGCTGGCGCTTTGCATCGGGATGCTTGCA
>NZ_JAEUPY010000510.1 GCF_016790065.1 Steroidobacter sp.
ACGGCAACGTCGCGTTCGTCAAAGCGAACGTCGAAGTGCGTGGCACGGCGCCCGGCATATTGGTCACGCAGTAGTGCACGACACCGTCGACCACGAAGGTCGGCTCGGCATGCGTGGTCGGCTTGCTGGTTTCGAAACAACCGCCCTGATCGATGGAAATGTCGACCATCACCGAGCCTTTTTTCATTTTGCCGACCATGTCGCGCGTCACCAGCTTCGGCGCAGCTGCGCCCACCACCAGCACCGCACCGATCACCAGATCGGCCTGCGTCACCAACGACTCGATGGCTTCAGCCGTCGAAGCCATGGTCTTCAAGCGACCGCCGAACAATGCATCCAGCTCGCGCAGACGCTTCAACGAACGATCGACGACG
This sequence comes from Steroidobacter sp., assembly GCF_016790065.1. Classification (GTDB taxonomy): domain Bacteria; phylum Pseudomonadota; class Gammaproteobacteria; order Steroidobacterales; family Steroidobacteraceae; genus Steroidobacter. The sequence goes on from NZ_JAEUPY010000510.1 coordinate 375, forward strand.
GTCACATCGGCGCGCATGCCGACAGCGATCTCGGCAGCGGATGTGCCCGACACGCCACCGCCCAACACGACGACTTTGGCCGGCGCAGTTCCCGGCACACCGCCGAGCAACACGCCCAAGCCACCATTCGCTTTCTGCAGCGAAGCTGCGCCCACTTGCACCGACATGCGGCCGGCGACTTCGCTCATCGGCGTCAACAACGGCAACGAGCCGTTTGGAGCAGTGACAGTTTCGTAAGCGATGCACGTCGCACCGGACGCCATCAATGCATTGGCTTGCGCGGCATCGGCCGCGAGATGCAGATAGGTAAACAGGGTTTGCCCCGGACGGAGCATCTTGCATTCAGCGAGCTGCGGCTCTTTGACCTTCACTACCAGGTCCGCGCCGTCGAAAACTTCTTTGGCCGTGCCGACGATCTTGGCACCGGCAGCGACATAGGCCGCATCCTCAACGCCGATACCCGCACCGGCCGTACTTTGCACCGACACTTGATGGCCTGCTGCCACCAATTCCCGCACCCCGGCGGGCACCAGACCGACTCGATATTCGTGATTCTTGATTTCTTTCGGTACGCCGATACGCATAAAACCTCGTGTGAACTCGACCAGGAGAACGGGCAACGCGGATATCGCGGTCAATTTAGGGCCGCATCGGCGCAGGAAACTGCCACATTCAGGCAGATTCCGGCGGATATGTGGCAGAATCCACGAACATCCTCGCAATACCCGACGGATTCTTGCGCCATGAAATTCGACCGTTTCGACCGCGCCATTCTGCAGGCGCTCCAGCACGAAGGCCGGATCCCGAACAGTGCGCTGGCCGAGCGCGTCAATTTGTCCGAGTCCGCGTGCTTGAGACGCATCCGGCAGTTGGAAGAATCCGGCCTGATCGAGGGCTACACCGCGCTCATCAGTCAACAGAAAGCCGGCTGCCCGGTGAACGTGTTCGTCAACATCACGTTGGACCGTCAGGACGAGACCGACCTGCGCAAGTTCGAAGAAGCCGTGCGCAAGATTCCGGAAGTGATGGAGTGCTATTTGATGACCGGCGACTATGACTACGCCGTGCGAGTAGTCGTGGCGGACACCGCCGACTTCGAGCGACTGCACAGCAAATATCTCACTCGGCTGCCCGGCGTCGCCCGCGTGCATTCCAGCTTCGCGTTGCGAACGGTGCAGAAGTCGCGTGAGCTGCCGATTCGCTGATGTTTGTGACAGCGGCATGACAAAACTGATCGGTTGCTGACGTCATTCGACACATAACTGTCAGGCAAGCGTCGTTACAATTCGCGCGTCGTGATGACGCACCGGCAACGACTGCGCTCACTCGACAGGGTTATCTGCTTCTTGCCGCAACAACCGGCGCACGACGCGCCGCCGGAGTTTTTTGTAATGCACCGTTCGCTGCCTGTCGTGCTGTCGTTTGCCTTGCTCAGCGCCTGCTCCGCCGCCAAGAACAGCGCGCCGTCCGCAGCGGCCAAGCCGGTATTTGCTTCGGTCGAAACCGAACCGGTGCCCAGCCTGCAAGATGCCGCCGACGATCCGGCGATCTGGATTCATCCCACCGACCCGGCGCGCAGCCTGATCATCGGCACGGACAAAAAGAACGGCCTGGACGTCTATGACTTGAGCGGCAAGCGCGTGCAGTCGCTACCCGACGGCCGCATGAACAATGTCGACCTGCGTTATGGCTTCGCACTCGGCGGCGCCGAAGTCGCCATCGTCGCGGCGACCAATCGCACCGATCAAACATTGGCTTTGTATGCTGTCGATGCCGACGGCCGCTTGAGCAATGTCGCCGATGGGAAGATTGCTACTGGCTTGCTCGATCCTTACGGCTTGTGCATGTATCGCAGTCCCAAGGGCGAGTACTTCGTGTTCGCAAACGACAATGACAGCGGCGCGTTCAAACAATGGCAACTCGAAGCTCGCGGTAACAAAGTCGGCGCACGCCAGGTGCGAGAGTTTGCCGTCGGCTCGCAAGCCGAGGGCTGCGCGGCTGACGACGGCACCGGTCACTTATATATAGCTGAAGAAGATGTCGGCTTGTGGCGCTACTCCGCCGCACCCGACGGCGGCTCCGAGCGCACTCAGATCGACTCGGTCGCGAACGGCCATCTCACCGACGACGCTGAAGGCGTGACGATTTTTTATGGCTCCGGCGACACTGGCTACGTCATCGTGTCGAGCCAGGGCTCGAACGATTACAACGTCTATCTACGCAACGGCGATAACAAGTTCCTGGGCAAATTCGCAATCGTTGCGAGTCCCGAAGGCATCGACGGCACGTCGGATACGGACGGCATCGATGTCACCAGCACCGCGCTAGGCGCGGCGTTTCCGCATGGTGTGTTCGTAGCGCAGGATGGCAAGAACACCAATCCTTCGGCTGCGCAGAACTTCAAACTGGTGCCTTGGGAGCGGATCGCCGCAGCGCTGGGCTTGCCGCTGTAACAGCCTTCGATATGCAGGATCGGACATAGCGCTCCCTGACGCCCCGTTATATCCTTGCGGGCATCACGCCGCCTCTCGGCGGCGTTGTCGAGAAGAAGCAAGGGAGCCTCGTTTTGATTCATAAGTCTCGTAACGCGACCACACTGGTGCTCGCTGCCGTGCCGCTCGCGTCGATCTGCGTAGCAGCCACCGCCCACGCCGACGACAGCGACGGCAACGTGTTCAAACTGGGCCAGATCACGGTGACCGCGCCGAAAATCAGCTCGGTGATCGGCGACGCCAGCGTCAGCCAGGACGAAGTCTGGGCATTCGACGTGAATACCTTGGACCAGGCCGTGAAACTGATTCCGGGCGTCACCAGCACTTTCGACGCCAACGGCCGCCGCAACGAGCACGACATTTTCGTGCGTGGCTACGGCCGCTGGCAGGTGCCGCTGTCCATCGACGGCATTCGTGTCTATCTGCCCGCCGACAACCGTCTGGACTTCAACCGCTTCCTGACGATGGACCTGGCCGAGATCCAGATCCGCAAGGGCTACGCTTCGGTGCTCGACGGCCCCGGCGGCCTGGGCGGCGCCATCAATCTGGTCACTCGCAAACCGACTGAAACATTCGA
>NZ_JAEUPY010000516.1 GCF_016790065.1 Steroidobacter sp.
TGATCCTGCAGGCGCGCCAACAGGCGTCGCTACATCAGGAACACATTGCTTGTGAGGCGACGGCGGCGCGCATGCTCGGCTTGCCTCGATACGATGAACTCTACGACTACGAGCGCTTCGTCATGCCGACGATGTTGGAGCGGCCGGACGGATTTGTTTCCATGGCGGCGTTCAATGAGGCGCTGATGAAAGTGCTGGCGGAGCGTCAGCAACTGGCCATGCATCCGCTCGATCAGAGCCTGCGCTTTGGAGCGCAGACGCCGCGCAGTTTGCTCGCCGATCCGCATCCGCTGATCCGTCAGTTCTTGAGTTTGCTGATCGCGCCCATCGCTGAGTTTCGCTCGCGATTGCCGCAGAATGAGACCCATCCGTTATTGGCTCGTAACAACGGCGAGGCGCGTTTGTCCGGTTGTTGGGCCATCCGGCTGCGCCGCGGCGGATATCACCTAAATCATGTGCATCCTTCCGGTTGGTTGAGCTCGGCTTATTACGTGCACGCGCCAGCAGACACGGAAGATTCGGTTGCACGCAGCGGCTGGATCAAATTCGGTGAGCCGCGTTACTCTACGCCCGGTGTCAGCGCGGAACGGATGATTCAACCGCGCGCAGGGTTATTGATTTTGTTTCCTTCTTATATGTGGCACGGAACTATGCCTATAACAACCGACGAGCCGCGCGTCACCATCGGCGCGGATGTCGTTCCCATCAGCGAACGCTGAGCAAATTTCAAACAAGCGCACTGTTTTAGGCTCGTGGCGAGTGGCGCCACGTCAGCCTATCGCGCTGTTGCTCTCCAGCAACGTGTATACATTCCGCCGGCTTGGTAACAAGCCGCGGTCGCAGCTGCGTCACATTGATAATTCCTCACGAATTCCCGAGCGATTAGCGGCTTGAAGCATTTCATCGGCGGCACGCGATCGTGCTTCCTTTGGCGAATTTGCGGTTGTATGCTCGGTGCCACGCTTGGGTCGATAGTTGTGAATTTATCCATCGCTGCGATCCAGGAAGGGAGCGTTGCCCACCCCCCGAAACTGCAACTGACGGGTGTGGGTCTGGGAGCAAATTAAAACCCTCTCGCAGGAGGATCATTCTAATGTCGACGAATATTTCTATTCGGCGCGCGGTGAGCTACGCGCTGTGGACGAGCTTTGCGGCAGCGGCCGCACACTCGTTGCCGGTCATGGCAGCGGAAGGTAACGAAGTCGTTGCTGAAGTTGTGGTCACCGGTTCGCGCATTCAACGCCAGGACTACGTGGCCAACAGCCCCGTCGTTACCAGCACCGCCGAGCAAATCATCGAGAACGCGGACGTCACTCTCGATACTTATCTGAACACGCTGCCGCAGGTGAATCCCGCCGGCGGTACTACGTCCAACAATCCAGGCAACGGCGGTCAGTCGAACATCGACCTGCGCGGCCTGGGCGCCAACCGCAACATCGTGCTGTTCGACGGCCGTCGCGCCATGCCTTCGGCCAGCGACATGACGGTCGACCTGAACACCATTCCGCAAGCGCTGATCGATAGCATCGAAATCGTGACCGGCGGCGCCGGCGCGGTGTACGGCGCGGACGCGGTGGCGGGTGCGGTGAACATCAAGCTGAAGGAAAATTACGAAGGCATCGATCTTCGTTATAACTTCTCCAACAGCACCGAGTTCTGGGACGCCGAGGAGTATCAAATCTCCGGCGTCGGCGGGCTGAACTTCGCCGATGGTCGCGGCAACGTCGTGATCGGTGCCGACTATTCCAAACGCGAAGGCATGATCAAGAGCCAGCGCGACTTCGCCAAGATCGCGACCTCGACGACTTCGTATCTGCCGGAGGGCTATTACATCGCCGGCGCGAACGCGCCCCCGCAGGCCGCGGTGGATGCGTTGTTTCAGTCGTACGGTTTCGCGGCGGGTTCGGCGAACGCGACTTTGTTGGGCTTCAACACTGACGGCACGCTGTTCTCTCGCGGTGTCTTCAACAGCCCGTTGAACGTGGTGAACTTCAAGTATCCGATCGACAATGCCGTCAACACCAACCTGTACCCGGATTTGTATTCGTACAACTTCGATGCAGTGAACAT
>NZ_JAEUPY010000584.1 GCF_016790065.1 Steroidobacter sp.
ATCGACTTGGCAAGCCCCTGGTGGTCTTGCAGGTAACGACGACTCGCCCCGGCACGCTCTCACAATGGAACCCCATGGTGCGCCACCTCTGGAACAGCGTTCGCTATCTTAGCGCCGCCGCAGTGACCGCGGCGAATCGGGCCAAGCCTTCGGCTCGGAAGATACGGGCAAAGCGACTGGTGTCGCGATGACGAGCCGACGGTTGCGATGGTCGGACGCTGGCACAGGCAGATCTGTCGCGATCCAGCGCAGCATGGCTCACGTTCTGCACCTTTCGTTCCGGCGTGTTCCGGAACTCGGCTTAGTGGTGTACCTACCTGAGTCGTGGCCTTGCCGGCTCGATAGAACGAGGGGGCGACGGATCTTCCTTGTCGAAATGCCCCGTGAGTCGTTGCTGAGCTGGGCCCTCGGATTAAATTATCCCTGTGTCTCGGAAGATCACTTCGAACGCTATGCGCGCGGTTGCCTGCAGATGGCATTGGACTCGTACAACGATCGCTCGGCGTCTGAGATCGTGCCCAAGCGCTACGATGTGCTCTGCGGATACGAAGTATCGGGCACGATGGAATCGAGGGGCGCGCCCATGGACGTGCGAGTGTGTGTCGGGCATGTGCTCGGCTATCCACCCATCGTGTTGCAGGCAACCGCACCGGTGGGAGAGCTTGCTTCGTGGGCGCCGGTAGTCACAACCCTTTGGAACAATGTGTATTACCTCGATGCGAACGCGGCACCGAGACATTGACAGCACCCGTTAGGCAGCAGAGTTGTTAAGGATGGGCCGACCTTGGAAATCGTTGAGGCATTGAAGATCATCAGCTCATTGGCAAAGGGCAAGCATCCGGACACCAACGAACCGGTTCCGCCGGGCTCGTTGTTTGAATCGCCGAATGTCATTCGAGCGCTCTACACCGCCGCGTCTGCGTTGGAGATCCTGAAGCGGCGCCGAAACCGGCAACCGGCGGCGAATGCGGGCCAGCCGTGGTCAGACGAGGAAGATTCGCGACTGGTGACCCAATACAAGGGCGGCGTCACCGATCTTGGCGAGCTCGCCCGCTTGCACGAGCGATCCGAGGCGAGCATCGAGTCGCGCTTGATTCGTCACGAGCTGCTCGAGCCGCGACAGTCGATGGTCACCGCACGAGGACGCCGGCGAGCATCGGATCGCGCGACCGCAAGATCGGATCAAAACGTTGGCAAGGCGGCGGAGGATCGACGAACGACCGACTGAACAAGGTCCCGTGAGGCCACGGGACGTCGAATTGAGGCTTGGTGCGTAAGCGAGTGAGGAGCGGCAGCGCCGCTCCCCACTCAACCGGCACGTATCGGTGGTGACACACCGGCACGCGCCTGACCCACACCCTGACTAGGAGGATGTATGGCTGCCCGTCAGTTTACCGGGTTTGTGCCACTGTTGGTGTGCGCGCGGCTGTCCGCGCGGACAGGCCTGCGCGCGCTCGTCGCGCGCCCGGCCCTCTGAACGAGGTCGGTCGCAGTCGCGCCCGAAGGACAGAACAGCTGTCCTTCCAGCGGACTGTCCGAGGGTCCCGTGCCCCGCACACCGCCAACCTCGCTCAATGAGCAGGTCAAGCGCGCTTTTTCGCGCGCACTGATGTTCCAGATCCGGGGTCGCGGATCGCTACGGCGACGCGACCTCATCGAGTCCGGCCGCCTCAGCCGTTCACATCTTCAGGTGTTGCTGACGGCGCAGCGGGGCATCTCCTTGCCCAAGTTCATCGATGTGGCCGAGGGCCTGGACATGTCCTCGCTCGAACTGCTCTACGAGACCTTGCTGCATCTGGAGCGGCTGCGAAGGGCGGACGGTGACCGCAGTCCCAAGCTGCCGGTGCCACCCAGCGCGGAGACAACGATGAGGGCCGTGTGCTTGCACCTGAAGGATGCCCTCCAGGAGTATGCGGCCCAGCGCAAACAGGCGGTGGAACTCGGCAACGAAGAACGGGAACGCGCGGCATTCGCTATCGAAACTTATCGGATGGGGCTCTCCAAAGCGCTTACGCTCATCGCTGTTGTGCTGCACGTCCCGCGGCCGGATTGCGTCCTAGACCTGGATACCGACGACGACGGACATCGGCCGGTGTGATCTCTAACTCTCAACAGACTTCGACGTCCCTCGGCGACGCCTGGCTGAAAACACAACAGCGATTCGTGATCCGACTCATCGACGATCTCGAACGAAGTAACGATCGAGCTTGAAGGTTTCAGAGATGGCATCAGACGGCAGATGACGCCCTCGACGACAGCGCAAGGATCGAGAGGAACTCGCCCGAACGATCGAATCTCCCTCATCTCTTGCCCAGCGACTGGCTTCCAGAATAGACAGGCTCGGGCTGTTTTCGGGTATGTCAACGCGGTGTTCGAAGACGGAACCGAGGACGTGCTATCAGGCGCTGTCGACTGGGCTCCGGGCGATGAAGTAGACGGAAAAGATCAGGTCGGTTTCTGATGTCCTGTTTGACGAGGACGAATAACGGGGGGTCGGAATGACGGGATGTATCTGCTCGCGGTGGATTGTCGAACGACGCGTTGTACGAATACGCTGTATCACGGGCCTTCCAGTACGCCCTGGCGGGCAATGACTAGCCGAGATCAGGCGCATGATCTCGGGCCCGATTCGATATCCGCGAGGCCCTCTGTCATGAAAACGGCTCACCTGCTGGACGCTCTAACGATGTGCATCCTCAATCTGTTTGCCGCTGGCGTACTCACTACGTTGCACGTCGTCAACGCGCTCTACGACTGGCCGAACGCGTTCGTGACGGTCGCCGCGCCGCTTGCCGCCGCCGTATTCTTCATCATCGCCGCCGTGTGGCGGCTCGAATTCAGCCGGCGTGCCGGTTACCTTCAAGAACACGGTCAAGGGGCGCGGCCACGGCTGAGCCGCCGACTGGCATTCCGCCGCCCCTTGGCGCTGCGTTCCCTCTGATGGGCCACACGGCAGGTGACGTTCGTCTTCGAACGCCTCTCCCGGGTCCAAAGGAACGTAGGCTGAACCCGCTGCACCGGGTTCGCCGCCAAGACGCGTCGGCGTCGCGTGTGGCTGCACCTGCCCGCTGATGCGCAACTCAAGTCGCGGTGGATGCCGAAAGGCATTCTCCGCCAGTGAGTAAACGAAATGCGCCTGCTCGCCGACCCTCACGGGCAGTGGCTGTTGCGGTGAGCGCCGAGCACGAAACCACACCGCCTCCACGTCGACACCCTCGCGACGCAGCTCCAGCCGAAGATGCGTTCCGTCGCCCAGCTCGCGCAAGCCGACCACCTGGAACGCACCGTCAAAGCTGGCGGCTTCAAACCCCCTGCCCGTCGGCTCCAGGATCTTGAGTTCCTCGAGGAGCGTCAGTGTGATCTGGCGCGGGCTCAACTCCCCGTCCGACCAGCGCCAGGGCATGAGTGGCTCTCCGGCGACGGCCTCCGCCGTCGCGCGCTCAAATAGCGTGGCAAACAACGGGAAGTCCTGCGCGCGAATTTGCGCACCGGCCGCGGCCTTGTGCCCACCGAAGCGCTGGATCAATCCAGGCGCTTGCGCGTCGACGCTGAGCAGGACCTGCTTGACGTTGATCCCCTCCACGGTGCGCGCACTGCCGGTAAGCATTCCCCGCTCCGCCGCGTGCGGTGAGAACAGAAACACGGGCCGACCGAAAGCCTCGACCAACCGCGAGCTGCAGATCCCCTGCACGCCTGGATGACCGTCGGGCAAGGCAAGTGTAATGGCATGGCGTCCCTGCCGCGACAACTGCGCGGCGCGCGGTAAAAGCTCCTCGATCATCTGCCGCTCGATCTGTTTGCGCGCTTGATTCTCAGCATCCAGAACGCGCAGTCGCGCGTGTGCACTCGGGAGATCCCGCGCCAGCAGGAAATATAGGGCCGCGAACGGGTCGGCCAAGCGCGTGCGAGCGTTGATCCGGGGGGCGACGCCGAACGCGATCGACTCAGCGGTGAACTCAGAGATCTTCATCAGCTGCGCCATCGCTTCCCAGCAGGGTTGGTCTCTCGTATTCATGCGCGCCAAGCCCGCGTTCACCACGGCACGATTGTTCACACTCGCCATCGACACGCAATCCGCCACCGTGGAGCAGGCGACCCAGTCCATCAACGAGGTGAGCGAGGCCTGCAGAGCCGGCTCATGGCCTGCGTCGATGAGGATCCTTTGCGCAGCGCGTAGCAGATACCACACCACCATGCCGCCGGCGATGGCCTTGTCGCGGAAGCCGCAGTCGCTACGTTGTGGATTCACGCAGGCATGAGCGGATCGCGGCGGGCCCTCAGGCGGCAGTTCATGGTGATCCGTGACGATGACATCGATGCCCGCTTGCAACAGTTGCGCGATCCGCGCCTCATCGCTCGAACCGCAGTCCGCCGTCACCAACACCGCAGGCTTGTCCTGAAGCACGCGCGCCGCCAGCGATTGAGTGATGCCATAGCCCTCCGCCAGTCGATGACCGATATAACTGCGCAAGCGCTGCGGTGGATGTCCGAACATCGTCACCACGGCCCGTCGAAACGCGGCATGTCCGCCCAACCCGTCCATGTCGTAATCCGTGGCGATGCCAATGACGTCTCGACTCAGAATGGCGTCGGCCAGTCGCTGCGCAGCTCGGTCCATATCCGCGAGCCGCTGCTCATCCTCCAGATCGTCGAGCGACGGCAGTAGCGGATGTAACACGCCACGCATGCACACCAACCGGCGACCCGCCAGCACGCGGGCGAGTACCGGTGAGTGGTTCAACTCCAGCGCGAGCTGCTCGATGCGCGGATCGACATCGCGTCGTCTCACACTCGGAAGTATCAGCGGAGTCTCAATGGCTGAACTCATCGGTCTGCCTCAAAAAAAACTTCATTTCACGCTAGCGCACCTCGCGGCAACTGCAAGAGGGTTTGATTCAATTTGTTTCCTCCAAATGAGGCCAAACTCCACGCTGCATCGTTCGTTCGCATCGGCCGACTCGTAGTTGACAGTCGAAGTTGGACGGCGTAAAAAAACACGCACGAGACTTCTCCCGCGCGGCACATCTGCTGGGTCTCGCGAGCACACTGCTCGGCGCATCAGATCTCACATCGACGTTTTTTTGCAGCTCGTGCGCGTATGCGCACTCGACGCTGACCTGTCGTTGTAGGTCACGAAATCACGTGGATGCCCTGGGCATCTGACGCTGGTCCTCTCCACCAGAACGAACGGAGACTGATCAGGTGGCGGGTGTGAACCCGTATCCACCCTCGTGACACGCCTGCACGAGTAGGGCATCGCACGCCCACGTTCGGGGCACAGGCACCCCAGGCCGCACGGCACGCCGCACCCCCTGCACGGCTGCCGCTTGGACTGGACTGCGAGGGGACTCGCAGTCTTTTCCGGCAAGACACCCTTTCACCCTTCGAGGGTGTCGGCGTCCTCCCTCACGGGAGGCGTTTCAAGCGACCGTGCGTGTGGTTGTTTGAAACGCCTCCTGTCCCTCCGGCTGATCACATTCGTTCTCTCGACCTCGTCCTGACGTGACCCTCCGAGTGTCCATGCGCGCATCGATGCGCCCATCCCACTCCCATCGATTCTCCGGGCTTCCGAATCAACACCGTTGCCGTGCCATGACGACGTGCTTCGCACGTGGACCTTGGACTGTTCGGCGATCCCCCACCGCGCAGCGAAGAAAACCGTGGCCGCTGGACCACGATAAATATTCAGCCGGTATCCGGTGCATGCGATTGCACTGACACGCTCCCGCTGCGTTCGACGCACCTGAGCCATTTCGTTGTCTAGCTATCACAGGAGGATCGTGTGAGCTCCACATTGATCTCGCACTCTCATTTGCCCACAGGGTCGCCTGAACCGCCGATCAATGCACGCGCCGGCCGCGCAAGCCGGTGGTTCGAGCGACGATGGGTTCACTATCGGGACGCCAGCATGGAACTGGTGTTGGTCCCCGGCGGACGCCTGCGCCGCTTTGTTGAATTGCATTCTGAAAAGTTGCGCGTCGTTCTGGGCCAGCCCGAACGTCGCGAGATTGAACCGCTGCTTGCCGAGCAGGAACATTTCCATCTACGCACAAGCGAGCTGTGGGCGCTGGCAGATCGTCAGGCGAGAGACTCCCTGCGTCTGCTCTACACGTGTCTGGCCGAGAAGAACAAGGCATTGAAGCCTGCTGCCCAGACCTCCCATCCAACACCGGCGCCCGCGCTGGGACACGTGCTGGCCCCCCAGCCCATCGAAGCGTCCGCTCGAGGCCAACTGCTGTTCGCAGGTGCCACGCACGATGGGCGCTTCTGCGTGGAGCTGCTGGAGGACAACCGTCGCGTCCGCTCGATCGTTGGCCTCGACCTTGCGCGCGCGCTCGAAGTTGCACAGGTGAAGTCGGGTGACATGATCCTGATCGAGCGCGATGGCCGTCACGAGATTGCCATTCATGAGGAACGTTCCGGCTCACACGGCGAAGGACGCCGGACGCTGCGACGTGCTCGCGAAACATTCCGGATTACGAACGAGAGCCCGCCCGAGGTGACCTCGGACGCGGCACGTCCACTTCGCTCGTCGCACTCCACATCGAGTGCCGCGTAGCGTTTATCGGAGACCTGCTATGGCAGAAAAGATTGTAACGCTGATAAGCGATCGCGGCGCCGAGGTGCTCTACAAGCGCTATGGCGCCCGCATTCCCCTCTTCCTTGCGGAGTATCCCCCCAAGGACGGTTACCGGGTGGTGATCGAGATGACGGATCTGCTGTCGTTGCAAAAGGGCCGCATGGCGCTCCTGCGTGAAGCGATCAACGCAGGCAAGAAGCCGTGCGATGTGGGGTTGCCTGGCATCGAGAACGACGTAAACACGCTCGTCTGCACGGCCAGGCTCCTCGACCCGCAGGAACGCGTGATTCGCAGCGCCTCCGCATCGATGAAGATCGAAGAACACAAGGACTTGGAGGCCCTTGAAACGGCCGCCAACCAGCGGCTGCTTGCGGCACTGGATTTTGGCGGTGAGATGCTCGACGAAGATGAGGATCGCGACCTTGCCGCACAAGGACTGAGTCGGACAGCACAGCCGCAGACCCGCACGACGCTCGCAAGCTCAACGCCCGACACCTTCGAGCAAACGGACGGTACCGACCTCACCTCGGAAACGACCAAGAACCAGGATGAAAACGACAACAAGATATCGGCCGCCGAGCGTCGCATGATCGAGAACCTGGCTCGGCGCGTCAATCAGCCCGTGCCCCCGCTGCAAACCCGAGCGGATGTGAAAAAGGCCCGCCAGGCGCTAAACGCGCTGGCGCGCCAGCAACGCCACGGTGCTTCCGCCGAAGCGCATTGAAGGTCTGATTCTCCAGGGGCGCCGCGAGCCGCGGCGCCCCTGTCTAGATGACCCACGTTTCCTCCCAGCGTCCTGCGCCACCGAATCAATCGCCTCGACCTCGCTGTCGAAGCTCGCTGATCTCACCTCAGCCCGCCCCCGTGCCGTCCAACTGGACTCACCTTTGGACAGCACCTGCCCCGAAGGAGAGCCGTTTCCAATGAAACAGACTCCGCCCATTCACCTGGGTGCCACGCAAGTACCGCCGCTGACAGGTTTGTGCCCGACCGAACTGCGTGTGCTCCGCCAAGTGAGCGACTACCAAGCGGAGCGCGAAGTCGTCGGCTCCACGTTGTTGGATGCGCCCGTGGTCGGCCGGCAGGCGCATCTGTGGACGCTGTCGGATGGCGAGCACCTGCTCCTGCTCATGCAGTCGCAACGCTTCTGCTACTGGCTAGCCAGCCGAGCTCCCGTCGAGCAGCTGCGCGAGCGAGCCATCGACTGGCTCACCGAGCCCGACGTGGAGGTGACCCTGCGACAGCAGCATCGATGCCCGCGCCGTTAGATCTGCGGCCTCTGCGAGATCGCCACGGCGCCTCATTATCACAGGCCCGGTGATTGCTTGTACGCGTCCGCGTCGACGCACGGCAGGTCGCTGGGCTATCACCCGATGGAGATCACGAATGTGCAAATACGTTTGCGTTCCAGCCTCATTGCGATGGCAGACAACTGCCGACACATGCTCCTGTACGAGTACATCCTCAAAATCCAGTCCCTGGCCACCGCCGCGAATTTGGCCTTTGGTCGGTGTGTGGACATTGCGACCCGCGAATATCTTCGCTCGCTGACGTTAGGAACGCCGCTTCCCGATCCGGTAAGCACGTTCCAGGCGCTGTGGGCTCAGGAGACGAGTGAAAACATCCTCGTCTTCACGGCCACCCAAAGCCCGGACGTGTTCGAGCGGATGGGCACGGATCTACTTCGCGACCTGCCCGAACGCTGGGATGCGACCGGCTACGAAGTCGCCTTGGATGCTGACGGCAATCCCTTGCTCGATGTATCCCTCTCTTACTATCTGGGCAGGTTCACGAACATCGATGTCTTTCTGGATGGAACGCTCGATGTCATCGTCTACACGGATGACAGCGAACTGGCGGTGGTCGATGTGAAATCCGCCGCGGCCAGCCATACACCGCTTTACACGCTGCGCTCGGACCAACTCACCTCCTACCAGGTGCTGGTACAAGGCAATCGTCGCAAACTGGGACTGCCGCCGCTGCGGCGTCTGGGCTTCTGGGATTTCCTGAAGCGCCGTGCCAGTGCGAGGATCGAACCGCCACTGCTCGTTCCGGTGAGAAGCGCCCAGGAGCTACTGGCCTTTCGCGACAAGTGCTTCTGGTTGGCTGAAGACATCAAGCGCCGTCGCTTTCCCAAAGTGTCGCGCATGCAGTTCAACACGCCCTGCGAGATGTGCGCCTTCGCGCAGCATTGCATTTATGGCGACGATGAGGGGCTTGTGTTTCCGGCAAGCTCCTCCCAGCAAACCGCCTAGTCGGCCGTCGTCCCTTCGGACTTGGCCGCGTGGCGCCATCTCGACCGGGCTCCATCATAGGACCTGAGTCAATGCATACCTTCTGCCCTGAGGGTCAGGCGCAGATGGACTTTTTTGGCGTATCGCCCCCTCCCGCCCCCGACGATATCGAATCGATCAGCGACGACGCGCTTGATCCGCTCGAGGATTTGGCCGTCGATGATATCGATTTGATCGATGGGGACGATGCCGAGGAGGATGCGCCGAAAGCCACTGCCCGTAGGGACGTTCCCGAGGGAACGGCCCCGCCCCAAATCGCACTCGGCTTGGAGTCACTGCCGCTCAACCACTATGAGTGGAGTGACGAAGAGTGTTGTCATTTCTTGGACGCCATGCTGGTGAACCAGCTGCGTCTGCTCAACGACGAACGCACGACGCCTGAGTTACGCGCTGATCTCATCGCGTGGATCGCGGCGCCCAAACGATCCCTTTCGGAGCTCAAAAAGGCTCCCTGCTCGTTTCAGGCCTGCTGTGCGGCGGCCGGCGTGGACTTCGAGGAAATGCGTGAACGCACCCTCGCCATGTTCGCACCGGAGCTCATCGACCAGCTGGACTGAAACATTTCTAGTCAACGACCCCGCCGTCGAGCGCTTACCTGTTCTCCCGACGAGGGCCGGCGAGCGCTTTTTTCGGGCGGTCCTCTCAAAGGAACCATTCCTATGAAGCCCGACACGAGCAAGTACCACACCGTTCAAAAGAGCTACAGCCTGGCTGCGGCCTTTGGACCGGAGTTCCCCGACAACAAACATGTCACGGGATTTGAGCCGAGCAATTGCCGGTTCGTCCCGCGGCCCGATGCGTACTTTCGGTGGGATCGCACACTGCTGCGCGATCTCATCATCTGGTGGGAGGAAGGCCGCACCTCCGATGCCGCCTTGCTCTTCGGACCGACCGGCTCGGGTAAATCCTCCGGCATTCGCAACTTCTGTGCCGCTCTCCACATCCCGATGTACGGCAAGACGTTGCATCAGTCCGTCGAGTTCGAGGAGCTGGTCTCGGTCGTGGATCTGAATGATTTTTCCACAGTCACGTCCTATTCCTATTTGCCGCTTGCGATGGGAGCCGAAGGCTGGCCAGGCATCTTCGTGGCCAACGAGCTTGACCGCGCCGATCCCGGCACCATCATTGGCTTGAATGAAGTGTTGGAGGGTCAACCGCTCATGGTGCATCTGGGAGGACTGGAGCCCGTGGATCCCGCGCCCCAATTTCGCATCGTGGCGACCGGCAACAGCGCCTTGTGCGGCGATACGGTCGGTTCGTATGTCAGCGTGCGTGAGCAGGACATGGCATTGGCCGACCGCTACTGGACGTACTATGTGCCCTATCCCGAGCCCGCGTTCGAAGAGCACATCCTGGCCGCGGCGGCTCCGAAGTTACCTCCGCTGCTTCGAACGAAGATGATTGAAGTCGCAAACGATATCCGTGCGGCCTTCATGGGCGAATCCGCCTCCGCCGGTGCACTACCGCTCACGATGTCGACGCGTTCACTGGTTCGGTGGGCACGGATGACTTATTACTTCCGTGGCGCGGAGAGCGCCTCGGTGAATGTCGTGGGTTACGCGCTGGATCGGGCGTTGCTTCATCGGGCCAAGGGCAAGCCGGAGGTCCGCAAGGCCGTTTTGAAGATCGTCAAAGGACGAATGGGCGATTCGGTGGGAGCGCTCGAATGAGCGAACCGCATCACCACGATCTGTATCGGTGTACGGTGCACGGCGGATCCAAGGACTGGGCGATCGCTGTCACACCGGAAGGAGATATCAGCATCCTCAACTGTGCGACGGGCCATGTCGTGCGTCGAACGAATGTTCCTCGCGGCAAGTTCAAGTGCGCCAATGCGACCGCTGAGATGGCCGGCCGAGTCCAGGAGAAACTCCAGAAAGGGTATGAATACCTGGGCTCGACCACCGTGGAATCGAACCGGCTGAAACTATCTCCCACCACGGCCCCGGCCGCCTCGGCGGTTGAGGAACTCTGGGAGATCGTTCGGCCCCTGAGCCCTGAAGCTGTCGAAGAGAAGTTGTCCTGGGCGGCGACTCAACTGTGGGGTCACGTCGCACCGGATGTGGTCGAGTATGACCACGACCTGGTGGTCCTGCGGACGGCCACGCACGCACAAGGCGTCAAACATGGGTGGGCGTTGGGGTATAGCGATGAGGGCGGCATTCAGCCGACCGGTCGCGGCGGTGGACGCATCTTGCTCCGGCAGGGGCTCTTACCGCGCTTGATCCTGCTCTTTATGTGGCGGTCGTTCCCGGACGCCATTTGGCTCAGCGACGGCGTTCACGGGATGCGTACTCCCCAGATCGCCAAGGACGATGATTTCATCGGCAAAGGTCTGTTCGACTACGAGCGTGTCCTGGCGCTCGGTGAGCGACTGGGCCTCTGCTTGGGAAAGATCAATCTGCTGCAATCCACCGAGGAAGGCCGCAGCGCCTTCTGGCTATAGCAACGATGGAGGCTTGTCCGAGCGAAAGCTCGGACAAGCACTTCGACCTCGAGCCGTTTCAGCCATTGCTGGGCATGCGTGTTCGAGCGCGAGGCCAAGCGTTTGAACACGCGCTGGCTCCCGTGCACTTGCTACTCACATCAACATCGTCAATGCGCCCCCGCGAACCGCCGACGAGCACCGCTTCCCTCAATTCCTCCCACGCCGCGGGCATTGAGGCAAGCGCAGCTGCTGGGCTTACGCATTCGCGCGTGAGTTGAACCCGCTGGTCAACGCAAACCAGCCCGATCCAGGTGCCAGACGCGGACGTCGTCAGCGCCACCCTTCCGGCCCAAAGCCGCGTGTTCTCGCTCGCCGTAGCGGCGCCGCGACCTCACGTTCTGACCGGCCGCCCCCTATCAAAGGAGATTCTGCATGACGAAGCTCATCGTCTTGGAGAAAACTGTTTGTGTCATGTTACGTGTCTCGCGTTGGACCGGCCGCAGCCGACTGCGCGTCGACGATCTCGGCGATGCGGCCTCGAAGCTTCCGCCGGAGGAGCTCGCGTCCCTGGGAAGCCTGAAGCTCTGCGACCCGAAGCGGCTGCGGCGCGTTGCCGCCATTCAACGTGCCGCCGAACGCGACTGCGCCGATGTGTGTGTCCGATTCTTAGGCGGCTACGCCACCGATGAATCGGCCGTCCCGAGGCTGGCGGAGAAGCTCTCGAAGCATCAATCGAACTTCCAGAGCGAAGCCGAAGCGATCTCGACCAACCTGCAATCGGTGGTGGATGATTGGACCGCCCGGCATCCAAGGTACAAGAGCATCATCGATGAGAAGGTGCCCGACGGCACCAATGTGCTCCGGCGCTACCGATTCATCTATCAAGCGTTTCGAGTGGGCCCGGCAAGCGACAACCCGATCGACCCGACGAACGGCGGTCTCATGGAAGCCGCCAACGGCCTCGCCGGACAGCTGTTCAAGGAGATCAATTGCAAAGCTCGGCAAGCCTGGAAAGCTTCGTACGAGGGCAAGGTGTCGGTGAGCCAAAAGGCCCTGCGACCGCTCAAGTCCATCGTCAAAAAGCTCGAGGCACTGAGCTACCTGGATCAGCGCTGCCAACCGATCATCCATCAGTTTCATCGCGTCCTGCGATCGTTGCCCAGGCACGGTCCGATCGAGGACTTGCATCTGTCGGCGGTCATCGGCCTGTTCACGTTGGTGCAGTCCGGTGACACCTTAGTTTCTCACGGCGCCGCGCTGTTACAAAACCAAGCATCAGCGCCCGCGCCGTTGGAACTGTTTCCGGAGGATGACGACACCGACGGGAATGTCTCCACCGATGGCGATACGCCAGAAGACGACGGCGTTGATAACGACACCGTCGAAGAACCGCGACCGCCCGCCCCGCTACCACCGGCCCATCAGCCTGACGGAATCTGGTTTTGAAGGAGCAGCACGAATGAATACGACCACAGCTAGCACCGCTGGCCTCTTTCGGGCCCGTCAGCAACGCACCCTCGTGGGTGCGTTGCCGTTCGTCGCCCGCGCGATCGGCCGACGCATGAACATCGAGATCCGCATCGGCGGCCAGCAAGCGCACACGGATCGTCGCAGCTACATCCAGTTGCCGACGCTCCCGTTCGAGGATCCCGAGGTAGAAACATTGGCCTTCGGCTATCTCGAGCACGAAGCGGCCCACATCCGATACACACAGGACCTCGAGATCGACACGCCCGTCCTGCATC
>NZ_JAEUPY010000611.1 GCF_016790065.1 Steroidobacter sp.
AGCACCTTGCGTGCTTCGTTCAAGGTATCGATATACGCGTAGTTGCCATTGCCCGCGTCGGCGAGGCGCTCCATCAGTTGCTCGTTGTAGTTACCGGTGCCGAAACCCAGCGTCGTCAACTCGACGCCAGTGGCGCGTTCACGCTCGACGATGTCCACCAACGCTTCGAAGTCCACCGTGCCGACATTGAAGTCGCCATCGGTCGCCAGCACCACGCGATTGATGCCACCTTTAACGAAAGTGCCGTGAGCCAGTCGATACGCTTGTTCGATGCCGGACGCACCGTTGGTCGAACCGCCGGCTGACAGTCGTGCCAGTGCTTCTTGAATGCGATGCTTCTGATCGCCAGGCGTCGGCTCCAACACCACGCCGGAACTACCTGCGTAGACGACCATGGAGACACGATCACGCGCACTCAGCTGATCGGTCAGCAACCGGAATGCGTTCTTCAGCAACGGCAACTTGTCAGGCGAGTCCATCGAACCGGAGACGTCGATCAGAAACACCAGATTCGCCGCCGGCCGTTCGCTGGCTTCGATTTCGAAACCTTTGATGCCGACACGCATCAACAACGCTTCTGAATTCCACGGCGCCGCGGCCAATTCAGTGGAAACGCGGAACGGCGTGTCGCGACTGTTCGGGGTGGCGTACTCGTAGTCGAAGTAATTGATCATCTCTTCGACGCGCACGGCATCCTGCGGCGGCAACCGGCCCTCGTTGAGGAAGCGACGCACGTTGGCGTAGGCGCCGGTGTCCACATCGATGGAGAACGTCGACACGGGTTGTTCGGCAGCGAGTTGAACCGCGTTGTCTTGCTGATGCTGATAGCGCTCGGTGTCGGCCGGATTCTGCTGCACGAACGGCGGCGACGCGATGCTGGCGGGCGCCGAAGCCAGCTTCATCTCAACTTCGTTTCGGCGCACTCGCTTCGCCAAAGCATCGCGAGACTCGGCCGGTGCCGCGGCGGCAGCCTCTGCATACATCTCAATCGCCATGTCAGCCTGTGGTGGGACAGGCGCGATTGCCGGCTCGATGTACACGGGCGTAGTCGCTCCGGTAACCGCCTCTTCTACTTTGGCCGCATCCTTGGCGGGCGGCGGCGCGGGGCTGTCCTCCCGCTTGGCGGCACAAGCGGCCAGCACAGCGGTAGCAATCAGTAGCGAACCCTGACGAACGATCCGACCCCTGGCGCCATTCATGACCTGCCCCCAACAACGACGCGGCTTGCGTCACGGGAGGTACAAACGGGGGCAGGTTCGATTCGGGGTTAACGCACGCTGATTTTTCTTGGCAGACGCGGTTCAGTGAACATAACGGCGGCTCAGACCGGGCCCCACAGCAGCTCGTCCAGCATCTTGTCCCGGGGCGGCCAGCCGTAGCGATTCAAGTCGACGCGCCCGCCGACGAAGTCCACGCCCTCCGCTTCCAGATGTTTGCGCTGGCGCGCATAACCGTCGCTGCCTTCAGGAAACGAAATGCGACCGCTGGCATTGATCACACGGAACCAAGGCACGGCTCGCGATGCTGGCGTCTGCCTCAACACCGTGCCCACCAACCTCGCCCGCCTCGGCAGGCCGGCCACATCTGCAACGTTGCCGTACGTGCAGACCTTGCCTTTGGGAATGCGTTTGATCGCGGCAATGATTCGAGCGGCGTCGCTGTCGGGCGCAACGACTTGCTTCGCCACCTTGCGAGGTGTGGCTTTCTTAACAGGCTTGCGTGCGACTTTCTTACGAGTCTTGGGTTTGCTTCGCGAGGCCACGCGTCACCTCAGATCGGCACTCGGTCGTGCACCGTTTCCTGCGAGCGGTCGGCGCGATCCGGGTTGCGACGCCGTTCGCCACCGGTGAGTGCGATGCCGAGCGAGGCAACGAACGGCATGACGCGCTCGAGAAAATCGCCCGGCGAATCCGGCAACAAATGAAAAATCACAGACAGCAGGAAACCGGCCCAGATAGCAGCGATGGTCGCTCCTGGGCGCACGCGCTTACCGCTCAGACGCACCAACAGCAGCGGCCCGAAACACGCGCCGAGCGTGGAATAACCAAACATCGCGTGCTCGAACACCGTGGAAGGCGCCCACAAAGTTGACAGCACAACCAACACCGCCGACAGCGCCATCGCCGCCCGACTCCAAGCCAGCGACAGCGGCGCATTCACGCGTCGCGTGTCGTTGCCCAAGCTCGATCCGAGCGCCAGCAACTGGCTGCCCATGTTGGCAAGCAACGCGGCCAGCAAAGCAGCGACGATGAATGCGGCGATGGCCGGCGGCAGCAAACGATCCGCAATGGTGAACATCGACAGCTCGGGCCGCTCCAATCCCGAATACAGCACGCTGGCGGCCCAGCCACAGCATAACGAGATCGCGACGATGACCGCGATCAGCGCCAACGCCACCCAACTGGCCCGTCGCAACGTCGCTTCATCGCGCGCCGCCATGAATCGAGTGGCGATTTGCGGCTGTCCCGTCATGCCCAAGCCGATACAAAACACACCTGCCGCGAATGCCACCGCAACTACGCCGCTGCGACCACCGAACCAATCGGTCGTCAGTGGGCCGAGCGCGGGAAACGCCACTTGAAACTGTTCCCAGCCACCGATGGCCACGTTCGCGGCCAGCAGCAACAACGCCCCGAACAGCGCCATGGTTATCACCTGCACGGCATCGCCGATGGCAGTCGCTCGCAATCCGCCAGCGAACGCGCACACGGTGATTAGAAACACCGACGTGAGTGCCATGCTGATCAAGTTGAAGCCGAACTCATCGACCAACAAGCCACCGACGAAACGCAGCATGGCGCTGGTCTGTAACAACACACACAACAGGAAGATAAACATCGCCGAACGCGCCACCCAGGGCTGTAAGCGATCGCCGGCATCGGCACTCAACACTTGAAACAAAGTGCCGTTGCCTTGTGCTACTGAGATATTGCGCAACCGAGGCGCGATGTAGAACAGGTTGAGCGCAGAGCCCGCGACGAAGGCGGCCCAGATCCACGCGGCCGACCAACCCCACGCGAACGCGGCGGCGGCCAATGTCATCAACAGCCAGCCATTGGCCGTGTTGGCAGTACAACTGAGGGCCAGCAACCAGACCCCGAAGCGGCGGTTGCCGAGGATCAGATCGGCGGCGTTATGGGTGCGACGGCCGGCCCAAACCGCCACCGTCAGCAACACCGCCGCGAAGGCCAGCAGCGTCATCAACACCGTGGCGGAACGATTCATGATGGAATTCGAAATCCTTTGACGCGCACGGCCGGCCGGCGATGCTACACGACGCGCGCGGCGCGCGAAATTGTGTCGCCGAATTCAGCCAGTGGCGCGTAATAGCGCGTACAACCGCTGCCAATCGAACGCCGGCCCCGGGTCCGTCTTGCGCCCGGGCGCGATGTCGCTATGCCCGGCGATGCGCGTCAATGCCAATGAAGGATACGCCTCGCACAGTGCCAGGATGACCGCACTCAACACCCGATACTGCGCCGGCTGGTACGGCACTTCATCGGCACCTTCCAGCTCGATGCCCACCGAAAAATCGTTACAGCGTTCGCGCCCCTGATAGCTGGACGCGCCGGCATGCCAGGCCCGCTCCTGAAACGGCACGTACTGCACCGGTTCGCCATCGCGACGGATCAACAAGTGCGAGGAGACGCGCAGCTCCTTGATCTTCTCGAAGTACGGATGCTGGTCCGGCGGCAGTGTGTTGGTGAACAGCTTGTCGATCCACGGCCCGCCGAACTCATCCGGCGGCAAGCTGATGCCATGCACGACGATGAGTTCTGGCAAGATGCCGGCCGGCCGCGGGTCGAAGTTCGGCGACGGGACCTGCCGGGCGCCGCGCATCCAGCCGCTCTGCGTATCGATGCCGGCCGCCACCGCGAGCAAGTACTGGGACAGACCTTCCGGCGAGGCTGTGAATGGCATAGTCATTTGGGGTGCTGACTTCTTAGGCACGCTGTTTGCTTAACTTTGCCAGGATCGCAACTCGCAACGAGGCGAGCATGAGATTGAACCGAATTTTTTGCGACGGCCCGTTGGCCGGTCGCACCGACATCGACCTGCCCCC
>NZ_JAEUPY010000683.1 GCF_016790065.1 Steroidobacter sp.
CCTGCGCCTCGCGGATTGCACCCTGGTTTCGGTTGTAAACTGGCAGCTCCATCGAGAAGCCCGCCACGAGTGCCGCATCATTGCTGCCCTCGAACCGGCGGGCGCCCACGCTGAAGCTAAGATTCGGTCGCGCCTGCGCCCGAGCCAATCGCAGTTCTGCCTCTCGCAAGCGAGCGGTCGAGGCGAATAGACTCAGATCGACCGACTGATCCAGTCGTCGCATCAGTGCAGGAAACGTGTCGACCGCCTGCAGTCGAAACAGATTCGCGCTCGCGGTGGTGAAGATCGGCTCGGGACTGCCCCAGGTGGCTGAGAGCGCGTATCGCGCGCTTCGCAGATCGCTTTGTGCCTGGCGCTGTTCGACGACTGCACGGGTGAGCGCTATGCGCGCCCGACTACGTTCAGCCTCTGGCGAGCGACCCGCATCGACACGCGCCGAAATCGTCTGCAGGGTTTTCTCGGCGATGCTGACCGACTCCTTGGCAAACTCCACGCGCTCCTGAGCCACCGAGACTTCGATGAATCGCCGAGTCACCTCCGCGAGTACATCGAGCTCTCGAGCACGTTGTTCAATGGTTACGACATCGACGTCGGCCTCGGCCGCCGAGCGTCGCAGGGCGCGCTTGCCCCCCAACTCCACGACCTGGCTCAAGCTGAGCGTGGTCTCCAACGAGTCGATGCCCTTGTAACCTCCGCTGCCAGCAAAGTTTTCAAACTCCGCCGAGACGGTGGGGTTGGGACGCAAACCAGCCTGGACGATCCGAGCCTGGGCGGCGCTCAGCTCATATGAGCTCGCCATCAGATCGGGATTGGCGCGGATCGCCGCATCCACGGCGCGCGCCAGGGTGAGCTCACCCTCGGGATTGATGGAATCTGCCGCCCAGACTGGCGTCATCAACGCCAGTCCCAGACAGCCAACGAGGCACGTCACGCGAGCGCGTGCGTGCGCGAAAGCAGCAAACATGGACAATCTCCTGACTCGTGCACGTCATGTGCACGGCTGTTCGTTTACAAATCGACGAAAATCAGCTGAACGTCAGGAAAGCAGGCGGACCGCGAGCGGGGGGCGGCCCATCGATGGGGGCTGAATGGAAGGAAGGAAGAGCAACGTCAACCGGCGCAACCGCGCTCGGCGGCGGCAGCACAGCCGCCAGAACATAGACATGAAGGAGCGCCGGTACCAGACCGTCATCAACCACGGAACTCTTTGCAACGGTCGTGGTCGCGGACAGATTCAGATCGAGATCGTTGTGATTGTCATCGGCATGCGGCTCCGTGCCGTCATGAGTCGCCGCATCCTGAACGTGCAGCGCCACTGGAGGCTGCTGCCCATCCATGCAAAGATGCAAATGGGCATTCGCCATGCGAACCGGCAGCAACGCAATCGCGAGCAGCCAGAGCACCATGCCGAATGTGGATAGACGACGCATGCGATTAGTATGCCTGAAGTCCCGTCAGATGCACGTTACCGATTTGAAATCTGTGATTCGGATCTGACACCGCTTTGGCGGTATCAGGCAGTACCTGCCAGATGAATGAGCCATTCTGCCCTGTTCGCGGCGGACGAATGCCGGACGGATCGTCATACATCTGCGTCAAACACCCCCGAATGTGCTCTGTTACAGGCGTGGCTGATGAGTTCGCACAGCCGTTCAGAAGCACGGCGGCGAGCGCCAAGGCAATCACGATCAGCAGAGTGCGGCGCCACCGAGACCACTGGATGCCAGGTAGACGATGCGCGAGTTTCCGGAGGCCGAGCCGCTCTTGCGACCGCCTCTGTTGATGAGCGAGCAACGCTTGCTCGTCAGGACGCTCCAAGGGTCCAGCCGAAGCATCTCTGACAGCGCTCGCTGTCCGAAGCTGCGGAATGCCTCGCGCACGTGATCCTTGCGTTTGCAGCTCAATATCAGCTACGACCTCACGCAGATCGGACTCGGCGAGCAGGCGCGAGTCGAACTCAACACGCAATACGCCGTTGGCTGTGGCAGCAACCTCTACTACACCGATGGTGGCCAACAGTCTTTCTTCGACTGCACGCAGTGCCTGCCCATGCAAGTCACTCTGCATGTGCGTAACGATGTGCCCATACCGAGATGTCAACTGCACTCCAACGGCACGTACCAACTCTCGAACCCACTCGACTTGCACGGAGTCGGCGTTGAAATGAACACACAGTTTCGCCGGTCCGTATGCCGATCGCTCGATCACGTGGGCTTGATGTATTCCCGGCTGCCGAGCCAGAGCGGCAATCAGTCGGTGCACACATGCATCTGCCTGATCCGGCGCGCTCGGTAGCAGGAGATCCAGACTGACTTGTGTCGCTTTCGACGACGACACCGTGTGCTGGGCATTGTCCGCGCGGCCGGACGCCTGTTCCTCGGTCTGTTGTTTGTTGATCATGCGCTGACTCCGCAGAGGTTGAGCGTCGCCTCCAACGAGTCGATGGAACCTGCCGCCCAGACCGGCGTCATCAACGCCAGTCCCAGGCAGCCAGTACAGCGCGCCACGCGAATGCGCGCGCGCACGAAAGCAGCAAACATGGGCAATCTCCTGACTCGTGCACGTCACGTGCACGGCTGTTCGTTTACGGATCGACGAAAATCAGCTGAACGTCAGGAAAGCAGGCGGACCGCGGGCGGGCGGTGGCCCGTCGACAGGAGCGGAATGGAAGGAAGGAACGAAAACTTCACTCGGCGCGACAACGCTCGGCGGCGGCAGCACAGCCGCCAGAACATAGACATGAAGCAGCGCGGGGACGAGACCGTCATCGACCAAGGTGGACTTTGCACCCGTTGTCGTTGCAGACAGATCCAGATCGCGATCCTCGTGATTGCCTTCGGCATGCGGTTGCGCGTCGCCAAGCGTCGTCGCGTCCTGCACGTGCAGGGCCACGGGCGCCTTCTGCCCGTCCATGCAAAGATGCAAATGGGCATTCGTCATGCGAAGCGGCAGCAACGCAATCGCGAGCAGCCAGAGCACCATGCTGAATGTGGACAAACGACCCATGTAATTAGTATGCCCGAAGTCCCGCCAGATGCACGTATCGAGTAGACATCTGTGATCCCGATCCTGCACTGCTGGAGTGGGATCGGTAGATCCTCTCCGCATCCAGACGCACGTTTGTGTATGACGCCCCCTCCAGATAAATCAATCGCTCCGACAAGAAGAATTTTTTCGATTGATTGCCGCATCCACACCCGTCCAACTGTGGATGACAGCCAGAACCTACCCTCAGCCTCTTGCAACGCTTTACTCACGGCTACGCGAGCGATGGTCATCAGGCATCTCGTGCCCGTCTGACACGGTGTTCGCGCTAGGCATCGCCGCGATCTGGATGACGTTCTACAACACGCGCTTCTGGGATCTCACTTTGAAT
>NZ_JAEUPY010000684.1 GCF_016790065.1 Steroidobacter sp.
CGCGATAGATAAGGAAATTAGATGCCAGACTTTAGTGCGGCGATGCCCCAGCGATTCAGTAGCGCCGCGACAGCCGTCGACCCTTGCTCTGCTGGCGACGGCTGGGCCGGCGGGGTCCGGCTGAAGCGCGGGGCAGGGGCATTTTGCAGCTGACCGCCCACGTCGACGAAGGCCTGGCGAGCCAGGTTATGCGGATGAAACGGCGCTTCCGACAAGCTCAGCACGGGGGCGAAGCAAACATCGGTGCCTTCCAGCAAGGCGCACCATTCATCGCGGCTGCGCGTGCGGAAGATAGCGGCCAGGCGCGGCTTCATTTCTTTCCAGACATTGGCATCGAAGCCTTGCGGCCCGGTCATGCCGGTCTGCGCGATGTCGCTGCCTTTCAGGTCCAGCTTGTCCATGAGCAGGGCGAAAAACTGCGGTTCCAGCGAGCCGATGCTGATGAACTTGCCGTCGCTGGTTTCGTACGTGTCGTAGTAGTGGGCGCCGCCGGACAGCAAGCTGGCTCCGACACCATCGGGATGCGTGCCGCCGGCCTTGAAGCCGATGCTCATAGCCATCAGTGCGACGGAGCCGTCCACCATGGCGGCATCGACCACTTGTCCCTGGCCTGAGCGTTGCGCTTCCAGCAGTGCGCAGACGATGCCAAAGGCCAGCATCATGCCGCCGCCGCCGAAATCGCCGACCAGATTGAGCGGTGGCACGGGCTTTTCGCCGCTACGGCCGATGCCATGAAGCGCACCGGCGAGCGAGATGTAGTTGATGTCGTGGCCCGCGGCGTTGGCCAAGGGCCCGGTTTGACCCCAGCCCGTCATGCGGCCGTAGACCAATTTCGGATTGAGCTCGAGGCACACGTCGGGCCCGAAGCCCAGGCGCTCAGCCACGCCGGGTCGATAGCCTTCGAACAGCACGTCGGCCTGTGTCACCAGTTGTAGCAATGCTTGCCGGCCCTCATCGCTCTTAAGATCGAGCGCGAGTCGAGTTCGATTGCGGTTGATCGGCTCGTGGCGGGTGTCGCTGGCGGTGCTGCGTTCGATGGTGATGACATCGGCGCCCATGTCGGCGAGCATCATTCCGCAGAACGGACCTGGCCCCAGGCCGGCGACCTCGACGATCCGAACACCGCTGAGCGGGCCGCCACGCGAGCTGGACGGACTCATTGCACGGCCTTGAACGCGTCGTGATCGTCGATCGCCACGGCGAATCGGGTGCACACACTTTCGATGGCATCTTCGGGTTGGGTGCCGGGCGGCACCACCGACCACACCATGCCGTAGAACAACTGCGCCAAGTACAGCTGCCAGGCGACGTCGAACGCCGGTGGTTCGCCACCTGCTCGTTTCAATTCGTCCAGATAAGAAGCCAGCAGCTCTCGTTCGTGCGCGCGACGGTCCTCGATGCTCAAGAAGCCGCAGAGCGTGTAAGCGGCGTCCCAAATCCAGGGACCGCGCATCATGCGTTGCCAGTCCAAAAAGCCGATGGCGCCGTCGGCGGTGAAGTACATGTTTCCTAAATGCGGGTCGCCATGGAGCAAGCATTCGGGCATGCGGTCGTTGGCGGCGAGCATCTTATGAATCGCGTCGTGCACGCGAGGACCATCGCGCAACGCTGCAGGAATGCCACGTGAACGCGGCATCGCCATCGCTGCATTCCAGCTGGGCGGCGCCATGAGACGATCGATCACGCCATCGGTGCGCAACGAGCCGCCGCGTTCGCCGAATTTGCTCAGCTCGGGACTGCCCCACCAACGGCCGTGCAAGCGCGCCTCCATCTTCAGCGTCTGCGCTACCAGTTCCACCGAAGCAGGCTTCACCGGATCGCCGAAGGACGCGTTGCTCGCGAGCAGATCTTCCATTAGCACGATGCCCTGACCGGCCTCGGCATCGGACTCAGCAAAGTAAGCTTTGGGAGAACGGACAATGTTGAGCGGCGCGACCTCGCGATAGAACAGCACTTCTCGCTGAAACGCCGCGCGAATGTTCTTTGCATACTCGTGCAAGGCGCCCTTGATCCACATCGTCGCGGGCAGGCGCGCTGCGTGCCCGGCGGCGTTGTAGTCGAGCAGCAGTCGCACTTTCATGCCGGTGCCGGCGATCTGCGTGCCCAGAAACACCGAGTTCACTGTCACGCCGGGGTAGTTGGAACTCAAAGCGGCGGTGAGCCACTCCGCGGTCACTTGTTCGAGGCTGTTCGGTAAGACCATATTCAGTGAGACCATCCGCTACCTAGTCAACGGCAGCCGGACATGCCGCCGTCCACGTACAACTCCGAGCCGGTGAGGTAACGGCCGGCACGCGAGCACAGGAAAATACACAACCCCGCGATGTCGTCTTCGTGACCGAGGCGAGCCATCGGAATACGAGCGAGCAACTTGTTCGCTTCCGCATCGTCCTTGCGAATGTGCGCCGTCATCTGCGTCGGAAAGTAGCCCGGCACGACAACGTTGACGGTGATGTGTCGTTCGGCGAGTTCGGCGGCCAGCACACGCGACAGATGATGGATCGCGGCCTTGCTGGCCGAGTATGAGAACGCACCGATGCGCTCGACCACATTGCCAGCAAGCGAGCCGATGTTGATGACGCGTGCGGGATCGTCTTGCGTGCCGGCAGCTTGCAGCGCCGGTAGCAATTCACGAACCAAAGTAAACGGACCTTGCACGTTCACCGCAAACACAGGATCCCACGCCTTGTCGGGGAATTGTTCCAGCGGTGCGCCCCAAGTCTTGCCGGCGTTGTTGATGAGTGCGTGCAGCTTTGGCTCGCGCTCCTTGATCTGATTCGCAAGCGCGACTCCCGCAGCCGGTGTCGCCAGATCGGCAGCAATCGCCACGCAATCTCCGAGCTGCCGCAGCTCTTGTTCCGCTGCCTGCGCCGCATCCGCCTTCCGGCTGGTGACGTAGACCTTGGCCCCAGCGCGCAACATGCCTTCGGCGATCATGCGGCCAAGGCCATGCACGCCGCCGGTGATCAGGACGGTCTTGCCGCCGATGTCGAATAGCGTTTGCATAAGATTAGTCGATGGTGACGACGATCTTGCCCATGCCGTGATTACTCTCCAGGCTCAGCAACGCGTCGCGTGCACGATCCAGCGTGAAGCGTTGATCGATGACGGGTTTCAGCTGTTTGCTGCCAACGAAGTCTAGCATCCGGCCGAAGTCCTCCAGCGTGCCCATGGCCGTTCCCAGCAACGTGGCATGGCGAAGGAACAAATCCGGGGTGGAGAACTGAGCGTCGACACCGCCGGTCGAGCCGTAGATCACGACGCGTGCGCCCATGTTCAACGCCCGAATGTATTGTGAGAGCGAGCCGGCCGGTGCGCCGTCGATGACCACATCGATGCCGCCGCTCACCTTCGCCAAGGTTTTGCCCCATTTGTCTTGGGTATAGACCACGCCGCCGGCCGCGCCGAGTTGTTCGGCACGTCGGATCTTCTCTTCCGAGCTACTGGTGACGAATACCTTCGCTCCTGATGCAACGGCGAACGCGCAAGCAGAAGTGGCCACGCCGCCGCCGATGCCGGTGATCAACACATGCTCGCCAGCAGCAAGTCGTGCCTTCACGCTGATGGCTCGCCACGCCGTCAATCCAGCGGTCGGCAGGCAGGCGGCTTCTTCGAACGACAGGCTGGCCGGCTTGGTGAACGCGTTCGCCAAGGGCACACATATATATTGAGCCAGCGTGCCGGGCAGGGGCATGCCGTAGAGGGCGAACTGCTTGCCAGGGTAATTGGGGTTGTCACCCCAGCCCAAGCCCGGATAGAGCACGACTTCGCGGCCAATGTTTGCAGCGTCCACGCCCGAGCCCACAGCGTCGATGACACCAGCGCCATCTGCGCCCAAGCCGGAAGGCAACTTCATGCCGGGATACTGGCCGCGACTGATCCACAGCTCGCGATAGTTCAACGAGGCAGCACGAAGCGCGACACGGACTTCGCCGGCGGCTGGCGTCGGCTTCTCAATGTCTTGAAGTTCGACGGAACCTGGGCCTTCCGTGCGCGTGAGCATCAACGCTTTCATGTCCGGTCTCCAAGCAGCAACGACGCGTTGGCGGTGACCGCCGGGCCGCGGCCGTCGACGTTCAACCAAGTCTCGCAGGCAATGCGTGTGCCTTCGGGCACTTGAGTCACTGAGGTCACTCGGCCGCCTGCTTCAACGGCGTCGCCGGCGAATACGTTGGCAAGGAAGCGGGCATCCAGTTGAGTCAGGCTCGACTTCGGAAACGCAGCACGCAGCATGTTGACGATGTAAGCCAGGTTCGCCGGCCCCTGATTGATGACCCGATTGCCGAGGCCGAGTCTTGCCACCGCCGCCGGATCGAGGTGAATGGGGTTGGGGTCGCGCAGCACGTCGGCGAGTTGCCGCATCTTCTCGGCGCTGATGGACTCGATGCGCAAACTCGGCAATGAATCTCCCACAGCCATCATGTGAGATTCCTCCGCGGCAAGATCCACGTGTTGGTGACTTCGAGCACCGGCTCGCCCGACTGACTTTCGAGCGTGAGTCGATACTCCAGCACGTCCATCACTCCGAGTTTTTTGCTCTGCTTGCGAGTGAGCGACAGGATGGTGCCGTGAATTCGATAGGTCACATCGGTCTGCAGCGTGCCGACGAAGCGGCTGTTGCTGCTGCCGAGCATGGGGCCGTCGGCAGCGTCGAACTCGCAGATCGCGAGCAAGCCATCGACACTCACGCCCATTCCGGATTGAGTGGCGATGTACGAGTAGATTTCGTGAGCTCGACCGTCCGCTGCAGGCTGTGTAAACAGGGCTTCGCAGAGCGCGCGGTTTTCTTCACTACTGATGCGGTACTCGCCGCCGGGCAAGCGAGTACCGGCGACTTCTGGGGGATGCTCGCCAGCCATGTCAGAACGAGCGTGGCAGGCCGAGGCCTTCGGCGATCACGTTACGAGCCATCTCGTTGGTGATCGGGCCGATGCGCCACAGTCGCGAGTCGCGCCAGTAACGTTGCATGTCGGTCTCAGCCGAGTAACCCATGCCGCCCAGAATCTGGATGCCGAGGTCGGCGGCACGATTCGCATACTCCGAGGCAGTCACCTTCAACATGCTCGATTCGATGTGCGCGTTGCGGCCGTTCATTTGCAACCATGCACAATGCAACATCATGAGTTCGACTTGATGGCGCCAGGTGGCGATGTCGGCGATGTAATGTTGCAGGGCTTGAAACTCGCCGATGAGTTTGCCGAACGCCTTGCGCTGCTTGACGTAGTCGAGCGCATCCTCGAGCACACCATCCAGCACGCCCAAGCAGAAGGCCGCGACCATGATGCGTTCGTTGTTGAGCGTGGGCAGTAGCATGTACCAGGCTTTGCCGGGTTCGCCGAGCACCAGATCGTCGGCCACGAACGTGTCTTGAAAATGCACGGTACACGAGCCCATGGAGCGCATGCCGAGCTTGGGCAGCGGTGTGATCTTGACGCCGGGGGCCTTGGTAGGAATCCAGAACAAGCTCACGCCATGATGCCGCTTGCTGACGTTCTTGTCGGTGCGCGCCAGCACCAGCAAATAGTCGGCGACATGCGCCGATGAACTCCAGATCTTTTCGCCATTGATGATCCAGCCGCCGTTGCCGCGCACGGCTTCGGTTCGCAACGCGCCGAGCACGTCGGTGCCGCCGCCGGGTTCGGTGAATGCGATGGCTGCGCGCAACTTGCCGGCCGTAATGTCGGGAAGAAACTTTTCCTTCTGCGCCTCTGTGCCGTACACGCCGATGGATTTGCCGCCGGCGAACGAGGTGATGCCCCAGATCCAGGCGAGGCCGCCGAGCGAGCGTGCCAGCTCGCGGGCCAGAATCATTTGCATGATCAGATCGCCGCCCTGGCCGCCGTAGCGCTCATCGATGCCGACGCCATGAAAGCCGGCTTCGGTAAATTTGTCCCACAGCTCGAACGGATAGTTGTGCTCGTCTTGCTCGAGTTTGCGGGCCCAGCTCTTGGGCACTTCCTGATCCACCCACTTGCGGACCATGTCGCGGAAGCTCTGATGTTCTTCCGAAAGTTCGAAGTTCAACACGCTTCTCCCGAGCCTACGTTTTTGTGAGGCTTGCAGTGTCGAGTCCGCGCGGTGACGCTTCACCTATCGAAAGATAGCGCAGCACCACGGGCCTGCCTTTAGACTGGCGCCATGGAATCTTCTGCACTCGACCTGCCGGCCATCAACCAGCGAATCCATGCCAGCGCGTTCAATCGTTGGTTACGGATCGAGGCCACGAGAATTGTCGTCCCCGGCCAAGTCGAGCTGCGGATGCCGTCCCGGGCGGAGCTAGAAGGCGGTCAGGGAATGACTCACGGCGGCATCTTCGCGTGCATCGTCGACGTGGCTGCGTTTGCTGCCATTCTGTCGGTGAAGGGCCAAACCGGTCCGACCATCGACATGCGCGTCGACTTTCACGCCAATGCGTTCGAGAGTGACTTCATCATCGAGGCGCAGGTACTGCGGGCCGGCTCGCGAATTGCGACCGGCGACGTGAAAATCAACAGCGTGACAGGCAAGCTGCTGGCGAGCGGTCGTTGCGTATACGTGGCCGCTCGTTAGGAAGCGATCAAGCCGAACTGCCGCGCACGTT
Organism: Steroidobacter sp.; assembly: GCF_016790065.1. Taxonomy (GTDB): domain Bacteria; phylum Pseudomonadota; class Gammaproteobacteria; order Steroidobacterales; family Steroidobacteraceae; genus Steroidobacter. The sequence continues at coordinate 6,581 of NZ_JAEUPY010000684.1, forward strand.
CAACTGCTCGCTGGCGACGGCGCGTGCCGATCTTGTCGTAGACCTGCTGCAGGTACCACTTGATGGTGCCTTCGGTCATGCCCAGTCGTTCGGCGACTTCCTTGTTGCGCAGGCCGGAGGCGACCAGCGTCAGGATCTCTCGCTCGCGTTCGCTGAAGCGACCATACAAACCTTCATCACTGGTCGAATCGGCCGGCGTGGCGCGAGCTGCACGATCGCCTCCGTCAAGCACGGCGAGCAGTTCGTCGGCGAACGCATCTGTCGGGTGGTTGGAGTCGGTGGATTCGACCGATTCGAGCAACGTGCGCATGATCGCGCCTTCATCGATGAAGCTGCGCAAGCTGCGGACATTCACCCCGTGCGTCAACGCTTCGCGCAATGCGCGTTGGGCTGCCAATTTGTTACCGCTGGTGAAGTGCAGGCAGGCCAACAAGATGTCCCAGCGAATCAGCGACAGGATGGCGCCACGCGCAGCACAGAAGCTGCGCCATTGACGAGCCACCGTAGCAGCTTCGAATAAATGATCGGAGGCTTGCGCGACTCGCACCCAAATCATCGCGCGGTATTCGTCTCGGCTAGTGACAGCGTCGCCCGGCGTCGGTGCACGATCTGTGGCTGCGATTCCTTGAGCCGCTGCATAACGAATCGCATCGTCGGCTCGTCCAGTCTCGATCAGCAACCGCACGCGCTCGGCAATCAACGCTAGCTTGAGGCGCTCCAGCTCGCGCTCGACAGCAATGGCCATGCCGTCATCCAACGTTTGCAAGGCTGCTGTCACGTCGCGTCGCGCGTGATGCAGCTTGGCTTGAGTGGTTAACGCCGACACCAACTGATCGACGAACCCAAAACCCACAGCCGATGGCATGGCTTCGTCGATGAGTTGCGCGGCGAAGTCGAGCTCGTTGTTCTCGTAGACCAACTCCGCCAGCGGTAAAGAGCACACGGCGGTGGCCGAGGAGAAACGGCCGCTGTACTTCACGCCTTCATCGCGGCCTTGCTCCAGCATTGCGCGCGCCGCGGACGTCTTGCCGGCCAGAAATAGGAACGGCCCGATGCTGGCTTGCAGACCGACGGCCGCGAAGCTGTACACGGAGCGCTTCATGATTCCATGGGCGGTCGCGAACAGCTTCTCGAAATCGGCCAGCTTGTACTGCTCACGCCGCGCCGCCAGCAAGTGACCGTAAATCGTGCCCTTCAGATAAGGGTGTTGCTCTTCGGGATACTCGTCGAGCAGATGCTGACAGCGGCGTTCCACATCGGCCATCTGATCGTGAGCTGCGGTCAACACCATCTCGCGATGTAAATAGAGATAGCGCAGGCGACGCAGTTCAGCCGTGGATACTTCGTTGCCCGCCGCCATTTCGTCCAGGCGCCGACCAGCGATGCGAATCAACTCGGCCGCTTGTTCGAAGTGCAGCGCGCGGGTCTGGCGCCAAGCCAGCGTCAACAGCACGCCGGGATAACGATGCAAGATCTCTTCGGGGATCTGCTCGGCGAACTTGCTGACCAGGCGCACCTTGCCGACGTACGTCAGCTCTTGGCAACGCCGTTCGAGCAGGTCCGCGGCACGATCTTGCGCGCCGGCTTTCAGCGCATGCTCGATGGCGTCCACCGGTGAGCCGGCTTCCCAGAACCAATCGCTGGCGCGCAAATGCAGATCGCGGCTCGCCTGCGAATCGAACTCGTCCAGACGACGCTGCAGGAAGGTGGCGAACAAATGATGATAGCGATGCCAATGTCGCTCTTGATCCAGCTGTAGCAAGAACAGGCCACGCTGCTCGATCTCGTACAAGCGTCGCGTCGCGTCCGGTTGCCCGGTCACGGCTTCGCAGAGCGACGGGCAGAAGCGATCCAGA
>NZ_JAEUPY010000694.1 GCF_016790065.1 Steroidobacter sp.
GCATGTCGATCAGAAGGCGAAGTGGATCTACTTCAGGGCGTCGGGACGCGAGCCCGGAATGGATCTTTATTATTTCCAGTTATATCGCGTCAAGCCGGATGGTTCGGGTCTGACCCGCCTGACCCCCGACGATGCTCAACATGAGGTTAGTTTCTCGCCCGATGGGCGTTACTTCATCGCGCGCTCGTCGCGGGTCGATCTGCCGCCTACCACGGTGTTGCGCCGGGCAGATGGCAGCCTGGTACGAGTGCTGGAGAAGGCCGACATTTCCGCGTTGACGGCGCTCGGCCGGCAGCGAATCGAACGCTTTCGTGGCAAGGCGCGAGATGGCGTTACCGACATCTATGCAACGGTCTACTGGCCGAGCGACTTCGATCCCAAACGCCGTTATCCGGTGCTCGATGACATCTATGGATTCCCGGGCGTGAAAGCCCTCACCGTATTCAATCCAGGTAAGCCCATCGCGGAACTCGGCTTCATCGTGGTGGAGGTCGATGGTATCGGGACCGGCCGCCGCTCCAAGGAATTTTCTGATGCCTCCTACGGCAACGGTTGGGCGCAGGCCGGCGGTTTGCTGGACCATATCGCGATCATCAAGCAGCTGGGCGCTCGCAATCCGTCATTCGATCTGGAGCGCGTCGGCATCTATGGCTACTCCGGCGGTGGCCACACGGCCACGCGAGCCATCCTCGACTATCCGGAGTTCTTCAAAGTCGCCGTCGCGGGCGCGGGTTCGCACGACGTTCGTTTGTATCAATACGAGTGGGGCGAACACTATGTGGGACAGCTGGCCGAAGATCCCGAAGCTTTCGATCTGCAAGCCAATAGTCGTCATGTAGCAAAGTTCGCAGGCAAGCTGTTGCTGGCGCATGGCGACATGGATGACGACGTCTCCATCGCCAGTACCATGCAAGTCGTGGACGCCTTGATCAAGGCGAACAAAGACTTTGACATGCTGGTGGTGCCCGGCGCGACGCATGACCTGCATTTGCATCCCTATTACATCCGTCGGCAGTGGGATTATTTCGTACGGCATTTGTCGGGGCGTGAGCCGCCTGCGGGCTATCGTGTCGCGCCTGCCGGCTATCGGGGTTCGGAAGCAGCAGGTGGTGGCTCGTGAGGTTCGCTGCAATCAAGCGCGGGCTGTTGCTGTGTGCGTTGCTGTTGGTCGCGCCGCTGGGGTTGGCTCAGCAATGGCAAGACGCTGCGCCACGCCAGGCTGGTCAAGGTCAAGGACCGTTCAAGCGGTTGGTCATCACCAATGTGATGTTGATTCGAGGCCACAGCATGCCTGCGAGCGGGCCAGCGACATTGGTGATCGAGGGTAACCGTCTCGTCAGCTCCGCCGGCTTCACGCCTCGGCCTGATGATCAGGTGATTGATGCCACAGGGCTGTATGCATTGCCGGGCTTGATCGATACCCACGTCCGATTGATCGACGGCGGCTATGAGAGCTTGCCACCCGACTATGGATTGAAGTTGTTGCTGGCGCATGGAGTGACCGCCATCGCATCGATGCAGGATCTAAGTCGCGTCGACTGGGCCTTGCGTCTGCAGCGCCAGTCGGCTGCCAACGAGATCGTCGCGCCTCGCGTGCAGGTCTGGGCAGATGTTTCAGGAGACTCTGTCGAGGAAGTGCGAGCCAATGTGCGCGTGGCAAAGAAGCGCGGGGTGTTCGGCATTGGCGAAGGATCGGTGTACACCAACAATGTGGAGGTGATGCGCGCGGGCCTCGATGAGGCAAGAAAGGCCGGTATGCGCTCTCATTGGCACATGAGTGCGTCGGTGGCGCCGCGTTTCAACGCTCTCGATGCAGCTCGCGCCGGGTTGAACGGCTTGACGCATTGGTACTGTTTGCCGGAGGTGTTGTTCGAGGGGCAGACACATCCACACTATCCTCCGGGTTTCAACTTCTCGGATGATCGTCAGCGCTTCGCCGCCGCCGGGCGTTTGTGGAAACAGACGGCGCCGCCGCACAGCCCCCATTGGAACAAAGTGCTCGATGAGTTTCTCGCGCTGGACTTCACCTTCGAGCCTACGTTCAGTGTCTATGAGGCGCATCGTGACTACATGCGAGCCAGCCGCGCCGAATGGCACGATGCGTATCTGCACCCTTTGTTGGAGAAGACTTTCATTCCCAGCACGACGGAGCGCTTCTCGCATTTCTACGATTGGACCAGTACCGATGAGGCCGAGTGGCGTAACAACTTCCGCCTGTGGATGGCCTTCGTCAACGAGTACAAGAATCGCGGCGGCCGCGTGATCGCCGGCACGGACGCGGGCTTCATGTGGTCGAACTTCGGTTTCGGATTGATTCGGAATCTGGAAATGTTGCAGGAGGCCGGCTTCTCGACCTTGGAAGCGCTGGATGCCGCGACCATCAAGAGCGCCGAACATCTGGGCTTGCAGGCGAGCATCGGTTCGCTGGAAACCGGTAAGCTCGCCGATGTGGTGCTGGTGGCGGGCAATCCTCTCACGGATCTCAAGGCTTTCTACGCGGGCGGCACGCTGCGATTACAGCCCGACGGCTCGGCCAAAAAGCAGGGCGGGGTGCGCTACACGATCAAGGATGGGATCGTCTACGACGCGCATGGGCTGCTGCGCGAAGTCGAACAGATGGTGAGCGAGGCCCGAGCCAGACGATAACTCAGGGAATCTGAATCGCCGTTCCGGTCTTCACCCGATCCAGCGCGATCAACGTGCGGTAGCGCTCGACCAGCCCGCTTTCCTCGAACAGGCGACGGGTCAGCGCTTCGTAGGCCGGCATGTCCGGCACGACGATGATCAAGACCATGCTGATGCCGCCGGTGACATAGAAGCATTGTTGAACGTCGGGGCTATCGCGGAACAGCGCTTTGGCGGCGTCGACCGTGGCCGCGCGCTCGTTCTTCAAATGCACTTCGACGATGGCGGTGATGGTCATCGCCACAGCAGCGGGGTCGACCAACGACACGTTGCCCGCGACGATGCCGCTTTCCTCCATGGCGGCAATGCGCCTCTGCACGGCGGCGGCGGACAGGTTGACCGCCTCGGCGATGGTTCGCTGAGGGGTCTTGTTGTCGCGCTGGATGATGCGGAGGATGGCCCGGTCGAAATCGTCCAGTTTGCGACGGGGCGGGGTGTCGGCGTTCATAGCCCGATTTTTTGTTGCATTCGACCCCCAAATCAAGAGCCTTTGGCTCGCAGCGACGATGCTACAACTCGTCGCCATGACGACGCTCTCCGTTACAACCGCAGATCGCGCCCCCGGCGGCAGCTCCACCTTGCTCGGAACCGCTTTTGGCATGGGCGCCGGAGCGCTGTGGGGCTTGGTTTTCCTGGCTCCCGAGCTGCTGCGCGAGTTCAGCCCGCTGCAACTCACCATCGGTCGGTATCTTGCTTATGCGCTGATCGCGGCGGCTTTGATCGCGCCGAGGTGGCGCAGTCTGGTTGCCAGACTCACGCGACAGGAATGGCTCGCGCTGGCTGGCCTGGCGTTCACCGGTAACACGTTGTACTACGTGCTCCTGTCCAACGCCGTGCAATTGGGCGGAATCGCCATGACCTCATTGGTGATCGGCTTCCTGCCGGTCGCGGTCACCATCATCGGCAGTCGCGATCAAAACGCCGTGCCACTGCGGAAGTTGTCGCTGTCCCTGGCGCTGTGTGCCGGCGGCGCGGTTTGCATCGGCTGGCAAGCGGTCGCCCAGGCCGGCGCCGGTTCGGTCGGCACCCAGCTAATTGGATTTCTGTGCGCGATTGGCGCGCTGGTATCGTGGACGGCGTTTGCAGTGAGCAATCAACGTTGGCTGGTCCGTCTGCAGCACGTGTCCGCTCACGAATGGAGCTTGCTGACCGGAATCGTCACCGGCGCTCAAGCGCTACTTCTAGTCCCACTCGCGTTGGCGCTGGGAAGTGGCGAGCATGGAGCCAGTGAGTGGGGTCGATTCGTGGCCGTCTCGCTCGGTATCGCGGTGTTGGCGTCGATCGTCGGCAACGCGTTCTGGAATCGTATGAGTCGGTTGTTGCCGTTGACGCTGGTCGGCCAGATGATTTTGTTCGAGACGCTGTTCTCGCTGATCTACGGCCTGTTTTGGGAACGGCGCTTTCCCACGTCGTTGGAAAGCGCGGCGTTCGTTTTGGTTGTGCTCAGTGTGCTGTCTTGTCTGGCCG
>NZ_JAEUPY010000706.1 GCF_016790065.1 Steroidobacter sp.
CTACGACTCCATGTGCGCCCGCTGTCATCTTTCACCTGGAGCGGCGGCCACGGAACTCAGTCGCGGTCTCTACCCACGACCGCCCAACTTGACGAAGAGCGCAGGCCAGACTCCCGCGCGCGCGTTTTGGATCATCAAGCACGGTATCAAGGCGACCGGCATGCCCGCTTGGGGCAAGAGTATGGACGACGACTACGTTTGGGATTTGGTCGCATTGCTGAGTCAACTCCCGACGATGAGCGCCGAACAGTATGCCGCTGAAGTTCGTGGCAGCGGCGGACACTCGCACGGTGGCGGTGAAACGATGGAGGAGGAAGGGGAGCATGAGCAGGCTGAGGGCGAGGAGGGGCATTCGCACGACGCTGCCACGAGTCAGCCCGCCGAACACGCCCACGGCGCAACCGAGGAATCCCGGACCATGCGCGGGGCTGAGGCGGAGATTGACCAGGACCGTGCGCGGAGCGATGGCCCGCTGGCTATCGTCAAGGCCTTTCATGCGGGGCTCGCATCGGGCAGCGCTTCGCAGGTGGAGAAGTTGCTCGATCCAAACGTACTCATCATGGAAGGCGGCAACGTTGAGCGCTCCCGACAGGAGTACGCATCCCATCATCTGAACTCCGATCTGAAGTTCATGAGCTCCGTGACGTACAAGCTGGAACGGCAAAGCGGAGACACCGTCGGCGATCTTGCATGGGTGGCGAGCGAATCGCGGCTCAACGGCAAATCCGCACCGAAGCCGCTGGAATTGGTGAGCACCGAATCGTTGGTGCTGCGAAGGACGGCCGCGGGCTGGAAGATCGTCCATATTCATTGGTCTTCTCGCAGCGTCAAGAAGGCCTGACCGGAGTTACTCCAATGCATACGATGAAGAAATACGCGTGGCTGTTCGCTGCGCTGATTCATGTGATGTTGAGCGGCTGCGTAAAGCCCAGCGAGTCCGCGCTACCCGAAGTCATTGTTCATAAAAGCGCAACTTGCGGCTGTTGCAAAGTATGGGCTCAGCATCTGAGAAATGCCGGCTTCTCTGTCGTGGTTAGGAATTCGGAGGACCTGACGCCGGTGAAACAGCGGCTGGGTGTCCCGCCGCGCGTCGGCTCGTGTCACACCGCGGAGGTCGGAGGCTACTTCATCGAAGGCCATGTTCCAGTCGAAGACATCGCGCGGCTCCTGCGTGAACGTCCCGATGCGAAGGGCCTTGCGGTGCCCGGCATGCCGCGCGGATCGCCGGGAATGGAAGCGCCGCCGGAGGACGTACAACCGTACGACGTTTTGCTGGTGGCGCGTGATGACAACACGGTCGTCTTCGCTCAACACAACAAGCCCCAGGGAGGACAGCGAACGAGCGAGTAGCACTAAACCTTCCGACCGATTCCTTCAGCCACGCAGGGTCGCGCACTCGCGTGGGGGAGTTCGTGCGCACTTTATTTGTTTGATGCTGGCCTGGTCGCAGCAGTGAGCGCCGTTCGAATGCACCAACAATTCGCCTGCATGACTTTCCGCGCCCAGCGGCGGTGCATCGAAGGATTATCGATAGATAATTTCCGCGAGTTCTTGCGCGAACGAGGCATGCAAGGCTAGGCTTTGCATCAAGGTTGTATATACAACTGCACGGCACATCAGACTAACCCGATGCCAAACAGTCGTCCGAAGTTCGAGGCCATCGTGCACTTCGCTCGCCGCCGGATTCGCAGTGGCAGCTGGATGCCGGGCGACCGCGCGCCGTCGGAGAACGAGCTGAGCGAACAGTTTGATGTGAGCCGCATGACCGCTCGCAAAGCGCTCGATCGGCTGGCCGCGGCCGGTGACATCGTGCGTCGCCGTGGCTCTGGCAGCTTTATTGCGGATGACAGTGTGCGATCGTCATTCCTGGTGATTCGTAACATTGCCGATGAGGTCGCTCAGAGCGGCCGCCGTTACAGCAGTCGCGTACTGCGTCAGTGTGCCGTGACCTGCGACACCGAAACGGCTGCGGCGCTTGAGCTCGACCGCGGCGCCACGGTCTACCACACGCTCGTGGTGCATCTGGCCGACGACGAGGCCGTGCAGCTCGAGTATCGGTACGTTCGCCCGGATGCTGCGCCCGAGTATTTGCAGATCGATCTGGTGAGCGAGACACCGAATCACTACTTGCAGCGCGTTTGCCCGTTGTTCGAGGCGCGGCAGGATGTCACGGCCGCCTTGCCGAAGAAGCGAGAGTGCGAAGTGCTCGGGATCTCGCCCACCGAGCCTTGCCTGCTGATCACGCGTGTTACTTCGTCGAAGCTCGGTCTCGTCAGCTATGCACGAATCCTTGCGCCCTCCAGCCGATATCGAC
>NZ_JAEUPY010000929.1 GCF_016790065.1 Steroidobacter sp.
TCCGGTCCACCCGACTTCGCGGCGGCACTGAAGTACCGCAGGCCCCTCACGGCCACACTTGAGGGGTATTCGATAGCCTTCCGCTCGAACAGGCCAACTTTGCCGTAACCACCGTGTGATACCAAGCCTCGCTCAGCTTCGTGAGTGACGCCTTTCGTGGCTTGATGCTCGCGATCACCGGACAGTAGTTGCCCGCTTGCGCGGGACGCCCCCAAAGGGGATCGTTGTGCGCAATTAGTCCGCGTCGACTGCGTGAACCTTCGGCAGCTGGCGGGGTCCACCTCACACGCGAGGTCGTATGTACACGTGCCGGCTCGTTTTGATTCCTGCGGTGGCTCTCGGTGCCGTATTCGTTGCCGCCCTGACCGGGTGCACCCTGTACGGCGCAGGTGACTATCGCGGTTTTGGCCAGGGCCGCTCCGCGTCGAGCTACGGCCCAATGTCCGGCGGGAATAGCTGCGGATATGCCTCTTTCTCCCGTTGCAGCGATCTCGGCGCTTACCGCTACGGCTATAACCATTTGCACAGCGGCTGGGAGGATGGGTTTCACGGACATTTCGGATCCTCCCACGACAATCCGTGGTTCTCCCGTGCGTTCGGTTTTGACACGTACGGTCGTCATGACAGCCAAGCGCACGACGCTCTCGGAATTTTCGCGCCACCGATGTTCAACAGCTGGCGCATGGATCACGGCAAGTGGGGCCACTGGACGAGCACGGCGGTCTGGGACGAAAGCCATGGGCTATTCACACGCGGGACGTCGCACCGGGAAATTGCAGGACACGTTTCCTCCGGCCACCCAAGGGCGGCTCCGCACAGCAGTCAGAGCTTGCGCAATACGCCGAGCCATCGTTTCGGATCGGGCTTGCACGTGGGAAGTCATCACTGAGCGTCCGCCCTTTTGAAGCGCTGCTACCATTGAAAGGAACCGTTCGGCCGCGCAGCGGCGCGACCGCACGATCGGACTTGTGAGTTAGATCAAAGGACTTGAGTGCGAGCAATACGCAATCAGCTCGAGGTGGTGGGTGAACGCTCCGCTGCCGATCGGACGCGTCGGCGCAGGTCCCCGTGTCAGGGACAGCGACGGTTCACTGATGCTTTGGACGGTCGTGTTCGATGGGCGCCTTACGCAGCAAGGCCGCGTCGATGGGGTTGGATGCCGATGTCCTCGCGCATATCTCGGGCTGTGAAATAACTTTCGAGCCACGTGAGTTCTAGCGGTGGCGGGCCTCACGGAGGCATCCTCCAGTGGCTCTGGATGAGTCTATTCCGCCCCGGGTTAATCAGTCGCGCCTCGATCTACGTCGCACACTTGAAGCGCGGCAGCGCGGGTCAATCGAAGAGGTCGCGCAGCCAGGATCTGCGCCGGGACCCGTGATGACCTCCTCCGTGATGGCCTTCACGATAACGCCCCGCCTCCTCATAGTCGCGGTCCTCCACCGGTTGACGGGCCGAAGTTGACCGTTCCGTCGATAGACTGCGCTCGATGATCTTGTCGAGTTCGCCCCGATCCAGCCAGACACCACGACAGTTGGGGCAGTAGTCGATTTCGATGTTCTGGCGCTCGCTCATCACGAGTCCTACTTTGCATGCCGGGCACAGCAGATTGGCGTCTGTGCGCTTCTCAGTGCCACTCTGTCGTTCATTCATTACATCTCCTGCTCGAGGTGACGGAAAGGGCGCGCACAGTGCTGGAAACAGCTCATCAGATCGCAGCAGGTGCGGCGGCAACTACGTTCGCCCTAATGACGGTTCCCAAGGGTAGCGATGGCTGCCTACAAAACATGGCCGATCTCACTGTCCGAACTTTGAACACTCGACCGCATCTTGCGACCACACGCATGTCAGCGCGCAGTCGCACGCACGACGCGAAGCAAAGCTAGGCGCTTTCACTCGAGGCGCTATACGCCAACAGGCGCAAGGCGTTTGCGACAACGATCAGCGTCGAGCCCTCGTGCAGCAGCACCGCTGCGCCGATCTTCAAGCCGAACAAGGTTGCGGGGATCAGCACGGCCACCATTCCCAAACTCATCCATAGGTTCTGGCGGATGACTGAAGCGGTACGACGGCTGAGCCCCACGACAAACGGTAGGTTTCGAAGATCATCGGCCATCAGCGCCACGTCGGCTGTCTCCAGGGCGACATCGGAGCCTGCGGCGCCCATGGCAATACCAACGGTGGCGTTCGCCATGGCTGGTGCATCATTCACGCCGTCACCCACCATCGCTACACTGCCGTTCGCGCCCAGCTTTTTGATGGCCGCCACTTTATCGTCGGGCATCAAGTCGCCCCACGCTTCGTCGATACCGACCAACTTGGCCACGGCAGTGGCCACCCGGCGGTTGTCACCTGAGATCATGATCATGCGTGAGACGCCCAGCGTCCGCAGCCGAGCGATGACTTGCTTGGCATGTTGCCGAGGCGTGTCCATCAGGCCGATCACACCCAGATAACGATCCGCTCGCCTAACGACCATCATTGTTCGACCGGCCACTTCGAGCCCGGAGACAATCTCTCGAACCTCGAGGGTCAACGGCGTGCCCGATGCCTCACTAAAGAGCTCCGCCTTGCCGACGTGTACTTCGTCTCCTTCAATCCGTGCCGCCACGCCACGCCCCGTGATACTGCGCACGTCATGCGCCACCAGCGCCTGTTCCCCGGCGGCAGCTCGGACGCGCTCACTCCGGACGATTGCAGCGGCGAGTGGGTGATCACTGTGCGATTCCACTGCGAGCGTGACGGAAGCAAGCTCCTGCTCCGTGACGCCTGGAGCGGGCCGGATGTCCGTGACGTACGGCTTTCCTTCAGTAAGCGTACCGGTCTTGTCGAAGGCAATGGCGCTCAACCGTCCCAAGGTTTCGAGTGGCCCGCCGCCTTTGACCAGCACGCCACCTCGGGCGGCGCGCGCCACTGCGCACAACACCGCGCTTGGCGTCGCGATGGCAAGCGCACAGGGACTCGCCGCCACCAGCACCGCCATCGCACGATAGAACGTGTCCGCGAATGGCTCATCGATGACAAATCCCGCACCGAGCAATGCGACCACAAACAGCAGAATGGACGGCACGAAGATCCGCTCGAACTTCTCCGTCAGGCGCTGCGTCGGGGACTTCTGCGTCTCCGCCTCGTTGACCATCTTGATGACACGAGCCAGCGTGGTGTCCGACGACAAGCGGGTCACCTGGATCTCGAGCGCCCCGCTGCCGTTGATGGTGCCGGCGAAAACACGATGCGCAGCCTCGATCGACTCAGGCTTTCTCGCCGCCTTCTCCCGATCGTCAACCTGTCTCTTATCCGCCGGCACGCTCTCGCCCGTGACCGGCGCTTGATCCACGCTACTGGACCCCTTGATGATGAAACCATCCGACGGGATGCGCGCATCCGGCCGAACGATCACGACGTCGTCGATCAGCAGAGCTTCGACGGGAATCTCTTCGGTTCGCTCTCCCCGTCGCACCTCAGCCGTCAGTGGCGCCAACTTCGCGAGCGCCTCGATGGCCCGACGTGCTCGTCCCAGAGCATAATGCTCCAAAGC
>NZ_JAEUPY010000830.1 GCF_016790065.1 Steroidobacter sp.
CATGCACCGTGCCGCTCGCACGCTCGAGCAAACGGTAGGTGCGACGCTGTTCGAAAAGACCAGCTATGGCGTCGTACCGACTCGCGAAGCAGAGAAGTTATCTCGGCGAGCCCATCGAGCTTTCGTGGAAATCTCGCAGGCCCGTGCCGACATCGATGCTTTACGTGGCCGCGAATCAGGCAGGACGGTCATCGGCGCAATGCCACTGGCGCGCAGCTTCCTGGTGCCGACCGCGCTGATTCAATTCACACGCGAACATCCCGAACACGCCGTCTCCATCATGGAAGGCACCTACGAAAATTTGCTCGGCGCGTTGCAATCCGGTCAGGCGGACTTTCTGGTCGGCGCATTACGCGAACACCGCGCCAACGCTGGCATCGAGCAGGAACATCTGTTCGACGACCCGTTATCCGTGGTGGTACGAGCCGAGCACCCGTTGGCAAAGCGTCGCAAACTCACCGCCACCGATTTGTCCAGTTACCCTTGGATCGCGCCACGCGCCTCCTCGCCGCTGCGCACGCACTTCGACGCCATGTTCAACAAGCTGGGCATCGAACCGCCGCAGCGTTTCATCGAATGTAACTCGCTTGGCGCGGCGCGAGCCTTCCTGGTCGCCGGCGATCACATGATGTTGTCGTCGACCAATCAAATTCATTATGAGCTGGAGGCGGGCATGCTGGTGTGTCTGCCCCACCCCGCCGGCAAGGTCGTGCGAAGTATCGGGATCACCGTACGAGACGACTGGCGTCCCACGCAAACGCAGGCACGGCTCCTGACCATCGTGCGCGAGACCGCGAATCAAATGGTGAGATAACGGGCCGAGCGGCAACTTACGCCGCTCGGCCCGCCCCAAACATCATCCAAACATCAGAAGCGGTAATTCACGCTCATCTCGTAATTGCGAGGAGCGCCGTAGTAACCGATCTGATACAGGCTGGTAATGAACTTCTCATCCGAGATGTTGCGAACGTTGGCTCGCACATTCAGGCTTTGCGTCACATCCCAGCGCGCGAAGGCGTTCACGATGGCATAGCTATCTTGCCGAACTGTGCCGCCGGTGTATTCGTCGACCTTGGACGTGTCACTTTGCCAGCGACCGCTCAAGCCGAGCGAGACCGCCCTGAACCCTGGCAAACGCGCACTGACGGCGATGTTCGCGGTACGACGCGGCACCCAGTGATAGACATCTTCACCCTGCGAGCCTTCCAACTGCAGTGAAGTGAAGCCGAGCACTACATCGATGTCCTCACCGATGCGGCCGGCCACTTCCAGCTCGATGCCTTTGGAATCGACGTCGACGCCTTCGTAGTAATACTGGCCGCCTTCGGTCATGCCGGCGAAGGTGCTCAAGCCCTGCTGTTCGGCCGTGAACACTGCCAAGGTCGTCAGCAGACGGCGTTCCAGCCATTCCGCTTTCACACCGACTTCGTAGTTCACACCCTTCGAAGGATCGAGATACTGATTGTTGATGTCGTACTGGTCCTGCGGCTGATAGATATCCGAGTAGCTGGCATACAGCAGCACGTTGTCGACCAGCGCATACGTGACGCCGGCGTACGGACTGATCTCGCGCTCGGTCTGATCGAACGGCGTGCCGCTCTGATGACCGTCGCGATGATATTCCGAGTAGTTGAAACCAAAGATGCTGGTGAACTTATCGGTCACACTCAGGCGCGTGGCCCCGTAGGCGCGCTTGAGCGTTTGATCCATCTGGCCGTCTTCGACCAGCATCCCCCAGGCCGGCTCGGCAAGCGCGTTGCCTGCATACGGAAACGCTGGCAGGTAACCGAACGCCGGATCGGACGGATCGACCGGACGATAGTTTTGAGTGCGCTCGCCGGCCGAATAATTCAGGCCCAGCATGGCTTCATGATCCCGACCGAACAGCTCGAACTTGCCGTCCACGCTCAACTCGAGCAAGTGCGACTGATCTTTGGTCTGCCAATGGGCCGGCCAGCCCAGCAAACCGAGTCCGGTATCGGGATCGATGCCGGTCGTGGTGTAGGCGAAGAACAGCTTGCTGTTGTCTTGGTAGTCGCGGAAGTTGTAACTGAGTTTGAGATCCCAATCGGACGCCAGCGCGTAGGTATATTCGACGAACGCGGCATGAGCGCGATTGTCCCAGTACGTCCAATCCTGCGTGGTCGAGGCGCTGCGGCCGAATTCGGCTTGGCTGCCATCGGTGTAAGTCAGGATCAGCGCGCCCCACATGTTGTTGTCGGTGTTCGCCTGTTGGTACGAGTAGCCGGCCGTCAGCGTCGCGCGCTCGCCGACCTGCCCGTCGACTACTGCATAAACAAACGTCCGATCGTTGCTGAGATCGCGGACCCACGAGTCCTGCTCTTCGGACGCCACCACCACGCGCCCGGCCCAGCTACCGTCTTCGGTGAACGGCGTGGAATAATCGGCTTCAACGCGTCGTTGATCGAACGAGCCGGCGCTCACGCCGAAGCTGCCCTGCGCCACGTTGGTCGGCCGCTTGCGCACATAGTTGATGGTGCCGGCTGAGTTGCCGACGCCGGTGAGCAAGCCGTTGGCCCCTCGAATCACTTCCAGCTTTTCGAAACCGAACGAATCCATCGCGCCGGTAACGATGCCCCAATCGTTCGGCAAGCCGACGCCGTCGACCTGCGTATTCTTGATTTCGAAACCTCGCGCCATATAGTTGGTGCGATTGGTTTCCCATTCTTCGACGTTGATGCCGGTAGCCAGCCGCAGCGCTTCGTTGATGTCGTCGGCGCCGAAGTTATCCATTTGCTCGCGTGTCACCACGCTGATGGATTGCGGCGTATCGGCAATATCCATATCCAAACCGGTGGCGCCCTTGCTGACGCGGTCGGC
>NZ_JAEUPY010000843.1 GCF_016790065.1 Steroidobacter sp.
GGCGGTAGTGAAGGCTACGGTATCCGCGGTTCGGGTAACGTGCCGCTCATCGATGACAGCTTGGCGATGACGCTTAGCGGCTTCTTTCGTCACGATCCCGGAGTGGTGGATGACCCGAGCCGCGGCAAGTCCGATGTGGACAGTGCCGATGTGTGGGGAGCCAGAGTGTCGTTGCTGGGGCAGCTTACCGAAAGATTCTCGGCACGTATTTCTGCCACCTTTCAGTCGACCGACGGCGACGGGTCATCGAATGTTTTCTCGACCAATACTCGTGGGCTGACCGCCGGCCTGACGCAGGACTACATTGCCGGCACAGGCGGCTACGAACGTAAGGTACTACAGCTAGACGCCACGCTGAACTACGACCTCGACTGGGCCCAGCTGACCTCCATCACCGGCTACGGCGACAGCAAGTTCGAAGATGTGAGTGATGTCACGAGCTTCCTCGGATTCCTCACCGAAGAGGCGACGGGACGCGACGACCTGGGCAGCATTACTTTCCTGCCATCGCAAACCAAGAAGTTCTCGCAGGAACTCCGACTAGCTTCACACAGCGGTGACAAGTTGGAGTGGCTGTTCGGGGCTTTCTATACCGATGAAGATTCCGATACCCAATACAACATCTACGCGTCGAACCCAAACACCGGCGCATTGCTCATGTCGGTCTATCCGGATACCTTTCCATCGACGTTTCAGGAACGCGCCGTTTTCGGGGCGGCAACCTATCATTTCACGGATCGATTCGACATTCAGGTAGGTGCGCGCGCGAGCCGAAACGAACAGTACTACGAAGAAACCATCGGCGGGCCGCTCAACGTCCCGCCTTACTACGTGCAGGCCACGTCGCGGGACAACTCGACGACCTATCTATTCTCGCCGCGATTTCGTCTGCTTTCGGACGCGATTGTTTACGGGCGTTTCGCCACCGGGTATCGACCTGGCGGACCGAACCCGGGGGCGGGGTTTGGTACGCCGGCGGAGTACGGTGCCGACACCACGCTCAGTTATGAAGTGGGCGTGAAGAGTGATTTCCTGGAGAGGCGCGTATCGCTGGACGCATCGGTATATTCCATCGACTGGCAGGACATTCAGCTACAGCAGCGCGATCCGGTGACTCAGCTGGCTTACTACTCCAACGCCGGCAAGGCGCGCAGTCGAGGTGCGGATCTGACGGCGCTCGCAGCGCCAGCGCGCGGTATGCAGATCGCTGCCTCCCTCAGTTACAACGATGCACAGTTGTCGCAGGCGTTCGCCGGCAATCTGTATGGCCGAGCTGGCGATCGACTGCCGTTCTCCGCGCAATGGAGCGGCTCGCTGGCGCTCGATCAGGAACTCGACCTGAGTTCACAGTACACGGCATTCTTCGGCGGTACTGCCACGTATCTAGGAGCCCGCAGCGGCTCTTTCCCACCGCGAGCGACGGTGTCTCGAGTGCGAGTTCCGTCGTTCACGACGCTTGATCTTCGCGCCGGGGTGCGCACCGAAGGCTGGACCTTCAGTCTGTTCGTGCGCAATGCCACTGACGCGCGAGGCATTCTTGGTGCTGCACCCGAAGTCGCCAGCGGTGCGACTGGCCTCTATCTGCTCAATGTCATGCGGCCGCGGACGATCGGCCTGTCCGTTGCGAATGAGTTCTGATGCCGATCGTCAGAGCGTGGATGCTCCGCTTGCTGTGGATTTTGGTCGCGCTGATCGGGGCGTTCGCGCTCAGCGGCGTTGCTCTACATCGCGCAGAGACCATCAGCGCGATGTGGATTGTTGTTGCGGCGGTCTGCGTGTATGCCATCGGCTACCGTTTCTACAGCAAGTGGATTGCGACCCAGGTGTTCGTCGTCGACGCGCAGCGTGCGACGCCGGCCATCCGGTTGAACAACGGCCGCGATTTCATTCCCACGCATCGTTGGATCGTCTTCGGTCATCACTTCGCAGCCATCGCCGGCCCGGGTCCGCTGATCGGTCCGACGCTGGCTGCGCAGTTCGGCTACTTGCCCGGCACGCTGTGGATACTGGTGGGGGCGGTACTCGGCGGCTGCGTACAAGACATGACGATCCTGTTCCTGTCCACGCGTCGCAACGGTCGTAGCTTGGGACAAATGGCACGCGACGAACTTGGGCCCGTCGGCGGCTATGCCGCGATGATGGGCACGCTGATCATCATGCTGATTCTGATCGCGGTGCTCGGCCTGGTCGTCGTGAACGCCATGCGTCACAGTCCCTGGGCTACCTCGACGGTGTTCGCGACCATTCCCATTGCGGTGCTGATCGGAATCTACCTGCGCAACATCCGTCCTGGACGCGTGCTGGAAGCCTCGTTGATCGGCACGACCTTGCTATTGCTCGCGGTCTTCGGCGGCAGTTGGGTGGATTCGCATCCGCTGATCCGCGCCTGGTTCGACTTCGACAGTGAATCACTGGCCGGGTTCGTCATCGGCTATGGCTTCATCGCGGCGGTGTTGCCAGTGTGGATGCTGCTCGCCCCGCGTGACTATCTCTCGACCTTCCTGAAGCTCGGTACGGTGCTACTGCTAGCTATTGCGGTGATCTTGATGCAGCCGGACATCAAGATGCCGGCGCTGACGCAATTTATTGATGGCAGCGGCCCGGTGTTCGGCGGCGCGCTGTTTCCTTTTTTGTTTATCACCATTGCGTGTGGTGCCATCTCCGGCTTTCACGCACTGGTGTCGAGCGGCACTACCCCAAAGCTCATCGGCAATGAGGCCGAGGTGCGACTCATTGGCTACGGCGGCATGATGCTCGAGTCGGGTGTCGCCATCATGGCGATGATTGCCGCGACGCTGCTCGATCCGGGTGTGTACTTCGCCATCAACGCTGGCCCTGGCATCGTGGGAGCAACCGCCGAGGCGGCTGTCACCACTATTACCGGCTGGGGCTTTCCGGTGACGGCGGCACAGATGCACACGTTGGCGCACGCGATGGGGGAAAGCACGCTGTTCGGGCGCACCGGCGGTGCTCCGTCGCTCGCGGTAGGCATGGCGAGCATTTTCTCCTCGGCCTTCGGTGAGAGCATGTTGGCGCTCTGGTATCACTTCGCCATCATGTTCGAAGCAGTGTTTATTCTGACCACGGTGGATGCGGGCACGCGTGTCGGCCGTTTCATGCTGCAGGATTTCTTGAGTCATGTGTGGAAGCCCCTGGGTGAAACCTCGTCTTATCCGTCCATTCTGATATCGAGCGCGTTGGTCGTCGCAGGTTGGGGTTACTTCCTTTACATCGGCGTCGTCGATCCTAACGGCGGTATCAATATCCTCTGGCCGTTGTTCGGCATTGCCAACCAACTGCTTGCCGGCATCGCGCTGTGCGTCGCCACCGGTATATTCATCAAACAAGGCAAAGCACGCTATGCATGGGTAACGGCGGTACCGATGCTTTGGCTGACTATCGTCACGACTACAGCGACCTGGCAGAAGATCATGTCGAGTGATCCGCGCGTCGGATTTCTTGCGGCGGCAGATCAATTGGCGGACAAGCTCGCGAGTGGGGCATTGAGCGCTGAACAGGCGGCAGTTGCCCCGCAGCTGATCTTCAACCAGCGGCTCGATGCCGTTCTCACCATGCTACTCACCGGCATTCTGTGGATCGTCATCGTCGACACCGGGCGTGTGTTGTGTCGTCTTGCAAGGAAGTTGCCCGTGCTGCCGTCATCCGAGGTGCCTCTGAGCCCATGAGAAAGAAACATTCGATGAACCACATAGACGATGCCGGCATCGCACCGGCCGCCAAACTCAGTAAGAGCTTGCGTTCGCGCCACGTCATGATGATTGCGATAGGCGGCATCGTAGGCGCCGGTCTTTTCGTGGGCAGCAGTGCGGCAATTGAGTCGATTGGCCCGGCGGTTGTGCTGAGCTATCTGCTGGCGGGTCTGATCGTGATGATGGTGATGCGCATGTTGAGCGAGATGGCTGCAGCAACACCGGGCGTGGGTTCCTTCACCGAATACATCCGACTGGGCTTGGGCGACTGGGCCGGGTTTCTGAGCGGTTGGCTCTACTGGTATTTCTGGGTCGTTGTCATTGCTGTCGAGGCCATCGCCGGGGCTAGCCTGTTACACGAGTGGATTGCATTGCCGGTGTGGCAGCTCGGCCTGATTCTGATGTTGCTGCTGACCATCGTCAATTTGCTGTCACCGCGCTCGTTCGGCGAGTTTGAGTTCTGGTTCTCCGCCATCAAGGTGTCGGCGATCGGCATATTCATCATGATCGCCGGCGCGTATGCGCTGGGACTCACATCGCCGACAGGGCAGACGTTTGCCAATATCTATTCGCACGGCGGCTTTGCGCCGTTTGGTTGGAGTGCGGTACTTGCCGGCATCACGACTGTAGTTTTCTCGCTGTGCGGCGCTGAGATAGCCACGGTGGCTGCGGCCGAGTCGAATGCATCGACCCAGGTCATGTCGCGGATGACCAGCACCATCATCGTTCGGATTCTGCTGTTTTACGTATTGTCCATCCTTCTGCTGGTCGCAGTAGTTCCATGGACACAGATACACGCTGGAAGCTCGCCTTTCGCGCTCGCGCTCACCCGCACGCACGTACCAGGCGCGAGCCTCATCATGAATTTTATCGTGCTGACTGCGGTGCTGTCGTGCCTGAACTCTGGGGTCTACGTGACCTCCCGTGTTCTCTTCACACTGGCGGCGAGAGGCGATGCATCCCAGTCTATCGTGGTACTCAACGAGCGCGGCGTTCCTACTCGGTCCATTTTGATCAGCAGCGCGTTCGGCTACGTGGCGGTCATGCTTTCAGTCTTCTCGCCGCAGCGGGTGTTCGCTTTCTTGGTGAACGCCTCCGGGGCATTGATGATCATCATCTACCTGCTGGCCTGCTTCGCCCACATTCGTCTGCGTCGTCGAATAGAGCGTGCCGCACCTGAGCGACTTCGCGTAAAGATGTGGCTCTTCCCGTGGCTTAGCTGGCTGACTATAGCCTCCATGGTGGCTGTGTTGGTTGCCATGGCGACAAATGGCGAGCTTGCGACCCAGTTCTACGGAAGTGTGCTGTGTGTCTTCGTCGTTGCGCTTGCATACTGCAGCGTGCGCCTGCGCGGCCCAACTCGCGCCGAGGCGCGCGGTCATTGATCGAGTTTCTGGTAGTAACGATGTCGCAAACCAATGTACTTGGGCTTTCCAAGCCGGTCAGAGGCCTCAAACGCGGTGTTTGGTCGCTCAGCGAGTTGCGTCAATTGCGGGATCTCGCCAATCAAGGACTTGCTCCGGACCTCATTGCCAAAGCGCTGCGGCGCTCGGAGTTCGCGATTCGCAACAAGGCAGGCATGCACGGCATCGCGTTTCAGCGTCGTCCCAAGTTACCGCCACAGCCAGAGAGTTTGGGTGTTGAAAGTTTGATGCCCGACCTTTCACTATCTCTTTGAGGTGAACTGGGGATGGTAGTGTCGTCATGGGCATGCCTGCCAAGCTGGTGCGCGAAGTAACCGACGATGATTGCCGGCTATTCGAATTTACTGCTGTTCACTATCGGGCACGAGGTGAAACTTATCGACGCTCGTTTGCGCATCGACGCGCACTGTCGCGAGGCTGTTGTCCGCAAAAAATTCGGTCGTGGCTCTCGAAGTGGCCAGGTGCCGTAGCGGCGTGCTGAGTGCGTTCTATGCACGCGCACTGGCACTGGGCTTGGTCGGCTTCGCCGCTTATTGCTTCGTCACCGCTGCACTTCGTATCGTGCCTCGCGCCGTGCCGCCCGATCTGCATACACTCGCGACACACGCTCCCGATTTACTTACGCGTTCGTCGTTTTGTTAGCAACTGTGTCAAGGTCTCCGACACTTATTGGTGCTTCGACCGAAAACCGCTCGATATTTTTCGTTCCCAGGAACTTGCTTCGGCAGCGTGCCGTTCGTCGGGAGATGCTCTGCGTCAGCCCGAGAGCGTCGAGTAGAAGAAACAACGCGACGTCAGGAAGGGAGAGGAGTCATGCGCAACGAAGCGTATCTCTGTCGTGAGTTCTGCCGCCGAGCACTGCTGTTCTCAGTATTGTGTTGCAGTGCGGCCATGGCATTGGGCGCACCCGCCGTTCTCCTGGAAACGGCTCGATTGGCGCCTGCGGGGGACCCACCTCATTTCGGAAACAGCGTCGCCATCGATGGAAACATCGCAGTCGTCGGTGCGACCGAGATCACGAGCGGCGTCCTCGACTTTCCCGGCGCGGCCTATGTTTTCGAACGCAATTCCGCAGGTGTCTGGCAGCAAACGGCGAGACTCACCCGCAGCTCAGATCAGCAGGGCGACATGTTCGGCGCCGATGTGGCCATCGACGGCAATGTCATCGTGGTCGGGGATCTGTTTCACGAGCGCGCGTACGTCTTCGAAAAACAAGGGACGAGTTGGGTTCGCACCGCCGAGCTCGGCACAGCAGGACCGGGTTCGGGCAACGGCTACTCGGTCGCGGTGCATG
>NZ_JAEUPY010000854.1 GCF_016790065.1 Steroidobacter sp.
GGACATCGGCGGCGGCACGACCGATCTCGCGGTGTTCTCGGGCGGCGCGATTCGACACACCGCGGTGATTCCGATTGCCGGCGATCAGGTGACCAACGACATCGCGGTGAGCCTGCGCACGCCGACCCATCACGCCGAAGAGATCAAGATGAAGTTTGCCTGCGCGTTGTCGCAGCTGGCGAACTCGGACGAGACCATCGAAGTGCCGAGCGTGGGCGATCGTCCGCCGCGCCGGTTGGCGAGACAGACGCTCGCCGAAGTGGTCGAGCCGCGTTACGAAGAATTGTTTGCTCTGGTGCGCGAAGAGTTGCGGCGTTCCGGCTTCGAAGAAGTCATCGCTGCCGGCGTGGTGCTGACCGGCGGCAGCGCCAAGATGGAAGGCGCGGTGGAGCTGGCTGAAGAAGTGTTTCACATGCCGGTGCGCCTGGGCGTGCCGCAACACATCACCGGCTTGGTGGATGTGGTGAGCAATCCGATTCATTCGACCGGCGTCGGCTTGTTGCTGTACGGCCGGGAGAATTATCTGCGCGGACGCCGCGACATGCCGTTGAGCGGCAACGTGCGCGGGACGTTCGATCGCATGAAGGCTTGGTTTCAGGGAAATTTTTGACGACCGAGACGAGACGCCATGGATACGGCTCAAAGATAAGGATGACTGGGGAAAAGGTGGGACTTGCGGCGGGCCTCTGAACCGGCCGTGGGTCGAGTTGAAATTTGATTTGTCTCGCTGACATTGAGGGGACTAACGATGTTTGTACTTGCTGATACAGAAAACCAAGGCGCGGTCATTAAGGTGATTGGCGTCGGCGGCGGCGGCGGAAACGCGGTCGCTCACATGATCCAGGCCGGTATCGAAGGCGTGGATTTCATTTGCATCAACACCGACGCGCAGGCGTTGAAACATTCCAAGGTGAAAGTCGGTCTGCAGATCGGCTGCAACATCACCAAGGGCTTGGGCGCGGGCGCCGATCCGGAAGTGGGCCGTCAGGCCGCCATGGAAGATCGTGACCGCATCATCGAAATGATCGAAGGCTCGGACATGCTGTTCATCACCGCCGGCATGGGCGGTGGCACCGGCACGGGCGCGGCTCCGGTCGTGGCGCAGGTCGCCAAAGAACTCGGCATCCTGACGGTTGCCGTGGTCACGCGTCCGTTCGAAATGGAAGGCATGAAGCGCTCCGGCTCCGCCGAGCGTGGCATTGCCGAGTTGAGCAAGCATGTGGACTCGCTCATCACCATTCCGAACCAGAAGCTGCTGACCGTGTTGGGCGGCGACGTGACTTTGCTGGACGCGTTCAAGTCGGCCAACCAGGTGCTGCAGGGCGCAGTGCAGGGCATTGCCGAACTGATCACCCGTCCCGGCATGATCAACGTCGACTTTGCCGACGTGCGTACCGTGATGGCCGAGACCGGCATGGCGATGATGGGCACCGGCGTGGCTCGCGGTGAAAATCGTGCGCGCGAAGCTGCTGAAGCTGCTGTGTCCAGCCCGTTGCTGGAAGACGTGAACCTGCAGGGCGCACATGGCCTGCTGATCAACGTCACTGCCGGCATGGACTTGCGCACCAGCGAGTTCAGCGTCGTCGGCGACACCGTGAAGCAGTACGCGTCCGAAGACGCCAACGTGGTGGTGGGCTGCGTGATCGATCCGGAAATGCGCGAAGAAATCCGCGTGACCGTGGTCGCCACCGGCATCGGCCGTCCGGGGACTCAGGTTCAGGCACCGCCGCAGGATTCGCGTCGCATGACCGCGATTCCGGGTGGTCGTGGCCGAGTGCCGACGTTGGACGACCTGCACGTGCCGACCTACATCCGTAACCAGCGCGATCCGCAGGCGGGCCAGGCACGCCGCGCGGTGGGCGATGGATTGACGGCTGAAGACACGTCTATGCTGGATATTCCGGCGTTTTTGCGTCGGCAGGCGGATTGAGGAAGAGCCGAAGCGGCCGGCGAGCGGCGGATCCAGGCGGTGATCTCTATGGACTACATAGGGAACATGCATAGTGCGCCTGGAACTTCGTTGCGCGCTGGCTAGTCGGATTCTGATGGACAGGATGTCCGAATGCCGGGGGCGCATGGATGCGCAGGACCGGCACAGAAAGCGGGTTGGTCCCTTTTCAATGTAAGCAAAAGTAACGGCAAGTCAGAGGCTTGCCGTTCACTTGCCGGCAGTGTTAGGGTCTGCGCCGCCTGGAAAACCTCATGTTGCGACAACGTACCCTCAAGAACACCATCCGCGCGACCGGCGTCGGCCTTCACTCCGGTAAAAAAGTGCTGATGGTGCTGCGACCGGCGCCAATAGATACGGGCGTCGTGTTCCGTCGCACCGACTTGAACGAGCCGGTGGATGTGCGCGCGTACGCCGAATGTGTCGGCGACACGATGCTGGGTACGTCCCTGTTCAACGGCGATGTCCGGGTGTCCACGGTCGAGCATCTGCTGTCAGCGTTTGCCGGGCTTGGGCTCGACAATGCGTATGTGGATTTGTCGGCCGAGGAAGTGCCCATCATGGACGGCAGTGCCGGGCCGTTCGTGTTCCTGCTGCAATCCGCCGGTATCGAAGAACAGCCCGCGCCGAAACGTTTCGTGCGCGTGCTGCAGAGCCTGGAAGTACGCGATGGCGACAAGTGGGCGCGCTTCGCCCCGTACAACGGCTTCAAAGTGAACATGGAAATCGAGTTCAACCACCCGATTTTCAAAAAGCGTGCGCAGACCGCGTCGATGGATTTTTCCACCACGTCGTATCTGAAAGAGATCAGCCGCGCGCGCACCTTCGGTTTCATGCGCGATCTGGAATACATGCGCTCCAAGAATCTGGCGCTCGGCGGCACCATGGACAACGCCATCGTGCTGGATGAGTACCGAGTGCTGAACGAAGACGGCCTGCGCTACGAGGACGAGTTCGTGAAGCACAAGATCCTCGACGCCATCGGCGATCTGTACCTGCTGGGCAAGAGCCTGATCGGCGAATTCAGCGGCCACAAATCCGGCCATGCGCTCAACAATCAGCTGGTGCGCAAGTTGATCGCCACGCCCAACGCGTGGGAGCCGGTGACCTTCGACGACATCAAAGACTCGCCGATCTCGTACATCCCCGCGGCCGCAATGGTTAGCGCGTAATTGTGCCGTTAGCGCCCAGTTGACGGGTTTGCCTCGCTCGGCTTCCTGCCGACCCGAACTTTTACTTTCGTGACTGGCTTCTCACCCGGGCTAGGGGCGGAACTATTTAACAGTTCCAGCAACTGCACCTGGGCATAACGAATCTGCGGGCACCAGGCCGCCGAATCCGCCAGCACTACCAGCGTGTCCCCGCGGCAACTCGCTGACACCACATGATCTTTTTCCGGTCCGGTGAGCGCGGCGCGGACCCGATCGGTGAGTTCGGCGTGGGCCGCCACGCGCTGTTCGAGTTGCGCGAATAACGGGCCAACGGTTTCGCCCAGCGGCTTGAAACGATCAGTCATAAGCTGAAAGCGAGAAGTTGGGCTCCAGACGCTTGATCTTTGGACGCTACGTTATGCATATTCCGGTCACTGTTAAGGGCAAACCCGTCGAAAGGCGGGGACGCAAAGCCACCGGTCTACGGTTCGAGACTCGCGTTAGCGAGGCCGACCACGATAGCGGGGTTGCCAGGATGTACAACTCGAACATTCGGTTCTACGTCCACCGCAGTTCTGCTCGAGCCATAGACCATGGCCCGGTCGTCGCGCATCTCATTGCTGGAAGCAGCGAGTGCCTGGCGGGTGTGAACGTTTTGTCGTGCCGCCAGTGGAAGCTGGCCGATTTACGGCGCGAAAGTGAGAAGGTAGTGATCAAATGAACGTCATCGTGTTCTCCAAGCGTTTCGGCAAGGCTCGGCAATTCGAGCTCGGCCGTCCGTTGGCGATGGCGGTGACGATTGCGACCGTGGTGACTGTGTTGGCCGGTGTCCTGTTCGCGGGCGTGCAGCTCGGCCGCGGCGGCCTGGTGTTCAACCCGGCGGGCCAGGTCACGGAGTGGGGCGCGAAACTTGAGCAGCAGCGTGTCGAAGTCGCCAATGCCCGCCGCGATTTACAGGAACGGCTCGATGCGCTGACCAGCCGCGTCGGCCAGATGAATGCCCATGTGATCCGCCTCGATGCGCTGGGTCGCCGGCTCACCGAGATGGCCAACCTGGACAAGGGCGAGTTCAATTTCGATAGCGAGCCGGCCGTCGGCGGTCCCGAAGGCTTGATGGAAAGCGCCACCGTTGCCGCTCCCGAGCTGACCGCGATGCTCGACGACCTGGCCAACCAGATCCGTGACCGCGAGCGTCAGCTCAGCGTGCTGGAAAGCATGATGTCCACCCGTAACTTGAGCCGCCAGGTGGTGCCGGACGGCCGCCCGGTGCTGCAGGGCTGGATTTCCTCCCACTTCGGTTATCGCGCCGATCCGTTCACCGGTCGTAACGCCTATCACCAGGGTGTCGACTTTGCCGGCCCGGCCGGCTCGCAGGTGGTCGCGGTCGCCTCCGGCGTGGTGACCTATTCCAAGGATCGGTTCGGCTACGGCCGTACCGTCGAGATCAATCATGGCAACGGCTACGTGACCCGCTACGGCCACAACCAGAAAGCGCTGGTTCAGGTCGGGGACACTGTGCAAAAAGGCCAGCCCATCGCACTGATCGGCTCGACCGGCCGTTCCACCGGCCCGCACCTGCATTTCGAAGTGCTGAAGCAGGGCCGCGCGGTCGACCCGATGACCTTCGTCCGTCGCTGAACGGACGCCGCTAAAAAACACCTACCCGAGCTTGTTTTCGGCACGGCTGCCCCCAGCCTGCCACCGCCCCGGCTATTAAAAGCTGGCGAGACCTTAATTAGAGTCGCCGGGCGCACGTGTACAATAACGGGCTTTTCCCAACAGGCTTTGTGGGCCCCTGACGGCCCCTTCCCCGGAGTTTCAGCGTGGCGAATTGGCTGACCCAGTTGTTCGGCAGTCGCAATCAGCGACTTTTGAACAGCTATTCCCGGATCGTCGAGAAGACCAATGCTCTGGAAGACTCCTTCCGGGCATTGTCCGACGAGCAGTTGCAGGCCAAGACGGCGGAGTTCCGCCAGCAGCTGGATCAGGGCACTACTCTCGATGACCTCGCGCCCCAGGCGTTCGCGGCCACCCGCGAAGCGGCCCGTCGCGTGCTGGGCATGCGGCACTTCGATGTGCAGCTCATCGGTGGCTCGGCTCTGCATCAGGGCAAGATTTCCGAAATGCGTACCGGCGAAGGTAAGACGCTGGTCGCTACCCTGGCTGCGTACCTGAATGCGCTGCCCGGCAAGGGCGTGCACGTGGTGACGGTCAACGAATACCTGGCCTCGCGCGACGCCGACTGGATGGGCCGGATCTATCGCTTCCTCGGCCTCACGGTCGGCGTGATCAAGAGCGGCCAGAGCTCGGAAGAGAAGCGCGCTGCCTATGCATGCGACATCACTTACGGCACCAACAACGAGTTCGGCTTCGACTACCTGCGTGACAACCTGGCGTTCCGCTTGGAAGACCGCGTGCAGCGCACGTTGGTGTACGCCATCGTCGACGAAGTGGACTCCATCCTGATCGACGAAGCGCGCACGCCGCTGATCATTTCCGGCCCGGCCGAAGAGAGCACCGAGCTCTACTTGAAGATCAACGAGCTGGCGCCGCGCTTGAAGCGCCAGGACAACGAAGAAGGCGAAGGCGATTACTGGGCGGATGAGAAATCGCGACAGGTGCATCTGTCCGATGCCGGTCACGAGCATGCCGAGCAGTTGATCGCTGAAGCGGGTTTGTTACAGCCCGGCGAGAGCCTGTACGACGCGGCCAACATCCGCATCATGCATCACTTGAACGCGGCGCTGCGCGCGCATGCGTTGTATCACCGCGATGTCGAATACATCGTTCGTAACGGCGAAGTGGTGATCGTCGATGAATTCACCGGCCGCACCATGCCGGGCCGTCGCTGGTCGGATGGTTTGCATCAGGCCATCGAGGCGAAGGAGCGCGTGCGGGTTCGCGAAGAGAACCAGACGGTCGCGTCCATCACCTTCCAGAACTACTTCCGTATGTACACCAAGCTGGCCGGCATGACCGGTACGGCTGATACCGAAGCGTTCGAGTTCCAGTCCATCTACGGCCTGGAAGTGGTGGTGATTCCCACCAACCGGCCGATGGTCCGCAAAGATCATCCGGACTTCGTCTATCTCACTCAGAAGGACAAGTTCGAAGCCATCATCGAAGACATTCGCGATTGCGTGGCGCGCGGCCAGCCGGCGCTGGTGGGCACTACATCCATCGAAACTTCCGAGTTGTTGTCGCAGCTGCTCGAGAAGGAAAAGATTCCGCACGAGGTGCTGAATGCCAAGCAGCACGAACGCGAAGCCTTGATCGTCGCGCAAGCGGGCCGACCCGGCAGCGTGACCATCGCCACCAACATGGCCGGCCGCGGTACCGACATCGTGCTCGGCGGCAATCTGGAAGTTGAATTGCAGGGCTTGGGCGAGATCGACGACGCGACCAAAGCTCGCGTGCGCGAAGAGTGGAAGGTTCGTCACGAAGCGGTGCTGACCGCCGGCGGCTTGCACATCGTCGGCACCGAGCGGCACGAGTCTCGCCGTATCGACAATCAGCTGCGCGGCCGTTCGGGCCGTCAGGGCGATGCTGGTTCGAGCCGCTTCTATCTGTCGCTCGAAGACAATTTGATGCGCATCTTCGGTGACCCGGAGCGCGTCAAACGCTGGCTGCAAACCGCCGGCATGAAGGAAGGCGAAGTGATCGAGAGCCGCATGCTCTCCAAACAAATCGAGCGCGCTCAGCGCAAGGTCGAAGCACACAACTTCGATGCTCGTAAGAACCTGCTCGAATACGATGACGTTGCCAACGATCAGCGCAAAGTCATCTACGCCCAGCGCTCCGATCTGATGGCCGCTGAAGATGTGGGCGATGCCATCGCCGGCATTCGTCACGAAGTGGTCAACGCGTTGATCGATCGTTTCGTGCCCCAGCACAGCCTGGAAGAGATGTGGGATCTCAACGGCCTGAAACAGTCCGTGGATAAAGACTTCGGTGTCGAAGTCGATCCCAAGGCCTGGCTGGAAGAAGACAAGAACATGGTCGACGACGGGCTGCGCAAGCGCGTGCTCGAAGCCATCGACAAGGCCTACGAGGCCAAGGTCGATTTGTATGGCGCGCCGGTGGTTCGTCACATCGAAAAGGCCATCATGCTGCAGCAGTTGGACTCGCACTGGCGCGAGCATCTCGCTGCGATGGACTACCTGCGTCAAGGCATTCATCTGCGCAGCTACGCGCAGAAGAACCCGAAGCAGGAATACAAGCGCGAAGCGTTCGAACTGTTCACCGCCATGCTCGACCGCATCAAGCACGACACCGTGTCGCTGCTGTCTCGCATGCAGCTGCGCACTCAAGCGGACATCGATCGCGAAGAGGAAGAGCGCCAGGCCCGTCTCGCCAGCGCCATGCAGTTCCAGCATGCCGCGCCCGAGCAGATCACCGCTCC
>NZ_JAEUPY010000932.1 GCF_016790065.1 Steroidobacter sp.
CCTTTGGAGACGATCTTGCCGCTCGCTTTGGGCAACAGCCGATCCAGCGACGGAACATTCAACGACCAGTTGGCCTCGACCGTGTCCTTCCAAATGCCATCGAGCGCAAGACGTGCATCGGCGAGTCCCAAGTGCGCGCCGCGCACTGTCCAGCCTTTGCGATCTCGTTGCACGAAGCCGCGGCCTTGGATCGATTCGCCTCGCAACGTGCCGCGTAGCTCGCTCACATCGGCGGTGAAGATCGCCTTCTTGTCGAAGCCTTCGCCGGAAGCTTTGGCGGCCAGGTTGAGGTTGCCGGGAAAGTCTTTGAACAAAGCTTCCGGATTGACGTTGGTAGCGTTGGTTTGAATTCGCCACGCGCGCGGCTGAGCGAACTGCAGCTGACCATTGCCGGACAACGATCCGCCCAATGCGTTGACCGAGTAGCTTGCCACCGTCACTTGTTCTTTGGAGATCACGCCAGTCGCGGAGCCTGCGCCCGAAGGAAAGTCGTGGCCGGCCAGGCTGGCGGTAACAGCAAAGTCATACGGCAGCGGCCCGCGCAACGTGCCATCGCCGTTGGAGCTCGTGACTACCGGCTCGCCACGCAGGGGCCACTGCAGATCTTGCCACTGCGCGATCAGATCGATGGTCGCGGGCCCGCCGTCGAAAATGAACTTGCCGTTGGTGTGTAGCGTGGCCGGCGAGTCCTGCAATTGAATCTGGGACTCGGAGACGAACAACGTCCGGTCTGCATAACGGCCGCGCGCATCGACCAGCAAGTCTTGGTCGTCGATTTCAGGAACACCGACCTTGCCTTTGGCGTGCACGCCGTCGGGATTCATTTCCACATCGAGCGCGATGTTACGCAGCGTGAGCGGCGGATCGGGCAGCCAAGGATCGAGCAAGAACTGCGCGGACGTGACTTTGCCGGCGATATTCCAGCTGTTGTCAGGCCGAGTCATCACTGCAGTGGCGCTCGCGACGCTGGGCTGGAGCAGATCGCCTTTGATGTTCAGATGCTCGATGTTGCCGGCGACCGTGCCTTTCAGTACCAGATCCACATCAGGCAAGTGCAGCTGGCCGCTCACATCGCCGTCGAGGCCCATCGGTAGATCGGCGGCCGGCGCGGCCAGCAATCGTGCGTTGCCGGTGGCATCGAAGAGATCAGCGTCGACGGCGAACTCGCGCGCTCGCAAGCGGCTGGAAGTAATCGTCACGCGTCCACGCACGGTCTTGGCGTCGACGATCATGCCGTTCAAATGAACGTAACGGACGTTGGTCAGCTCGACGTTACGAGCATCCACGCGCAGAAACGACGGCAGGAAACGCGGTGGCTTCGTGCTCGGTGGCATGTCGGCCTGATGCAGCTCGACCAGGGAACTGCCCGCTGTCACCGAGCCTGCCTGCAGCGTTTGTATGAAGAGCCCACGCAGTTGTGGATCGATGACGATGTCGTTCACCACGAAATGCACGCGCGGATGATTCAGTTCGAAGCGAGCGATGCGCAACGGGCCGGACAGCGTCCCCGACACGCCGTCGATCTTGACGTTGAAACGCTCCAGTCGCCACAACTGGCCGGCGACCATTTGCAGCCCGGCTTCCGAATACAACAACACGCCCACCGCCACCACGGGCACCAGCAGAATCGCGGTGACGATGATCAGGATGGTGCGGGCGCGCATCAAAACTGAGTCGCGATATAAAGATGGAATCGCGGCGACCGTCCGGAGTCGGACAATGCCTGCGCCACGTCCACGCCGAAGCTGGCGACCGCGATGTTGTAACGGACGCCCAGACCGGCGGCGTATTGCAGGTCCGGAGTATCGAAGTCGTCGAAGGCGTTGCCGATGTCGTAGAAGGCTGCGATGCCGAAGTTGCGCGGCAAGTCACGAACGATTTCGACGGTGCCGGTGGCGAGATTGCGACCGCCGATGGTGCGATTCTCTTCGTCACGCGGCGACAATTCGTTGAGCGCGAAACCGCGCACACTGCCTTCACCGCCGGCAAAGAAACGTTGCGATGCTGGCAGGTCGGACGTGGCAGCGATGCGGCTGATGCCCAGTTCGCTCCGCAAATGCAGGTGCCACAGCTCGCTCAAGTCGAACAAGCGTTCGCCTTTCACGCGTAGCTGCAAGAACGACGCGTCCGAGCCGAGCGTTTCCGGCGAGCCGCGTACCTCGGCGGAGAAGAAATAAGGTCGTCTGCGACCGCCGACGATGTAGCTCGGCAAGGTGGAGTAGCTGATGCTGGGCACCAGATAGAAATTCCGGCTGGAGCTGCCGTCGGCTTCCGTGGTCTTTTCATCGGACAGACGAAGTTGCAGTACGCGCTGCCAGCGGCCCAGTACCTGAGTCAAACCCGCGCCCACTTCGGCGCGCTCGGATCGAGTGTCGCCGAGTTCTTCGTCTCTGAGCGTGCCGGTGAACTCCAGCTTTTCCAACGCGATGTCCATGACCGGTATCACGTAGCGGCCGGTGAGATCGGTGACGATGGACGAGCCGAGCAGTTCCAGCTTGAACTTGTGGCCGCTCTCGTTGACGCGCCGATTGTCCCAAGTGAACTTGCCGCGAACTTTGGTATCCGTGCCGTAGCCGGCCGCAGCGGCGTAACGATGTTTCCGGCTCGGTTCGGCTGTGACGGTGATCGGGACGGTGCGTGTGTCTCGATCGGGATCGCCACTTTCGATGTCGACCACTGAGAAATATTGCGTGTCGTCGAGCACGTACTGAGTTCTCAGCAAGGTGTCGAGCGTGTACGGATCGCCGGGATGCATGCGTAACAAACGACGCATGGCTTCGTCGGTAATCACGTCCTGCGCAATCTTGATGTCGCCGAACAGATAACGCTCGCCGGTGTCGGCCTCGAGATCCACAGTCGCGCGCCGTTCGTTGCGGTCGATGGCCAAGTCATGTTTGGTGAGCTTGGCGTCGAGATAGCCTTCGTTCTTGGCCACGCGTACCAGGCTGCCTTTGACGCGTTCGTAGGTGCCGTGATTCAAGCGCAGGCCGGGCTTGATGTCGTCCGCTGCGATGAGCTCGCGAATGGCGCGGTCGTTGGCGCCCGCACCGACGACGTTGACGTTGACCTCGGAGAGTCGCACCGGTCGGCCAGGCTCGATGTGGATGGTGACTTTCCACAGCTGGGCTTCCTTGTGCACGTCGTAAGTCACATTGGGCTCGTAATAGCCCAGCGGCTCCAGCGCCTGGCGGGTCTCGGCAACGATGCGTCGTTGCAGACGACTCATCACCTCGTCGGTGACGTCGTCGCGATCGGCATAGCGCGTCAGGCTGAGGAAGGCGCGAACGTTGACCTGGATGGCGTCGCTGACTTCGGGAATGTCGATTTCGATTTTGGCTTCGGCCGCCCATGGCGACAGCAACGCCGTCGCCAGCAGTCCCGCCATCGCACGCATCCTCGCTGTCACGAGAGCGCCGCTCGCGAAACTATTCCGGCGAAGAATCGAAGGAAGTGTCGGTCGCCACCGGCTCGTCCGGGTCCTCGGCTTCGAACCACACCTCGGGCACTTCGGCGCTGGTGAATTCGAAGCGTGAGTTGCCGCTCTGAATGCCGGCGGCATCGAAACGACGTTCCTGGAGAATGGTGCGACCGGTGCGCTCCACCAACAGCACGCTGGAGCAGCGGGTGCCGTAGCGCTCGTTGACGATGAAAGGCGCGGACACCACGCGCTCCCAATCCTCGGGCAGACCGGTGGACGGCAGGTCCGGGCCATTGGCCTGTTCGCGGTCGCTGAGCATCGTGAACAAATCCTCCGGTGCGATCTCCGGCTGTGTCAGCAATGCGTTGAACTTCTCGCGGGTGCGCGAGAGTTTCGGCCACGGGGTGTCGAGTAGATGATTGCTCAACCCGTACACGCCCGGCGCCAACGCGGTCGGGTTCGGTCCACGGTTGGAGTAGTAGTACAGCGCGCGGGTGCCGCCGACCAGCAAGTTGAATCCCGAGTAGCGAGGGGCGGCGCCGCGCAGGTCGTCGAGGAACTCCTTGGGCGAGGTGGCGCCCGTGAGGAATCGCGGGACCAGCTGCCCACGCGAGGGTGCGTTCTCCACCGGCGCCATCAGGTCGCGGTAGTTGGTCACCACGCCAAAGCGGCCGGAGCGGGCCACGCCCAGCCAGGTGCCACCGGCTTTGAGGTCCCGGCCGCCGAGGATGCGCGGGTCGTCCTGCCACCAATTCAGTGGCGCGGCCGCGCGGTCATGAAACTCGTCGCGGTTGCCGGCGAGGATCAGGCGGTAACGAGGATGGTGTTTCCAAGCAAGGACGAGCAGGCACATGGCGAGGATTGTAGAGCAGCAGTTTCAACGGTGGATGAACACGCCCTGAAAAAGGGGCGTGGCGGGCGGGTCAACGGCGCGGCAATTGCCACATTCGCACACCCGGCTCCTGTCGCAGCGGCCGGTGGGCGCCCGAGTCGTACCAGTCCTCGACCAGCCGGAAGGAGATGGAGTGGGTGATGGGCAGGGCCACGGCGCCGCCGGCGATCTCGGCTCGCGTCCACCAGCGCACGTCTTCCAACTCATCATCGACCTGCAAGATGTCCGTGCGGCTGGTGTAGGCGGTAAACCCGAGCATCAACGACGACGGGAACGGCCACGGCTGCGAGGAATGGTATTCCACCGCCTCGACCTCCACGCCGGTCTCCTCGCGGACCTCGCGCACGACCGCGTCTTCGAGGCTCTCGCCCGGCTCCACGAAACCGGCAATCGTCGAGTACCGGCCCGGCGGCCAGGCTGCCTGCCGGCCCAGCAGGGCGCGTTCGCCGTCAGTTACCAGCACGATCACGGCCGGATCGATGCGGGGAAACTGCTGCGAACGGCAGGCTTCGTTACTACATCTGAGCACATGGCCACCGTCCGCCGACTGGGTGGGCGAGCCGCATCGGCCACAGAAACGATGGGTCTCGCTCCAGTGGACCATGGCTCGCGCGTACGCCAGCAGCCCGGCTTCCTCGGCCGGCAGCGCGCCGGCAACCATGCGCAGGTCTTGGAAATCGATGGCTGGATCCACCATCTGCGGGCGTTCGCCCGACAAGCCGACGGCGAAAACGGCGTGGCCCCGAAACTCACCCAACAACACGAAGTCGCCGGTCTCGACGCTCTCGAACGCCCGCACTCCGGTCACGAAGTGCGCGGCCAGCAGGTCGCCCTGCCTGAGGATGGAGTTCCGTGTCTGCCATACGGGCAGAAATAGGGTTTCGGGGTTGGCTAGCGCCGCCTGAACATGCGCTTCGTCTTTGCGACGGTGCGCGGCACGTTCGAGGTAGGGCCCGGCGAGAGTATTGGGCGAGCGCGATGGCATGCGCCCAGTTTATCAGTCAGCCCTCATCGCGCGGGAGCGGACTCTCGAGCACGGACGCCGGCGCCTCAAACCCGCGCAGCGGATCCGCGCGCGCCTCAGCCTGCAGGTGGGGCAGGTGTCGCGACAGATGTTGAACTTGTCGCGCAGGTAATAACTGTCACAGCGTCGGCAACGCACGGCATGCAAGTCGCCGCTACGGTTCAGCAGACTCAGCAGGAACCAGGCGTGCTCGAACGACAGCGTGGTGTGATTCAGCAGCTGCTGATGTGTTTCATAGGCATCACAAAACATCCTGCCGAACTCGACCGTGCCCGGCTTCACGGCCGGCCTCTTTTCCGATCCCGGCCCGCGCTTCGGATGTAACAACCCGAACGCCGCGAAGGCGCTCGCCAGTAGCGACGATTCGAATTGGGAACGGGTGTTACGCACGAAGTATGCGATTTGCCTTGGCGACTTGCCGCGGTGTCGTTTCACGGGATCGGAACTCAACTCGTGCGCGTGGACTCGGAAGAGGCGGCGGATTCGATCGTCGGTGAGGCCAGTGCACTCTCGAATCGTGCACGTGCGAGCTTCGTGGCGAATCATGCGGAGGGCGAGTTCTTGTTGGCGGCGGAGGTGGGCGTAGGAGTCGGTGCTCAAGTCCATACGGACTGCCTGTTCGTTGTTGTTATCGAGCTGTGAATTTTTGTACGGGTCGCTACGCGGGCCCGCGCTCATGGGTGACACTGCTCTTGTTCGGAGCAAGGTGACGTTCCATCTGTAACTTCCTGGCTCGCAGTCGGGGCGAAGGCACATACGGACCTGACCGCGGTTCGCGGCGGCTCAACGGGCACGCGACTTCCAGTTCAGCCGCGATCAGCTGTGTGCCGAGCAGCCGTGTGGTCGTCAAACGGCGCGTGTCGTTGCTGGCGGCGAAGCGAATCAAATCCGGCCAGAAGGCGGGATTGGTTGGCCATCGCGGCATCATCAGAATTTCGTGACTCGCCGCGATTCGCTTGATCTCCCACAGCGGCGTTTTCGCCAGGCGCGAAGCAGTCATCGCAGGCATCGCGTGAGTGACGCGCGCGGCCATCATGTTTGTTGCCACGACATGCCACGCATATAGCAACGCTACTTCGCAGAAGGCGCACTGAGCTGATGTGTCTTCGCCTGGTGAATATCTTTGCGTTACCGAACTGGGGTTGATGGCTGTCGCCGCCGTGCACACGGAGTCCCAGAAACCTTCTTCTTCAAAGCCCAGCGAGTACAGTGTGTACGGCACTTCCGCCACTGCCTTCAACGCCTGCCTCGGCAATGCGCAGAGCGCTGCGCGATGTTTTGTTTGCAAGTGCTGCAACTGTGTCGCGCCCGCCGGCGCGGTGCTTTCGGAGACTAGCAAGTCTAGGTAGTCGAGATTGAGATGATAGATTCGATCCAGTAGCGGAAGATCCAGCACTGGCGTGCACACCGGGGTCTTCCGTGGCTTTTCGCTTTCGCGACTCTCGCGCTCACGTTCACGCCTCGCGCGCCTCTGGCGCGTGGTTTCGTGTGGCTGCTCTTCGTGGTTTTCTTTTTGAGCTGTCGCGCTGTTAAGAGAAACATCCGTGTGACTCTGAGACATGTCGCTTCCTTGCGAGTGTGTTGGGGTGACGGATTTAATAGTGCTCGCAAGCGAAGATCAATTGCGGAGCTCACTAAGCACAGTGCAACGAACTAAGGCCGCGTGCCGCGTGATTGCGCCCAGAGTTTGGCGACGGCGTTACGCGAAAGTCGCAGGCGTTAAAATGCTAAATACACAGCTATGAAAGGCTGGGGTGTGATAGCGCGATAGAGCGAGTGCGATGCCAAGAAGAAAACCGGTTTTGCAAGGGAAACGGAGCCAGAGCGTCGACGCCACTCGACCCCAATGTCTGGAAGCCAAAAATGTCATCGACCCAACGGGGCCCAGTCCGATCCGACGTCTGTGAGCCCAAAATGTCATCCAACCTATCGGCAGCGTCAGGGTCAGGTAGGCCCTCCCGGCAATTGGATCCGACATGGATGTCGGTCCCATAGCGCTACATGGATGTACAAGCGCAGCGACACGCGTCCGCGTGGCGCGGCGGGTGCAGCGGTGCCGGGAGGGCCTACCCGACCCTGACGTTGCGAGCGCCGACATGTCAGGCGCATTCCCGAAGTGGTGCCGGAAGGGTCACCCGACCTAGCGATGTGAGCTGCCGACATGTCAGGCGGAGCTCTCCGGAGCGAAGCTACGAGCGAGGTTCGCGAGAGCGCAACGAACTAGCCCGCGAAACAGCGGCAGTCCCAAACTTAGCGCGAATGTCATCAAGAGCCGAATCGAGATGCTGATTCTTCTTGGTCTCAGGAACAGAGAACAACTCCATTTGAGACTGCGCCGTAAGCTCTCCCGCGCCAACGCCGAGTAACCGAATAGCTGTGCGGGGCTGCGAAGCAATCCATTCATCAAGCAGCTTAGCGGCGGCAGCCGCGAGAGGCCGCGTCTCCTGAGTGGCAGGCCGAATAGCACACTGCCTGGTGTAAGTTTTGAAATCGTGCCGTCGAATCTTCACGACGACGAGTTCCGACATCCATTCCTGCGCCCGTAACCTCGCCGCAGTTCGATCCGCGAGTTGAGCAAGCTCAGCATGCAGCTGCTTAACATCGACGATGTCTTTATCGAAGGTAGTCTCGGAAGAAATCCGCTTCTCGTCCCAATCCGGAATGACCGGCCGATCGTCATCGCCAGCGGCTCGGGCTTTCAACTGCGCTGCGTGTTTGCCAAACACCGACCGCAACGTCGCATCTGGCGCTTGTCGTAAATCTCGCAAAGTCACGATGCCAAGCCGCTCGAGATGCGGCGCAGTCTTGTTCCCAATGCCGAACAACCGTCGAATCGGCAAAGGATCCAGCACCGCAGAAACTTGCTCGGGCGGAACCACAACCAACCCATCGGGCTTCCGCAAATCCGACGCGATCTTGGCGACCAACTTATTGGGCGCTACACCCACTGACGCAGTGAGCTGCGTCTCTTTCAAAATGAGTGACTTGATCTGGCTCGCGATCGATTCCGCCGAGCCCAGCGCCCGCTGACTCTGCGTCACATCCAGAAACGCTTCATCGAGCGACAAGCCCTCGACCAGCGGCGTGAAGCGATGAAAGATCTCGAACACGACATTCGAGACCGCTTTGTATTGTTCGAACCGAGGTTTGACGCACACCGCGTGGGGACAGCGGTTCAGCGCCTCGCGCATCGGCATGGCCGAATGCACGCCGTACTTGCGTACTTCATACGAAGCGGCCGCGACGACACCACGTCCGCCGAGGCCGCCCACGATCACCGGTTTGCCGCGCAACTCAGGATTGTCGCGCATCTCCACGGACGCGTAGAACGCGTCCATGTCTACATGCAGGATGGATCGCGTCACTTCACCGTGATCGTGATTTTCTTCGACGCCACCACCGGATCGTGCGGGGTGTGCGCGAAGTCGCCGAGCAACAGTTGCAACGTGTGCTTGCCCGGCTTGAGCTCGACCGTGGCCTCGCTCTGGCCCTTACCGAAGTGCACATGGTTGGCGTCGGTAGGAATCGGCGCGCCGACCGGCGGCAGTTCGGCGTCGATGATCAGGTGATGATGGCCGGTGTTGTCGAACTGAATGCCGGCGGGCGCGATGCCCATGCCTTTGAGTCCGAACTTCACCGTCACCGGGCTGCTGACCGTGGCGCCGTCGGCGGGTGCGATGAAATAAAGCTCGGCGCCGGCCGGTGCGGGCGTGCGCTTCGCTTGTGCCAAGGCAATGCCGGCCAGGCCGACGCTGGCAATGGCCGCGGCCAACACGAAACGGGTCTTGAGTAAGTGTTTCATTCTTAGAAAGCTCCGAGGGGATGAGCGAAGCAACGAGCACTGGACGTGCCCGGCTAATGTACTCGCGGCCGGAAGGCGGTGGAAGCTCCCACCGCCTGCGCTGGAGGGTGTTAGGCGTTGCTGACCCGCGCGGGGCGCAACTCGACCGGTTGCTGACCGGCAACCAGCTCTTCGGTGGCGAAATCGTCGACGTTCACAATGTCCATCACGCGCCGGTCGTAATCACGGAGCATGGCAGCTTCAGTTTCGGACAACAGGCCCGCAGCGAGCGCTTGTTGAATCTGGCCCGGCAGATCCAACGCCGTGACCTTGCCGGTTTTCACGCCTTCGACTCGAATGCGCTTTTCCAACGGCTCGGCGGTTTCGCTCAACACCAGCGCTTCATGCAGCAGGCCGAGCGGATTGGTCGGCTCGACCGTGCGATACACACCATCGGTGAGGCGATCGCGAGTCACGGTTGGATGCAGCACCTGGTCGACCAGTTCCTGGCTGAGCGGATCGGACGGTGCGTGATACGTCTGGCCGCGCGGGAAAATGAAGAACCGCATGAACGCCGCCAGGAACCGATTCGGGAAATTGCGCAGGAAGGTGTGCAATTGTTCCTGAGCCTTGTACAGCAGATTCCGGCACGCCCATTCCACCAACGGCAGATCCGCTTCTTGCCGGCCCT
This sequence comes from Steroidobacter sp., assembly GCF_016790065.1. Lineage (GTDB taxonomy): Bacteria > Pseudomonadota > Gammaproteobacteria > Steroidobacterales > Steroidobacteraceae > Steroidobacter. The sequence continues at coordinate 9,807 of NZ_JAEUPY010000932.1, forward strand.
GGTTCTCGTAATGTTTCAACACCATCGACGCCAGGTACATGCACGACAGCACATCGCCGAGTCGTGCCGACAGGCTTTCTTTCTTTTTCAGATAGCCGCCGAGCGTCAGCATGGCCACGTCGGTGGCGAAGGCGAATGAGGCGCTGAAACGATTGATGTGCTGATAGAAGCGCTGAGTCCCGCCCGTCTCCGGCACGCGGGAGAAGCGCGCCAGCGTAAGCGCCATCACCATTGAGCGCACGGCGTTGCTGATCGTGAAACCGATATGTCCGAACAGCGCCGCGTCGAAGTCGATGGTGCCTTTGCGCTTGTCTTTGTCCTTCGCCGCGTTCATTTCTCGCAGCACGAACGGATGACAGCGAATCGCGCCCTGGCCGAAGATGATCAAGCTGCGGGTCAGCAGATTGGCGCCTTCGACGGTGATGGCCACCGGCACCAGCTGATAACCGCGACCCAAATAGTTCTTCGGTCCGAGACAGATACCTTTGCCGCCGTGAATATCCATCGCGTCGTTGGCGATGCTGCGGCCGTATTCAGTGAGGTGATACTTGAGCATCGCCGACGGCACCGAAGGTTTCTCGCCGCCATCGATGGCACCCGCAGTCACAGAGCGCGCGGCGTCCATGATGTAAGTGGTGCCGGTCATGCGAGCCAGCACTTCCATCACGCCTTCGAACTGACCCACCGGCACATTGAACTGCCGGCGAATGCGGGCATACGCGCCGGTTGCAAACACGGCTGCCTTAGCAGCGCCGGTCGCGCTCGAGGGCAACGAGATGCAACGGCCCACCGATAATTGTTCGACCAGCATGCGCCAGCCCTGACCGGCCATCTTGATGCCGCCGATCAAATAATCCAGCGGCACGAACACGTCCTTGCCTTGGATGGGGCCGTTCTGGAACGGCGCGTTCATCGGGAAGTGACGACGGCCGATGGTGATGCCCGGCGTATGACGCGGGATCAAAGCGCAAGTGATGCCGTAGTCGGTCTTGTCGGTGCCCAGCAACTTGTCGGGGTCGAACAGCTTGAAGGCCAGACCGACCACCGTCGCGACCGGTGCGAGCGTGATGTAGCGCTTGCTGAAGTTCAGCTTCACGCCAAGGATCTCGCGGCCTTCGAACATGCCTTTGCAGATGATGCCCGAGTCAGGAATCGACGCCGCATCGGAGCCGGCACGCGGACCGGTCAGAGCGAAGCAAGGCACTTCCTCGCCGCGAGCCAGGCGAGGCAAATAATGGTCGCGCTGTTCCTGCGTACCGTAGTGGAGCAACAACTCACCGGGGCCGAGTGAGTTCGGCACGGCGACCGTCGATGCCACCACGCCCGAGCGGCTCGCCAACTTCACCAGCACGCACGAGTGCGCATACGCGGAGAATTCCAGGCCGCCGTATTTTTTCGGGATGATCATGGCGAAGAAGCCTTTGCTCTTCACGTAGTCCCAAAGGTGCGGCGGCAGATCGGCGCGACGATGAGTGAGGTCCCAGTCGTCGATCATGCGGCACAGTTCTTCGCACGGACCGTCGATGAAGGCTTGTTCTTCGGCGGTGAGTTTGGGCGCAGCGGCCGACAACAGCTTTTCCCAATCCGGGCCGCCGCTGAACAGCTCGCCGTCCCACCACACGGTGCCGGCTTCGAGCGCGTCCTTTTCGGTTTGTGACATCGACGGCAGCATGCGTCGATAGGTGCGCAGGAACGGGCGGGAGATGAAACGAATGCGCAGCGCATCGATGTTCAAGAACACCAGCACCGCCAGCACCACCCACAGCACGATCAACCAGGGCAGGGAAGGTTCGCCGAACAAGCCGTAAGCCAGCAAACCGCCGCCGTACACCAGGGTGGCGGTCAGTAGCGAGGCCCGGTTGTAAGCGAGCGTCAGGGCGCCGAGCACGAACAATAAAATCCAGATCACTGTGCTCACGTCATGAACCTCAGTCGGTATGTCCGACAATGCAATCACGGCGAGCCTGTCGCGCGTTGCCAACGACAGTAACTTGAGCCGCGCGAGGCAGCAAGCCGCAGATGCCTCGGACCAAAGCAAAACGGCGAACGCATCACAAGGACACGTTCGCCGCTCTTATCTATGTGTGCCCCTCCGCCGGGAGGGGCAACACTTGAAGGCTTAAATCAGTTCCTTCACGCCATCCTTCTCTTCCAGCAGTTCCTTGAGGGTGGCGTCCATGCGCTGGCGGCTGAAGTCGTTGACCGAGAGGCCCTGCACGATCTGGTATTCGCCGTTCTTGCAGGTGACCGGATAGCCGTAAATCACGCCTTCGGGAATGCCGTAGCTGCCATCGGAAGGCACGCCCATGCTGACCCAATCGCCCTCGGCGGTGCCCAGCACCCAGTCGCGAATATGGTCGATGGCGGCGGAGGCCGCCGAGGCCGCCGACGACTGCCCGCGAGCCTTGATGATTGCCGCGCCGCGCTGCTGCACCACCGGGATGAATGTTTCGGCGTACCACTTCTGATCCACCAGCGACAACGCCGCCTTGCCGTCGACCGTGGTCTGATGCAGGTCGGGGTACTGAGTGGCGGAATGATTGCCCCAGATGATGGCCTTCTTGATCTGGGTGTTGTGCGAGCCGGTCTTCTCGGCGAGCTGCGACAACGCGCGGTTGTGATCGAGGCGAACCATCGCGGTGAAATTGCGGGGATTCAGGTTCGGCGCGTTGCGCTGAGCGATCAACGCATTGGTGTTCGCCGGGTTGCCGACGACCAGCACGCGCACGTTGCGATTCGCGACGGCGTCGAGGGCCTTGCCCTGTGCCGAGAAGATCTGCGCGTTGGCCAGCAACAGATCCTTGCGCTCCATGCCCGGGCCACGCGGACGCGCGCCGACCAGCAGAGCGACATCGCAATCCTTGAACGCGACCTTGGCATCGTCGGTGGCGACGATCTTGTTGAGGGTCGGGAACGCGCAGTCATTGAGCTCCATCACCACGCCCTGCAGGGCCGGCAGCGACGGCGTGATTTCCAGCAGGTGCAGGTTGATCGGTTGATCCGGACCCAGCATGCCGCCGGAGGCGACGCGGAAGGCGAGGGCATAACCGATATTGCCGGCGGCGCCGGTGATCGCAACGTTGATGGGCTTTTTCATGGACCGCAGCACTCCAAGGGTCGATGTCGGTATCGATGGGGGCGCGAATTCTAGCGTTTTCGGCGCCGTTGCAGGCAGCGAGCCGGCTATATCTTCCGGTGAACGCTGCCTTCGCAGCCGACGACGGCTGCCGTGGCCGGCTTAATTCACTGAACCGCCAGGAGAATCCTGAAAAGACAACGCTGGTCATGCCGGCGCTCGGGGCACTTTCGCGGCCAGCATTGCGGTCAGCCGTGAAACTTTTTCGCCGTGCGAAACGTTACGGCGGGTTACCGACCAACCTTGGCCAACCCTGGGCCGCAGAGTGCTGCGAGCAAACGGACTAGATGACACGACTTGTCTGCGTTTCCAACCGCATCTCCCTTCCCCGCAAATCGGCCGCGCCCGGTGGTTTGGCGGTGGGCATCCTCAGCGCCCTGAAGCGCACCGGCGGACTGTGGTTCGGCTGGGGCGGTGAAACCAGCGACGGCGAACCAGGCGAGCCTGACATCCATATTCGCGAAGGCGTGTCCTACGCCACCATCGAACTGCGCAAGGCCGAGTTCGAGCTGTACTACAACGGTTACTCGAACGACGTGCTGTGGCCGTTGTTCCATTACTTCTCCAAGGGCATGCGTTATTCGCACGAACAGCGCGAGGCCTATGAGAACGTCAATCGCATCTTCGCGCAGAAACTGCTGCCGCTATTACAGCCGCGCGATCTGGTGTGGGTGCACGACTATCACCTGATTCCGCTCGGTCGTCGTCTGCGTGAGCTCGGCGTGCAGCGACCCCTCGGGTTCTTCCTGCACATTCCGTTTCCGAACATCGAGATGTTGCGCGTCCTGCCGTGCTACGCGGAGCTGCTGCGCGATCTCACCAGCTACGACGTGGTTGGCTTCCAGACGCACAACGATCTGCGTTCGTTTCATAGCGGCATCGAACACCTGTTCGGTGCTGAAGCGGTGCGCGCGGACGGCCGCATTCGTATCGGCGAGCGCGTGATTCGTGCTGAAGTGTTTCCCATCGGCGTCGATGTGAACACCGTTGAAAGCGAAGCCGTGGAAGCGAGTACCACTGAGGTGGTTCGTCGCATGACCGACAGCTTGGCGGGCCGCTCGTTGATGATGGGTGTGGACCGGCTCGACTACAGCAAAGGCCTGGTCGAGCGTTTCTCTGCCTATCAGCAGTTCCTGGAAACCCACCCGGAAAATCTGGGCCGCATTACATACATTCAGATCGCGCCGCTGTCGCGTACCGATGTGCGGGCGTATGCGGAGATTCGGCAGGCCCTCGAACAGGCCGCCGGTCGTACCAACGGACGCTTTGCCGATACCGACTGGACGCCGATCCGTTATCTGAATCGCAACTTCCCGCACGCGACCTTGATGGGCTTCATTCGCGCCGCCAAGGTCGGCTTGGTGACGCCGTTGCGCGATGGCATGAACCTGGTGGCCAAAGAGTTCGTGGCCGCGCAGGATCCGGCCGATCCGGGTGTATTGATCTTGTCGAACCTGGCTGGCGCAGCGCGTGAATTAACGGCTGCGTTACTAGTGAATCCGTACGACGTGCGCGGTGTCAGTCATGCGATGCAGGCTGCATTGTCGATGCCACTCAACGAACGTCGCGAGCGTCACGCCGACATGATGAAAGTGCTTCGGCGTAACGACATCGCTGCCTGGACGCGACGCTTCATGGAAGCGCTGGAGCAGACGCAAGCTGCAGAGAACCGC
>NZ_JAEUPY010000886.1 GCF_016790065.1 Steroidobacter sp.
ATCGAGTTGCAGCTACGCGCACTGGGGCGTTGGAGTGTTTGCTGTCGCGCTGAGTCTGGTGACGGTGTACGAACTGTGGGCCGAGGGTCCGGTCAGCTTGATTACTCGGGTCATGTGGGTGTTGTTGGCGCTGGCGGTGGCCGCGGTGTTTTTACAGCACAGGTTTTCAGTTCATAGTGTTTGTATCGCGCTGTGGTTGCTGTTGATCTCGGCGCTGCCGGCGGGCTGGATGGCGTTGGGATATCACGACGTTCAAGTGCAAGGACTGCTGCGCGACGGGTTGCTGGGCGCGGCCCACGACATTCAGCAACGCAGTGCTGTCATCGCCAGCGATCTGCATCGTTGGCTGTCGTCCAGCGACAATCGCGAGCGTGATTTTCCGCCGGCCGCACAGCTGGCGAAACCGTCCAAGGTCATGCCGGTGCCTGGTTATTCGCTCGGGACCTGCAACGGCAAACCGGCCGCGGGCCAGGAAAATGTTTGGGCGTTGTGTGTGTTCGATGAGCCGCCGCTGGCGACCTTGATCACTCGTCGCGATCTGGACTTCTGGCGCCGAGAGACCTGGGATGCGGCCGTGCAGGGGGAGACACAGCAGCGTCGCATTCGTTTGCTCGGCCGTATGAATGGTTGGAATCCGGTGTGCCATTCCAAGCAGACGGTCGAGGAATGCTCGTTCCGGACTACCGACGGCCAGAGCTTCACGATTCGTGCGGAACCGGCACAGACGCCGGTAGAAATGCATGATGACGACGCCCGCCGCTTCGAAGGAGTCGCTGGCTTGCTGGGCAGTGTCTTGGCATTGCTGTCGGCGTTGTTTGTGACCTGGCTGTTATCGCTGTTCATCGCACGTCGCCTGCTGGGCACCGGATTACACAAACACGGTCATCGGCTGGCGACGTCGGCCAACTCCAATCATGGCGTGGTGTTCTACTCTCGCCGTATTCCTGTTGAAGAAGTGGATCGGGTGGTGCTTGCCGTGCGGGCGGGTGCCATCGCTGGTGTGACGCGGGTGAACTTGGCGACCAAGGCGCTGTACACCGAGCTTGCGTCGGAGCGCGTGTTGCAAGGAATAGTGCTGCTCACCAATCTGGAAATTGCGCTCGCGGACGCTCCGCGCCGTCGCGACATTCTGGATGCGTTGGAGCGGCTGGTCGAGAATCCGGACGTGCAGGTGATGATTCTGTGTCGTCGCTCGCCCATCGAGCAGCTCTATCACCCAGAGCGTTATCCCGAGTCGGGGCCGCAACACGCGCTGCCGCTGGAAGAAGCGCTGCGCTGGGACAACGTGCTACAAAAATTCGAGTGTCGCGATCTGGAAAACGTGGACGCGCCGCGCACGCATCCGCACTTGGCGGCAGTCGATCATCACCGCATCTGGAAGCTGTGTTGTCGATCGGAGCGCGTGCTGCTGTATGAACTGGCGCGTGGGCGTCTGGCCAATCCGCGAAACGTTGCGACTATTCAAGCTTTGCTGACGCGCGGTCTATTGAAACTGGATCCGTGGCCGAAGATCGCCGACCCGAGCTTCGAAAGCTTCGTGCGCACTGCCGAGAGCAACGACGACGTGGCTCAGTGGCAGCAGGATGCCACTCAAGGGGCTGGCAAGGGCTGGCGCTCCACGGTCACCGCCGTGCTACTGATCGTTTTGTTACTGGCGGTGATCTGGTTCAGCTGGTCGGCGGGTGACAAGTTCAAAGTGGTGTCCGCCATCGTCGCCGGCGCCGTCGCGTTCCTGGGCCAGATCGGCCAGGCCTTCAACTTCGTACGCAGCGGGCCCGGGGGACGCTCCGGCAGTTGAAGTAATACCTGCCACGGAACTTATCGCGCTCGGGCTGTCAAAGCTGGGTTGATTCTGAGTCGATGGTCGTGGAGAGAGTATGAGTGAGGTTTCGCGGCCCATGTATGGGCGGCGCAGATGCGGCGGGCCCGGAATCAGCTTCCAGCGCCGTGTCAATCGCAATGAGTGGTCATCGGCGGACTTGAAGACGCTGCGGGAACTGGCGGAGACCGGCGCAGCCCCGGACATGATTGCCAGCACGTTACGTCGCACCGAATCTGCCGTCCGCAACAAGGCCGGCATGCACGGCATCTCG
>NZ_JAEUPY010000907.1 GCF_016790065.1 Steroidobacter sp.
GCCGAGCGTCGTGATCGGCGCCGACGGCTTCGGCCTCGCGCCCGATAAAGGCGAGTGGCTCAAGGTCCCGCAAGTGGGCACCGTGCGTATCGGCAACGACGTCGAGATCGGTGCCAGCACCACCATCGACCGTGGTGCCATCGAGGACACGGTGATTGGCGACGGCGTGAAGATGGATAACCAGATTCAGGTCGGCCACAACGTGCGCATCGGCGATCACACGGCGATTGCGGGCTGCGTCGGTATTTCCGGCAGCGCCGTCATCGGCAAGCGTTGCATGATCGGCGGCATGGTCGGCGTGGCCGGTCATCTGAGCATTTGCGACGACGTGGTGATCACCGGTAAATCGTTCGTGAACAGCAGCATCCGTAAGCCCGGCTACTACTCCAGCGGGATACCGGTCGACGAAACGACTCGTTTCCGCAAGAATGCGGCCCGCTTCCACCGGCTGGACCAATTCGTTCGCGAAGTCCGCCGGCAGCGTGGTGCCGCCGATGAGTCCGCGGCGCCGGCAGAACCCGAGGAATAACAAGGCTTCAGATGACCGAGAGCACGCAGAATCCCGAGACCGCCGCTGGCGACGTCCTGACCATGGATATCCATGAAGTCATGCGTCGGCTACCGCATCGCTATCCGTTCCTGTTGGTGGACCGGGTGCTCGAGTGCGTCTCAGGCAAGCACATTCGCGCGCTCAAGAACGTGACCATCAACGAGCCGTTCTTCCCCGGTCACTTTCCGCATCGGCCAGTGTTCCCTGGCGTGATCATTCTGGAAGCGCTGGCGCAGACGGCCGGCATCCTGGCGTTCGTCACCGCCGGCGTGTATCCGGACGAGCATCGGCAGCTGTACTTCGTCGGCATCGACAAGGCCCGCTTTCGCCGGCCGGTGGAGCCGGGCGATCAGTTGATCCTGAAGGCGACGCTGGAACGCTCGATCCGCGGCATCTGGAAGTTTTCCACGGTCGCCGAAGTGAACGGCGAGGAAGCTTGCAGTGCTGAGATGATGGTGGCGCCGGGCGAGACCAAGAAGTAAGCGGAAGTTGCCACGATGGCTATTCATCCTACAGCCCTGATCGACCCTAGCGCGCAGCTCGCGCCCGACGTGCAAGTTGGCGCGTATACGGTCATCGGGGCCAACGTCGTCATCGGCGCCGGCACCTGGATCGGCCCGCACGTGGTGGTCGACGGGCCGACCACCATCGGCAGCGACAACAAGATTTTTCAGTTCGCCTCGATCGGCGCGGCGCCCCAAGATCTGAAATACAACAACGAGCCGACACGGCTCGAGATCGGCGATCGCAACACGTTTCGCGAGAACGTCACCGTCAATCGCGGTACCACCAAGGATCAGTTGGTCACCAAGATCGGTAGCGACAATCTGTTCATGACCGGTTCGCATGTCGGCCACGATTGCGTGATCGGCTCGCATTGCGTGCTGGCCAACTACGCAACGCTCGGCGGTCACGTCATCATCGGCGACTGGGTGCACATGGGCGGCTTCGCCGGCATCCATCAGTTTTGTCAGGTCGGCGCGCATGCCTTCATCGCCAACAACACGGCGGTGACGCGCGATGTGCCGCCGTTCGTGATGGCAGTCGGCCGGCCTGCCGAGCCGCACAGCGTGAATTCCGAAGGCCTGAAACGACGCGGCTATTCGGCCGAACAGATTCGTAACATCCGCGATGCGTATCGGATCCTGTATCGCTCGCAGTTGAAGCTCATCGAAGCCACCGAACAAATCGAACAGCGCGGCAAGGACCAACCCGAGCTGCAACTGCTGATCGATTTCCTCAACGACTCCACGCCGCGGCGTGAGCGAGTTGGCATCGTCCGGTAGCGGCCGTCAGTGACTAAGTCCGACGCCGCACCACTCATCGTCCTGGTCGCCGGCGAAGCTTCCGGGGACAACCTCGGTGCGCAGCTCATTGCCGCGCTTCGACAGCGCATTCCGCAGGCACGCTTTGCCGGCATTGCCGGGTCGCGCATGGCTGCGGCTGGCTGCGAAGTGTGGGAGCGGGTGGAAAGCCTGTCGGTGATGGGCTTGTTCGAAATCATCCCGCACCTACCGCGGCTGTTTCGGATTCGACGCATGCTCATCGATCGAGTGCTGGCCGAGCGCCCGGCGGTGTACGTCGGCGTCGACGCCAAAGAATTCAATCTACGCATCGCGCCGCGTTTCAAAGAGGTCGGCATTCCGACCGTGCAGTACGTCAGCCCGCAGGTCTGGGCCTGGCGCCAGGGTCGCGTGCAGACCATCGGGCGCGCGGTGGACCTGGTGCTGTGTCTGTTGCCGTTCGAGAAGCCGTTCTACGACGCGCATTCGGTGCAGGCCGAGTTCGTCGGCCATCCGCTCGCCGATCAAGTGCCCATGGAGATGAGCGCCGAGACCGCGCGTCGTCAGCTGGCGCTGCCGGAGAAGGATCAGTACGTCGCGGTGCTGCCGGGCAGCCGGCAAGGCGAGGTGTCGCGCCTCAGTCCGGATTTCACGCTGACCATGGCTTGGTTGCTGGAGCAGCGGCCGCAGTTGCGTTTCATCGTGGCGCTGGCGAACGAGGCGACCCGGCGCATTTTCGAGGAATCGCTGGAGCGAGCGGTGGCCAGCTGTCCGGCGTTGCGCGATCGGGTCACCCTGATCAACGGGCACGCGCAAGAGGTGATGGCGGCCAGCGACGTGGTGCTGCTGGCCTCGGGCACGGCGACCCTGGAAGCGACCCTGGTGAAGCGTCCCATGGTGGTAGCCTATCGCCTCGGGCTGCTGACAAGTTTTCTGCTCAAGCATTTGAAACTCTTCAAGGCGCCGTTCTTCGCCCAGCCCAATCTGCTGGCTGGCCGGGCGCTGGTGCCGGAGTTTTTCAATGCCGAGGTGCGCCCCGACGTGCTGGGGCCTGCGGTACTTCAACAACTCGAGCGTGCCGATCGCGCCGAGCTCGTGCAAACTTTCGCCTCCATCCACGAGACGCTCCGACGCGACGCCAGCGCGCGTGCCGCCGATGCCATCGTGGAGTTGTTGGTCAAGCGCCGCTTGTCGGGCGGCACTCCATAACAGCGCTTCGGCGCTCGCGCAGGTGGCTTAGAAGAACGCGATGGCAGCATCCCAGCGGACATTGGCTTTGCCGTTGCAGGCGCCCGGGCTGGTCGCGGGCGTGGACGAGGCGGGGCGCGGGCCTTTGGCCGGTCCGGTCGTCGCGGCTGCGGTGATCCTGGATCCGCGCCGTCGTATTCGAGGCATCAACGATTCCAAGCAGCTCGAGGCCGAGGAGCGGGAAGCGCTGTTCGTCAAAATTCGCAGCACCGCGCTGTCCTGGTCGGTGGCCTGGGCCGACGTGGCCGAAATCGATTGCCACAACATCCTGCAGGCTACCCACCTGGCAATGCGCCGCGCCCTCATCGGTTTGCACATTCAACCCGGTCACGTGCAGATCGACGGCAATCTGTGCCCGTCGTTCGTCGGCATGCCGATGAAATGCAGTTACGAAGCCATCATCGATGGCGACGCGCTCAAGACTTGTATCGGTGCCGCGTCGATCCTGGCCAAAGTGACGCGCGATCGCATGATGGTCGAGCTCGACGCGCTCTATCCGGAATACGGCTTCGCTGCGCATAAGGGCTACAGCACGCCACAGCACTACAAGGCGTTGCAGAGTCACGGCCCCACGCCCATCCATCGCTACAGCTTCGAGCCGGTGCGACTGGCTGCCGAACAGCGCTTGTCGTGCGCCGGCCTGGGCGAAAAATCGGTCGTCGGTCTGTAACGTGACTGCATTCGTCCATCTCCACCTGCACACCGAGTACTCGCTGGTCGACAGCGTGGTGCGCATCACCAGCGAGAGCGAGGGCAGTCCTGGCCTGATGGATGCGGTCGCTGCTGCGAAGATGCCGTCGGTGGCGCTCACCGATCAGAGCAATCTGTTCGCGATGGTGAAGTTCTACAAGGCGGCGCAGTACGCCGGCGTGAAGCCCATCATCGGCGTCGATCTGCGCGTGCACGAAGTCGGCGAACGGGTCGAGCCGTCGTCGTTGGTGCTGCTGTGTCAGAACGCCGTCGGTTATAACAATCTGTCCAAGCTGGTCAGCAAGTCGTATCTGGAAGGCCAGAAGAAGGGCGTGGCCACCATCGACCGCAACTGGCTCAATGCCGAAGACCTGCAAGGCCTGATTGCCTTGTCGGCGGGACGTGAAGGCGACGTCGGCCGCGCCATTCTCACCGGTCGCGACGATGAAGCCCGCAACGCGCTCGATTTCTGGTTGAGCTTGTTCGGCGATCGTTTCTATTTGGAACTGCAACGTACCGGTCGCGAAGGCGACGAGCGTCACGTGCAGGGCGCGCTGGACATCGCCATCGCTCGCGGCATTCCGGTGGTTGCGACCAACGACGTGCGCTTCATTCGTCGCGAGGATTTCGAATCGCACGAAGCCCGCGTCTGTATTCACGACGGTATGTTGCTCGCCGATCCCAAACGCCGGCGCCGCTTCACCGAACAGCAATATCTGAAGTCGCCCAAGGAAATGGCCGAGCTGTTCAAGGATGTGCCCGAGGCGCTGGAGAACACGGTCGAGATCGCACGCCGCTGCAGCTTGGAGCTGAAGCTCGGCAAGAGCGTGCTGCCAAAGTTCCCGACGCCCAACGACATCCCGGTCGATGACTTCCTGCGTGAGCAATCTCGCAATGGCTTGAAGGAGCGGCTGATCCAGCTCAAGGCGGCGCCGGTGAAGGGCCGCGAGATCACCGACCAGGAATACACCGAACGTTTGGAAATCGAGCTGGGCGTCATCATCCAGATGGGCTTCCCCGGCTACTTCCTGATCGTCGCCGACTTCATCGAGTGGGCGAAGAACAATGGCGTGCCCGTCGGCCCAGGCCGCGGCTCCGGCGCCGGTTCGTTGGTGGCGTACTGTCTGGGTATCACCGATATCGATCCGCTGCGCTACGACTTGCTGTTCGAGCGCTTCTTGAATCCCGAGCGCGTCTCCATGCCCGACTTCGACGTCGACTTCTGCATGGACGGTCGCGACCGCGTGATCGACTACGTTGCGCAACACTACGGCCGCGAGCGGGTTTCGCAGATCATTACTTACGGCACCATGGCGGCGAAGGCCGTGGTGCGAGACGTGGCGCGTGTGTTCGGCCAGAGCTACGGTTTCGCCGATTCCATCGCCAAGCTGATTCCGTTCGAGCTGGGCATCACGCTCAAAGACGCGCTGGCCAAGGAAGAGGAGCTGCGGCGTCGTTATCAGAACGAAGAAGAGACGCGCGCCATTCTGGACATGGCCATGTCGCTCGAAGGCTTGGTGAGAAACGCCGGCATGCACGCCGGTGGCGTGGTGATCTCGCCGTCGGTGCTGACCGATTTCTCGCCGCTGTTCTGCGACGAGAACGGGCAGAGCGTGGTGACCCAGTTCGACAAGGACGACGTCGAACAGGCCGGCCTGGTGAAGTTCGACTTCCTGGGCTTGCGTACGCTCACCATCATCGATTGGGCGGTGAAGGTCATCAATATCCAGCGCGCGCAGAAGGGCGAGACGCCGCTGGATATGAATGCGCTGCCGATGGACGACGTCGCGACGTTCGACTTGCTGAAGCGCTACGAAACCACCGCGGTATTCCAGCTGGAATCTCGCGGCATGAAAGATCTGATCCGCCGCTTGCAGCCGGACTGCTTCGAAGACATCGTCGCGTTGGTGGCACTGTTCCGTCCCGGCCCGCTGGAGTCGGGCATGGTCGACGACTTCATCGAACGTAAACGCGGCAAGACCACCGGCCCGATCGATTATTTGCATCCGGATCTGCAGCCGGTGCTGGCGCCCACCTACGGCGTCATCTTGTATCAAGAGCAGGTGATGCAAATCGCGCAGGTGCTGGCCGGCTATTCGCTGGGCGGCGCCGACTTGCTACGTCGCGCGATGGGTAAGAAGAAGCCCGAGGAAATGGCCAAGCAGCGGACCATTTTCGTGACTGGTTCGACCGCGCGCGGCGTGGACCAGCACCAGGCCGAGCACATCTTCGACTTGATGGAAAAGTTCGCCGGTTACGGCTTCAACAAATCGCACTCGGCGGCGTACGCGTTGCTGACGTATCAAACGGCGTGGTTGAAAGCTCACTATCCGGCGGCGTTCATGTCGGCGGTGTTGTCCTCCGATATGGACAAGACCGACAAGGTAGTGACGCTGATCGACGAAGCGCGCCGCATGCGGCTGAAGGTCGAACCGCCCGATGTGAACTCCTCGCAGTTCATGTTCACCGTGTCCAACGATCGCACCATCCGTTACGGGCTTGGCGCCATCAAAGGTGTCGGTCAGAACGTGGTGGAAATGTTGGCCGACGCACGCAAGACCGAACCGTATCGCGATCTGCCGGACA
>NZ_JAEUPY010000928.1 GCF_016790065.1 Steroidobacter sp.
CCAACGTCTTCTCATCGAATCATTTCGCACGCTTCTTCCCCGCTTGAGCGGCGCGAATTTCTTTCATCCGCGTCACCACCTTGAGCAGCTCGAGACCGGCATCGGGCAGCGCTGCAAAATATTTCTGACCTTGTTCCAGCAGTGCCAGCGCCTCATCGGCGCGCCCTGCCGCAGCGAGCGCGGTCGGCAGGTTGAGATACTTCAGATCCCAGTAGACCTCACCCATCTCGCTCAGGATCTCGACCGCGCGCGCCGGGTTGCGCTTGGCATCCTTGCCGTCCGGAATGAATTGATACCCGCCCCACAGATAAGCCTTCTGCGACAGCCTGATGTGCAGGCCGTACTTCGCATTCAACTGCTGGTAGTGCGCCCGGATCGCCCCGTAGGGATCGGCGCCACTCTTGAGCGCCGCATCCAGTGCATCGTTGAACGACCAGCCCGCGAACAACTGTTCGAGCCCGTCGTAGATCGCCAGATGCACCATCGAGTTGTGATCTTCAATCGCGCGCGTCGGCCGAGTCCGCAACACGATGCCCTGCGGCGAGTCCTGAGCCAGATTGGCGTCGAACACCTTGAGCGCTTCGTTACTGGTGATACCGGCCGTGTAGAGATAGCGATAACGACTCTGGTCAAGCTTGCGCAGCGCCGCTGGGACTGACGTTACATAGGACTGCTGGTCGAACCACAGCGACGGATCGAGCGCGAGATAGGCGTTGAATGCATCGGGCCGCGTCAGCAGCGTATGCATGGCGAACAAGCCGCCGTAGGAATGCCCGATGAGTATGCGAAACGGCTCGGTGCGATAGCGCTGCTCGACCCAGGGCGCGACTTCATCCGCGATGAATTTCAGAAATTCACTCGCGCCGCCCTCGCCTTCCTTCATGTCCGCCGGTACCGAGCTTTTCGGCGTCAGATTGTGACTGCGCGTGAGCACGCCGTTCGGAATGCCGACGACGATGGCTTCGGGCATCTGAACGTTGTCCGCCATGAACTTGACCGTCTCGGCGGTGAGCGCGGTATGCGCTTCACCGTCGAGCAGATAGATCACGGGGTAAGTCTGTGTGGAGCGGCCGTAGCTCTCAGGCAGGCGCACGATGATTCGCCGCCATTCGCCCAGCGTCTTCGACCACAGCACCGGATCGGCGGACTCCGTCGCGAGTGTTTGCGCACTCGCGACAGATGCCGTCATCCACAAAGCCACCACGCAGCAGAGCGCGAAGCTCTGCTTCAACAGCGTACGCATGGTCGCCCAGCCCTGTTACCAGTGAGCCCGTAGCGAAAGTGTGTAGCTGCGCGGCGTGCCGTACCAGTTGCCGTAGCCAGTCTCACCGATGGTCTGGTAGTAGGTCTTGTCCAGCGCGTTGTTCAGATTGAATGCAATCGACCACGAGTCGCTGATGTCATAGCCGACGCGTGCGCCGACGACGGCGTAGCCGCTCGCGACGAAGGTGTACGGAATGTACGTCTCCTCGCCATTCTCATCGAAGGTAACGGCGTCGCCTCTGACGGAGTTCTTGCTCTGCGCGGTGATGCCGAGGCCGAAGCTCCACTCATCATGCGCCGACGGCTTATAGGTACTCCACAGCTTGAGCAGATGCTTCGGCGTCTGCGGCATGTAGGTCAGGCCCGTGCTGCTACCGTAGCCGGACTTGTACTCGTTCTCGTTGTACGTGTAGCCCGCCGACAGCACCCAGTTGTCGAACAGACGGCCGTTCACTTCGACATCGACACCGCGGCTTTCGACAGTGCCCTGCGAGGTGTAGCAGCAATACGAACCCAGCGCGCCCGCAGTCGATGGATACGACAGATCCCGAATCGCTGCGCCGTCGCGTTGGATGCGATACACAGCGATCTGAGTCGCCGCGCGGCCTTCGAGCAGACCGCCCTTCACACCGATCTCGATGTTGTCGCCCGTGACCGGGTCCAGCGGCGAGCCTGGCAGCGGTCCCTTCAAGTTGGTGGCTTGCGACTTGTACGACTCGGAGAAGCTCGCGTAGGCCAGCCAGCGATTGCCCAGCTCGTAAGTCATGCCGAAATACGGCGTCACGACACCGCGATCTTTCATTCTCTGTAAGCTCGAGAAGTCGATCGCGCCCGTCGGGGTGAGGCCCGCGTAGTAGAAATCGTATTTATAGTTGCTGTAGCGAGCGCCGCCCATCAGCTTCAATGCATCGGTGATCTGCAGATTCAGGCTCACATACGCGCCTTCCTGATGCGTTTGCTGATAGAGCGTCGCGTTCGGAATCGCGGAAATAGCGGGCTCGGAAACAGCGGCCGGATCGTAGGTGTACGGATCGAACGGGCCATAGTTCGGGAATTCCCATTGTTTGGCACCGGCGTACACCTCTTGCCGGTCGATGCCGAGCGCCACGCGGTGACTGCGACCGAACAGCTCGAAGCGACCTTTCAGCGTCACATCGAACATCGTCTGATCGCCCTTGTTGTCGCTCGCGTCCACCGAGTACGTGCCGGGCAACAGACCGGTGAGCGAACTGATGGGATAGTAGCTCGAGGCCACCTTCTGCGTGCCCTCCTCGCGCTCTCGCGTCGCATTCACTCGCACGTCCCACGAATCGTTGAAGCGATAGTCGGCCCTCATGAACACCGTGGCGACTTCGAGATCCTGACGCGCCCAATTGGGTGACAGCACCGTCGAGCGTGGCAGATGCGGATCGCGGCCATCTTCATAGCGCGGCAAACCGGTCGCGCCGTGCGGATTTTCGCGGTGGCCGAACGTGCCGCCCACCATGACCTGCGTCCTGTCACCCAGGTCTGCTTCGAGCACACCGTACAGCTGATCACGGCTGTTCTTGCCGTTCTTCAAATAGTAATCGTTGTCCTCTTCGACGTAGACCACGCGGCCGCGCAGCGCGCCGTCGAACGCCAGCGAGCCTGAGGCGTCCACCTCGGCTCGGTAGCTGCTCCAGCTGCCGGCGGACAAGCCCAGCGACACTTGCGGATCTTTAGTCGGACGCTTGCGCACCAACTGCACCGAGCCGCCGGGTTCGCCATTGCCCGAGTACAGCGCGTCCGGTCCACGCAGCACTTCCACCTGCTCATACATCGACAGATCCGTCGTCTGCAGCAGGCTATAGCTCGACATTGGCACCGGCGCACCGCCGTCCACCTGCAAGCTGCTGATCTGGAAGCCGCGCGAGTAATAACGCGACACGTCGAAGTTGTTACGCGTGACCGTCACGCCGGTGGCCTGCTCGAGCACGGCCGCCACGTTGTTCAGATTCTGTTCGTCGAGCCGTTCACGCGTGACGATGGTGATCGACTGCGGACGATCGCGCAGGCTGTCGCCGGTGCGCGAACTCAGAATTGGATCGTCGATGGTGGTGCCGACTACCAGCACTTCATCGATATTGGCATCGCTGGAAACGTTCTGCGTAGTCTGGCCGCCGGTGTCGCCGAGCGACGTCGGCACGATCGTGATGGTCTGATCGTCGACGAATCGATAGGTGAGATTGGTGGTCGCGAGCAACTTGGTGAGCGCCTCGCCGACGGTGAGATCGCCCGTCGCGCCCGAGGTCTGACGCTGATCCATCACACCCGCGCGATACACCAACTGAAAGCCGCGCTCCTTGGCGAACGCTTCGAGCGCGTGCTCGAGGGATTGCGAAGGAATATTGGTGGGCTTGGAAACTGCAAACGCATCGCCGGCCATCGCCAGCCCCATCAACGAAACAGAAAGAGTCGCACTTACTACTGCCAGACGCATGCATGCTCCCCAACCCTTGAAGGGTATTGTTGTAGCCGGCCCGCCGCGACGCGACGGACTCCTGCTACTAGAGAGTGACTGCGTTAGGGAGTTGATACCGACGCTCCGCGTTTTTCGATGAAAATTTGCGAGCCTTGTTCTCGCACCACGATGCCGGGTTGGGTCTTGAGATAATTGAGCAGCGAGGCCGCGTTGGTCGAAGAGAAGATCGCGCTGATGCGCAGGTCCTGCAGATCCTGATCGGTGACGGCGAGCTGCTTCACGTTGTAACGATTGAACTCCGCGGCAACGTCGGCGAGCCGCGCGTCTTTGAAGATCATCTTGCGACTGGTCCACGCGGTTGCATCGTCGACGCTCTGCGCGCCCTGCTGTGAACCGGCTGCGGTGACGATCAATTGCTGACCAGCGGACACGTAGAGCGGCAGCGGCGTGAGTTCGCCTTGCGATACCGGCGTCTGCGTCGAACCTGCAGCGGCTGTTGCCTCCACCTCTGCACCTGACACGGACACACGCCCTTCGGTCACGGTGACAACTGTTCCCGACGATTTTCGATAGACGTCGAACACGGTGCCCACCGCACGCACGGCCGTGTCACCACTGTGCACGATGAAAGGTCGCTGCGGATCTTTGGCGACTCGGAACAGTGCCTGTCCTTCGATCAGCTCGATGCGTCGTTGCTCGTCCGTCAAGCGCACGCGCACTTTGGTTCGAGAGTTGAGTGTGATCTCCGAACCATCGGCCAAGACGATGGAGCGCTGCTCGCCCACCATGGACGCATATAGCGGGTTCTGTTTCATCCACACCAATGTGGCGAGCCCCACAGCGGCGCACGCAACGCCCGCGGCCAGCGCAAACGCGCGGACTCGACGTACAGTGAGGGTTCGCTTCCCGTCCGATGCCGATGCAGGCGCTTGAGAACGAGCCAGCGTCAACGGAATCACCTGGGACGCCGACTGCCGGGCCTGCGCAATCAACGTGGCGGCGTCGTAGCTGTGCGC
>NZ_JAEUPY010000930.1 GCF_016790065.1 Steroidobacter sp.
GGGGCGCCACCTCGGCAAGAAACTGGTGATGATTCGATCTGCCACGTTGCGAGGCAGATCGCTGCGACCATTGCTCAACACCACCACCGCCAGTCGTTCCTTGGGGAACAAAGCCATGCGAGTGGCCACACCCGGCA
Source organism: Steroidobacter sp. (assembly GCF_016790065.1). GTDB lineage: Bacteria > Pseudomonadota > Gammaproteobacteria > Steroidobacterales > Steroidobacteraceae > Steroidobacter. The sequence continues at coordinate 138 of NZ_JAEUPY010000930.1, forward strand.
TGGAGCCGTTGTGCGAAATCATTCGATAGCCCGCGTTATCGCGCACTCCGAACCCGACGCCGTCACCTGCCCCACCCGGACGCTCGAGAGTGCGCCGATGCATTTCATCGAGCATGGCATCGCTCAGGATCGGCTTCTGATCCGGCAAGTGGGCTTGCAGATGAAACATTCCGAAGCGCACCAGATCGTGCGCGCTGGCGAACACGGCCGACGCTCCCGGATGATCGAAGTCGTAGAACGGCAGCGGCAACTGGTCCGTGCCATAACGCGTCGCCGTGTTCTGCTCCAATCCCGGGCCGATGTCGATCGAGGTGTGCGTCAGTCCCAGTGGCAGGAACACTTCGCGACGCATGAACTCGGCATAGCTGAGGCCCGACACTCGCTCGATGACGTAGTCGAGCACGCCGAAGCCGAGGTTCGAGTATTGATAGCGTTCGCCCGGCGCACTCACCAGGTCGCCGTAGCGCAGCAGGGTTTCATCCATCGACGGACGCCGGAACGGTTCGTCGGCATAGAAGAATTGATAGTGCAGCGGCAGGCCCGACGTGTGATTCGCTATTCGTCGCACGGTGGCGTCGTTGACGTTGCCGACTCTCGCTCGCAGCTTGGCGTTGCCTAGGTAGTCGTTGACCGGCTTATCCAGATCGATTCGTCCCGCCTGCACCAGTGTCATGAGTCCGGTGGCTGTGATGGGCTTGCTGATAGAGGCCAACGAATACACGGTGTGTTGTGTGGCCGGTCGGCGGTGTTCGCGATCCGCCCAGCCGAAGCCCTCCTCCCAAACGATTTTGCCGTCCTTGGCGACGGCGACGGCAATTGACGGCACCGATTGTTCGACGATCTCGGCGCGGATGTAGCTGCGAATTTCATCGAAGCGATCGGCGGACTGCGCCGACCCGGCAATTGCCAGCAACACCACCACACGAAGCAAAAATTCGTTCATTGCAGATTCCTGCTGTCGAGGACGGCGCGGTCACGCGTTTGCGTGCCATTCAGAAGCTTCAGGTCACTGCCTTTGAGATAGTGATCCAGGAAGTCCAATTGGTATTCGAAGATGGCGCCGGTTAGCGCTCGCTCGACGTTCGGCTTGCTATCAATCAGCCACAAAGGCAACACAACACCGAGCGCCGTGAGCGCAGGCGGCCAGAAAGGTTGATCGGTAAAGGTGTTATGACGCGCGCCGTCGAAGCCGACTCGATAGGCCGGCCCGGCATAGCGCAGGAAAGCGATTCGGCGCAGCGGCGTGCCTGGCCATCGTTCCAGGCGATACAGCCACAGAGCCGGCTGTGTTCCGCTCGTCAGCGGCAGCGTGCCGTACTCCTCGCCATCCATGTTGACCGCGACTTTGCAGCGCGCATCTTGCAAACAAACTTCCGAGGCCGTCGGGCCGCCATAGGACATGCCCGTCACTGCGACCTTACTCATGTCCAATCGCGCAGCGAACTGACTCGCTGGCGACCCGTTACTCAAGCTCTGCAAGCGATCCAGCAACTCCACCACGTCGTCCTTGCGCACGGACAAGGGATAGTCACGCGACGTTGCATTGAACTCCATCACGTCGTGCAGTTGCTTGTCGGTGGGCGTCTCGCCAGCATCCAGCGACTTATTCAACGACCAACTCGCCGCCTCGTAAGACGACTCACGTCGTTTCCACGAAGCGCGGTCCTCGGTTAGCGACTGCGAACTCCAGCCGCGTTCGAGCTGATCCTGGCCGGGATGGGTAATCGCGAACACCGCATAGCCGTGGCTCGCCAACTGTTCCAGATAAAAGGTATGCATATCGGCGCGCATGCCGAGCCCGGGCGAGAAAATGACGACTGGATATTTGTTTTGCGCCGGCGACAGGCCCGAACCGAGTCCTTCCCAAGATTGCGTGCGCAGTCGCGAAGCCTCGCTCTCGAACAGCAGCTTGGCCAGCGACGACAACGGCTGCAACGGCCCCGTTCCCAGCATCTCGGCGGACCAGTAGTTCACCCGCCCCATCTGAATGCCGACCAGCGTCGGATAGTAAACAGCGACCGAAAAGCTGCGGTGAGCGAACGGATCGGGGTTATGAACATCCTGCCGCGAGGATTGCACCAGCCACTGATGTCGAGCTACCGGATAGGGCCCGGTCAATGCCGGCAGCTCCACGCTCGGCAAAGTCAGGTGTGCGAGATTCAGTGCGAAGTAACTGACGACCAGACCGCCAGCGAACGACCACCGTCCACGCCGTCGCGACGGAGGTTGCTCTACGGATCGAAGTTGGCGCCACAAACACCAACCCAACCCTACGGCCCATATCCACAAGACAGCGGGTGGCCAGCGCCATCCCTGCAATCCCACCGAGATCGCCACCGCTGTCAGCAACGAAGCCGACAACACCACGCGCCGCCAAGCGACGCGTGATGTCTCCAGACACAGGTAATACAGCGCTCCGATGCTGAGCAGGAACAGAAGCACGCTCACGAGACTGGATCAGTAGCGGTAAGCGACGGTTCCCAAGATGGTACGAAACGGATCGCGAGCGACACGAGAGGCACCGAAGCCGGTGTAGATCTTGCTCTCGAACAGATTCCGCACGTTCACGCCGAGCAGCAGATGCTCGCCCACCGGATAATTCGCGCCCACATCGACTCGCGTGTAGGCGGGCCACTCGATGGTGTTGGCATCCGATGCCCAGCGCTTGCCCACGTACTGAACTGAGGTCGTGAGCGACAGATCGCGCAACGCACCGTCTTGCACTTTGTAGTTCAGATACGTCGAGAACGTATGTTCGGGCACGTTGAAGAACGAGTTGCCGGTGTTGGCGTCGGCCTCTTCGATTTCCGTCGGGTTGTAACCGTAGCCGAAGTAAATCGACAAGCCGGGATACGGACTGCCTTCGACCGAAACTTCCACGCCCTTGGAGTTCACGCCGCCCAGCGGCACCACGTAGCCCACATGGGCCTCATCCGACACCAGCACATCTTTCTTGTCGATGTCGAACAGCACCACGCTGCCGGTCAAGCCGCTGTTACCCAGCACGAATTTGGCGCCGAGTTCGTACTGCAAGCCGCGCTCCGGTTGCGCAATCAGACCGCGACCGAAGATCTGAGCCAGGCGAGGCACGAACGATTCGTTGCGGCTGGCGAACAGTGTCAGCCAGTCGTTCACGTCGTACAGCGCGCCGAACTGGGTCGACCAGATCTGATCCTTGATGCCGGTGACCGCGAGCTCGCCCTCGTAGGGCGTGTAGTCATCTTCGCTTTCGTAGTCCGAGAAGCGCCCGCCGGCCAGCAGATGAAAATTGCCGAGGCTGATCCGGTCTTGCAAGAACGCTTCGGCCACATTCGAGTCGCCGCGTTGATCGTCGAACGGAATCGGATCGGGCAGCACGATGGTGCCGTACACCGGCGCATAGATATCGATGGGCGTGATGCCCAGGAAAGCAGTCAGCAGGCTGTACTGGGTGTCGGTGTAGTCGATGCCGAGCACCGCTTCGTGCGTGAGGCTCCCGGTTGCGAAACCCCATTTGAGATCGGCGTGAGCGATATAGGCCGTGGAATCGTAGCCCTTGTCGATCAGATATGAGCGGCTCATGGTGCGGTTGTCCGCTGCCAACCCGCCGGTGAATATATGTTCCCGGTCGTACTTCGAGTTGTGATACGACATCGCGAAGTTCAGCGTCACATCGTCGTTGAAGTCGTGCGACAGGCGGGCGTTGAGATCGATGTCTTCTTGCGGATGACGCAAGTCGCCAAAGCCCGCCGGCGCGGTAATGTCTCTGTCGTACTGCAAGTTGGTGCGCAGAGGAATCTGACCATACGGATTGGGCAACAGCCCGCCACGCACGGGCACGCGGCCGTCGGTGAACCCGTTGGGCCAATCGGCCTTGTCATAGAAACCATCGACGATCAGCGTGGTGCGATCCGCCAGCTTGAATTCCACCACCGGAGCGATGAACAAGTCCTCGGTGCCAGTGTTGTTGAACGGCGTGTCGGTCTCGAAATTGGCCACGTTCAAACGCGCGCCGATGCGATCGGTGAGCGGTCCGCCGATGTCCAGCTCGTAGTGACGCTCGTTGTTACTGCCGAACTGCAGATTGCCGCTGGCCTCGAACTGCTGCTGCGGACGTTTGGTCACCAGGTTGATGACGGCGCCCGGCTCCATCGAGCCATACAGCACCGACGCTGGTCCCTTCAGCACTTCGACGCGCTCCACGTTCGCCAGCTTGAGCGTGCCGTTGGTGCTCCGCTGCGCCATACCGTTCCAGGTGAGCGACGACGCGAAGCCGCGAATCACCACGGTGGTGTTGAGCGGCACGGCCCAACCGTAAGGCACTGCATTCGGCGTGAAACGTACGATGTCTTCAGCCATCGTCGCTTGTACGTTGCGAATGAAATCGGCGTTGAAGACGCTGACTGTCTGCGGCACATCCTTGACCGTCTCGGTGGTGCCGCGACCGAACACTGTGACTTCTTGCAAAATGCCTGAGTCGTTGGTGTTCTGCAGGCTGGCGTCGTCGGCGCCACGTCGCGCGCTCTGCTCAGCGCTCTTGCTGATGGTCACAGTGCCATCGCCCACTTCGACGAAGCTCAAGCCCGTGCCCGCCAGCAGCTTGGTGAGAATGTCACGAGCGCTGAACTGTCCTTGCACGGCTTCGATGCGATAGGTGCCGAGATCGCGGCTGGCGGTGATCACCTGGATCTCGGTCTGCTTGGCGAACAACACCAATGCCGAAGACAGATCCTGGGCTGGAATATCGAAGGCGTAAGCGCTGTCCAGCCCGGCCGCGAAGGCCGACGATGGTATCTGCGGCATGCCGGCCAACATCAGACACGCCAGTAGTGAAACTCTTTTACGAGCGATCATTACTCAAACTCCCCGTCTTTGTTGTAGTCGGCAAGAAGACGGAGCAGAGCCCAGAAAGTGAAGCGGTCAACGCATCGATTCGGCGCGCGTCCGCAGCACGACTTGATTCGCGCTCGAGTGTTGCACCGAGACTGGAAACACATTGGGCAAACCGCGCAACCACTCATCGATGCGGCCTGTCACCACGGTGCCGGTGTAAAGATAGTTGCCGAGTTCACCTTCCTCGAGCACCAGAGGAACAGCGGCGTAACGATTGACCGCTGCAACGACGGACACCAGCGGCTCGTCGACGAAACTGAGTGTGCCCTCGGTCCACGTGGTGACCTGCGGACTTGCCGCAGTAATCGCCACTGGCTTCGGCGCACCCGCCGATAGCGTCACTTGATTGCCCGAGGCCAGCCGGAAATCGCTGGCGCCGGCGCTGCCGCCCACCAGTTGCCGCAGCTCCCCGAGGAGCGGCCGTTGATGCGCGACATCGACGATGCCTTCGGTCACTGTGACTCGCACGGCACCGCCTTCGGATTTCACATTGAATGCAGTACCGACCGCCGTGACGGTCGTATCCATTGCATGCACGATGAAAGGTCGCGCGTGCATGTGTTTCACTTTGAACAGTGCTTCACCGTTCTCTAGAAAAACATTGCGCGTGCCACTAGTGAATCGAGTGGAGAGTTTCGAGCCGGCAGCCAGCGTGACTTCGCTACCGTCCGGCAGCAGCACCTCACGATTGACTCCTACGACAGCAGACACCGTCATGTCGCGCGCTTGATCAACGTGGCGCATCCAGCCTAGCAGCAGCAACGTCGCCACGCCGGCAACAAGGGCGGCTGCGATTCGAGCTCGACGCGGATCGAATCGACGTACTGGCGCACGGCGCTGAGAACTCGTGCGCACCTTGTTCCATTCGGCCACGGGCACCTGACCGAGATAACCATCCGAATCGATCTCGGTCGACGTGACCGGCTGTTCGTCGATCAGGCCGGACTGGCGCCAGGTTGCTTGCACTTGTTCAAAAGCGCGCCGGTTTTCGGTCGAGCCGTCGCACCAGGCGAACCAGGCCGAGATGTCGGCCTCAGAGACTTCCGGATCGCGCAACTTGAACAGCCAATTTGCGGCGGTCTCCAGCAACTGCGCGTCGTGGTGGGCTTCCGTTCTTTGGTTCATGGCAGCTGGCGCTCCTTATTGCCATTCAAGGTCGATTGAATGTGTGCCATGGCCTGCACCAGGTAGTGATGGACCATGCGCTTGGACACACCCAGCCGAGCCGCGATCTCCAAGGAACTCAGATCGTGGAGCCGATGCAGATAAAAAGCCTGGCGACATTTGGGGGGCAGTTCCGCCACCGAACGCTCGATCAGTTCGATGTCTTCACGGGACTGCAGGATGCGTTCGGGCGAAGCCGCTTGCGAGTCGTCGCCCGCCTCGCCCAGGCCACGCAGCACGCGCCGCCCGACCGAGCGGTTGCGCATCCGGTCGATGGCGATGTTGGCGGCCGTCTTGAACAGGTAGCTCGACAACAGACTGACCGTGCCGCGAGAGTCCAGCTGCAGCATGCGGACATAGGCCTCTTGAGCTACGTCCCGCGCCTCTTGCTCCGAATCCACACGCGACATCAGAAAGCGGATCAGCGCCTGATTGTGCTCCTGGAACAGGCGCGACAACGGCGCTTGCGGGCCTTCGGCCTGCGGCTCACCCGGTTCTGGCTTCACATTGGACACGTCAGTCGGTTCGATGGAGTTCCCGTTGCTGAAGAAGACGAACCAGGGCCGGAAAAGTGTAGTCCCGTTATCGGCGTCGCGTCGACGTGAACACCCCTTCCGGGCCGGAAAGCTTCAATGCCACGATGTTCCCCGAGTCCGCCAGGAACTCGTAGGTGACGTCGGCCACCTTGGCCACTCGAAACTTGAGGCCTCGATACGCCTGCAGCACGTTCGGTAATCCACCCACAGCCTGTACCGACAGGGTGTCATCCGGCAGCAGCGTCACCCACACTTCCCGACCGGTGGGATCGACGTAGGCCCCCGGCAGCTGCGCCAGCGTCTTTGGATCGAGGCGCTCGGGCTGCCGAACGAACAGGGTTTCGGCATCGTCGACGGTCATTGCCACCTGGTCGGCGTCGCCTTGCGGGCTGGTCACAAAGCGCACGGAATACCTGCCGTAACGCGGATCGTCCGGCGTATCGAAGCGATCGTAGTGATAGTGGTTCAGCACGGTGCGAAAGCCGTGAAACTCGAACTGTAGCGCCTTGCCACTGCGATCGATTTTGAGCCTGCCGTATGCCGGGTGCTCATAGTCACCGACGAAGTCCGCCAATGCACGCGAAGGCTTCGTACCACGCACACGGCCCTCATCCACCTTGGCTCGCGCAACTTGGTGGACCTGTCGGTCTTTGCGGCGAACTTCCTGCAAACGCTCGCTCCAGGGCGTCGTATCCAGGCCGAGAATGCGCTCGTAGATGTTGTAGCCGATGGGATCGTACAGCGATGACGCATGATCGCCGATGAGCAACACGATCACGCCCACGCGCTCATCGGGCAGGTAGGAGATTTGCGAGTGGAAGCCGCCCAAGTCGCCGCCGTGATAAGTGATCAGATGCCCGCGATACGAGGCCATCTGTCTTCCCATGCCTTGCTCGGGGTGCAGCAGTTCACGCCAGCCACGCGCTTCGGCGGCGCTATCGGGCACAGGGATCGCACGCTCCAAGGTGGCTCTGAGTACTGCAGCGGGCAGCACTTGGCGACCGTCATAGCGACCCTCGTTCATGAGCGCGATCAGCCAATGCGATAGGTCCTCGATATTCGAGATCATCCCGCCTGCTGCAGCGATGCCTCGCGTGTCCTCGTAGGGTAGCTGATACAGCTCGTCCGAATCGCGTCGTGCGGTATATGGCACAGCGTGGTCTGCGTTTGCAGTCATCGTCTGCAATGAAAATGTCGTGGCATTCATGCTCAACGGCGCGAGGATTCTCTCCTGCACGAAGTCCGGCCAAGGCTTGCCGGATTTCAACGCCACGATGTGACCGACGGCGGCGTACATCATATTGTTGTATAGGAAGGTCTGCCGCAGCGGTGCGCTGGGATCCATATATCGCAAGCGATCGAACAGCTCGGCGTTATCCAGCTGGCTTTGATACCAGATCGTGTCGTGGCGAGTGACTCCCGTGCGATGCGCGAGCATGTCCCGTAGCGTCACGGTGCGATTGAGCTCGTCGTTGTAGAAGCGAATGGCCGGCACGGACTCGCGCACCGGCTCGTCCCACGTGAGCTGCCCTTCATCGACCAGCAGACCGGCCGACACCGCGGCCACCAGCTTGGTGTTCGAGGCTATCGGGAACAGCGTCTGCGGAGTGAACGGCAGTTTCTTGCCGTAGTCGCGGTAGCCATAGCCACGCGAAAAAACCAGTTTGTCATCCACCACCACGCCGACGCCGAAGGCGACGCCATTCCAGTCCTTCAACAGTTGCTGCATGTGTTCGTCGAACCCTTGCAGCTTTGCGGCGACTTCCGTCGAACGTTCGCTCGCAGTAGCGCATGGCGCACTCGTCGCCAATATCAACAAACATGCAGCGACGCTCGTGAGCACAGATTTGATCATCGACGAATCTCTTGAGTCGGTAGAGGGGTAGCAAGCCCGGGACCGGGTGTGTTGGCTCCGATGTCCAACTCCAGCCCCGTCTCGACGCCTTTCAAACGCGCGGGAATGCCTTGGGTCATCCATTTGGGTGGCGGCGCATCTCGCAGGTAATGGTCGAAGAACTGAGCCATCCGGACGCTGAAGTCCGCGGCCGACTTACCCGCCAACGTATGATTGCCGTCGTTGTATTGAAGCATCCAGGCGGTCTTGCCCAGTCGGCGCAGCGCTGTGAAAAACTCGATGGCATTCGGGAACGGACAGATGGCGTCGTCCCGGGTGTGCATCATCAGAATCGGCGTCGTGACTTGGTCGACATGGAAGATCGCGGAGTTCTCGACATACGCACCCGGACGGTCCCACAACGTGCCGGCCATGCGCTCCTGCCCTCTTTCGGATTGACTCTGCAGGCTGGCGCCACCGGAAGCGCCTGCTCTGGCATTCGGCACCCACAGCGAGCCGTAGGCGCTGACCAGATCGGCGATGCCCGACGCGGACGCGGCGGCAGCGAACAGCCCGGTGCTGGTGACGATGGAGTTGGTGGCGATGCCGCCGAAGCTACAGCCCGCGATTGCCATCTTCTTGGCATCCACCCACGGTTGCTGTTTGAGATGCTCCGCAGCCGACAGCACCGCAGTTACTGCGCTCCGACGTAACTCGCCGGGCGCATAGTAAATATCGGGTTTGAATACCACGTACCCACGGCTGACATAGGAAGGAACATTGATCTCGCAATCCATGTCGAGCAAACGCGGCGGCGTATACACATGCAGGTCATCGGCAACCAGATCGTAGTAGTTGAAAATGACGGGGTACTTTCGCGCCGGATCGAAGTCCTCGGGCGTGTAGAGAATGCCCTGCGCAACTTGACCGTCACTGCGAGGCCACGTCAGCAGCTGCGAGTTCAGCCAGTTATAGGTTTGTTCCGGCTTCAGTTCGCTCAGTCGAGTGAACGTCACGAAATCTGCAGTCGCAAAGTAGT
>NZ_JAEUPY010000931.1 GCF_016790065.1 Steroidobacter sp.
ACAGGCCGAACGCCACCAGCGACACGGCGAAGTCGTACATGTACCGGAGCAGCAGCATCTCGGTGGAAATGAACGGCTTCACGCCATCGTTGAACGCCTTGTTCAGCACGTAGTCGTGCAGCGTGCACAGCAGGAGCATGCTGGGATTGGAGATGACCTCCGGGCGCGGCGATAGCTCCTCGAAACAAGCCGCGGGTCCCGGCCAGCCTTCGGTCGACACGTTGTTGAATGCGCCCCACACGTTGCTGGCGGTGTCATAGCCGGCTGCCAGGTTGGCATTGGTGTCGAAGTTGGCGAACCTGAGCAGGCTGTTGATGGTCGGTGCGCTGATGCCCTGGTTGGCTAGATAGTTGCGGACCGTGGTTTCGCTGCCGGCCAGCGGCAGGAAGGGGATCCAGGTATCCAGCATGAGCCCGCGGACCCGGGTGCTGGAGCCGAAGAACGCATCGACTTTATCGATGTGCGTCTGGACGCCCACGGACCCGGCCGACTTTCCTCCCAGCACCACGTCGGTCGCCGTCGCGGTCAGACCATAGCGGTTTTCAAGTTCGTCGAGCGACGCTTGCAGGATGCGCTTGCCGCGGAAGTGGACTGAATACTCGCCGGTGCCGGCAGTGTCGACCACGATCGTATCGGTGCCGTTGTAGACCACCGGGTCGCCGTTGCCGTCGACAGAGCCTTCCTTCGCTCCGGTCCAACCGTCGGACGAGCAGTAGTGTAGTTGCACAGTGTTGTAGCCGTCGAACGGCGCATCGGCGGGGCGGGTGAGATTAAGCATGCCGTTCGCCGGAAAATTGGCCAGCGGGCGCATGTTGTGGGGCTCGCCCTGCCAGCGCGCCTGGCAGCTCGTGTCGTCTCTGCAGCTGCCGCCGCCGGAGAGGTGAATGAACCACTTGTTGGACACGCCGGCTCCATCGGCGACTAATGTGACCTGCATCGTGGCGGGCTGGCCGTTGTTGCAAACGGCGCCCGCGTGATTGCTCAGGCTGACGGTGGTGTCGCTCAACACCGTGGCGGAGTGCGCCAACGGAGCCAGTACCCCCAGTGCGATCAGCCCTGACCAGGCTCGCAACGTCCAACTTCTGCATCTTGCTTTCATGGTTGTTTCCTCTCCAGTGCGAGGGAGATTCGCATGCGCGCCTCACGGCGCCGCCCTTCGGCCTCCCCCTTACCGAACGGCTGCGGATGTGCCCTCGAATGCCCCCTCGGTACCCGATCGATACGCTCGTCTCGACGGTTTATATATGGAAAGAGAATTTATTAATGAATACACGAAAAGTGCACCGGCTGCCAAGTGCCGATCGCTGCGATAAACCGAAGGCAGGTCGCACTCGAAGTCCGGCACTTGACCAGTCACCGGTCGATGATTATATTTTCACCAATAAATACAATTTTTATTTATACGGCGGTGGGGCGTAGCCGATGCGCTGACGCCCCACCGCTCGTCGAGTGATCGCCGTGGGCCTAAATTCGGGGGATAGAATGATTCGCAAACGTACCGAGCGGCGCCGCTTCCTGGCGGCGCTACTGCCACTTTCCTTGGGCATCCCTGCTGCCATGGCACAGCAAGGCGAGCAATCCGCCGGCGTGTCTTCGATAGGCGTGGAGGAAGTCGTGGTGACAGCGAGAAAGCGTGCGGAATCCGTGCGCGAGATTCCCACCAGCATCGATGCGTTCACCGGGGATCGTCTGGCAGCGCTCGGTTACAGCACTGTCGAGGACGTGCTGAAGTTGTCTCCGGGCGTCACCTTCGAGTCCGGGTTCTCTCCCTCCAGCACCTCAGTGATCATGCGCGGTATCACGAATGATTCGCGCGGCGTGGGGCCACGTACCGTGGGCCGCTTCTACGGCAACGTTCCGTTGACCAATCCCTCCATCATGGGCGTGGAACCAGACTTCGATACCTTCGACATGCGCAGCGTCGAAATTCTCAAAGGGCCGCAGGGAACATTGTTCGGCGGTTCGGCGCTGGCGGGTGCCGTACGGTACGAGCCCAACAGCCCTGACTTCGATCGCTTCCATGGCGCGATCGCAGCCGGTACCGGCTGGACCGCGTCGAGCGACGACATGAGTACCGAGTACGCCCTGATGCTCAATGCACCGTTGAGCGACAGCTTTGCCCTGCGCTTCGCCGGCTCGCGCCGTGAGTTCGCCGGATACATCGATGACGCCATCAGCGGCGAGAAGGACATCAACGATTTCACGGCGGAGCAGGGCAGGCTGATGGCCGCTTGGAAGGTGACCGAGGACCTCACGGTGCAGGGCCAGTACCTCAGGTACAAAGGCAACCTGGGCGCGTTCAATTACGTGGATGGCACCGAGCCGGTACGAGTGCGCACCCGCAGGCTGCTGGATGATCACGAGTATTCCGATGTCGAGCTGTACGGCGCGCAGATCAGCTGGGACAGCGGGCCGGTCACGACGGTGCTGGAAGGCAACCGTTTGAAGAAGGATCGCGATCAATTGAACGACGTCACTCAGTTCCTCGGACTGGTGGGCACGGGAATCACGGTCGGGCAGACCTTCCTGGAAGCCACCGACCAGGACACCGTCGAACTGCGCATCGTTTCCAATGCACCTAGCCCGGGCTCAGGGCTGTTCGGCGGATGGCAATACACCGCTGGCGCGTTCTATATGAAGTCCGCGCAGACCCGGCCGGTGGTTCTGAATCTGACGTTTCCCACGCATCGCACCCGGCAGGGCGGCGGCGCCACGGTGGAGGCCAAGGAGCAGGCGCTTTACTTCGACCTCACGCGTCAGCTCGGCAGTCGTTTCGAGCTCAACCTCGGCGGCCGCTACTTCGATCAGTCGACCCGCGGCGGCAACTACCGCGACTTCAATTATTCTTCGCTGAATCCGGGCGGTCTGCCCGCGGGCGTGCAGTTCATCCCGAACTACGGTTCTTTCGTGACGCTCGAGGAGACCGGCTTCAATCCGAAGGCGGCCGTGCGTTGGTTCGCCAACGACAACGCCACGCTCATCGCCAGCTACGCGCAAGGGTTCCGCTTCGGCGGCATCAACGGCTTCTCGCTGGAGCCGGCGATCCCGGTGCCGTTCACGTTCGGCTCGGATGAGATCGACAACTATGAGCTGGGCCTGCGCACCACCTGGCTGAATCGCCGTCTCACCGCCGATGTGACGGCGTTCTATATCGACTGGAAGAACCTGCAGATCCTGCAGCGTGCCAGCATCTACGCCTACACCGACAACGTCGGTGCTGCGGAGGTCAAGGGCGTGGAGATGGCCTTGAACGCCGTGTTGACCGAGCAATGGTCGGTGCTGCTCAATGCCAGCTACCAGAACGCTGAAACGGCCGTGTTCTTCCAGTCCGGGGAATTCGGTCCCATCGCCGCCGGCACCCGGCTGCCGCAATCTCCGCAATGGACCGGCGCGGCTCAAGTGCGGCATCAGCGCTCGCTCGGGACGCTCGACTTCGATGGCTCGATGACCTACTCGTACCGCGACGACTCGACCAACAACCTGATCAATTCGGTGCCGCTGCGGGGCTACGGTACGCTGGATGCGGCGCTGAGCCTGCAGAGCCGGGCGATGGCCATGCAGCCGCGGCTGAGTCTGTTGGGCAAGAACCTCACCGACGAGAACGTGGCGCTGTTCGGATTTACGTTGGGCACCGTGACCGATGTCATCTCCTTGAATCAGCCGCGCCAGGTGATGTTGAAGCTCGATCTGACGTTCTGATGAGACGGCTGGTCGGTCATGCACGAGCCTCGGCGCTGCGCCGAGGCTCGTGCGCATGAGGAGCTAACGTGTTCAAAGTGCGCTCGTTGCTGGTGATTCTGTCGATCGCGGTGTGGTCTTCGGCGCTGGCCGCAGGATCGTCCTGTGTTGCCGAGCCTGAGTCGGTCGGCATGTCCAGCGCTCGGCTGCAGCGGCTGCAGTCAGCCATGAAGCAATATGTCGATGACGGCAAAGCGGCGGGTATCGTGACTTACGTCGCCAGGGCGGGGCGCATCGTCAATCTGCAGGGCTTCGGCATGTCCGATATCGAAGCTGGCCGTGCGATGGCCACGGACACTCTGTTCCGCATCGCTTCGCAAACCAAGCTGATGACCAGCGTGGCGGTGATGATGCTGGTGGAGGAGGGCCGAATCGCATTGGAGGATCCGTTGTCGCGCTACCTGCCGGCGTTCGGCAAATCGCAGGTTGCGATCGCGGCGGACGGCGATCGACCGGCGCGTCTGGTGCCTGCAAAGCGTGCCATCACCATTCGCGATTTGCTGACGCATACTTCCGGCGTGTCGTATGGCACGGGCGTCAGTGCTTCCTACTGGAAGCAGGCAGGCATCCAGGGCGGGTACTATGCCGATCGAAACGAGCCCATGGCGGCTCTGGTCGAGCGGATGGCGGCGCTGCCGTTGGATGCGCAGCCGGGAGAGCGCTTCGTCTATGGGCACAGCACCGACATTCTGGGCGTGGTCGTGGAGAAAGTCTCCGGCCTGAGCTTGGAGCGGTTCCTGCGCTCGCGGTTGTTCGATCCGCTGCAGATGCATGACACTCACTTCTTCGTGCCGCCGGATCAGGCGCATCGTCTGGCCGCGGTGTATGCCGCGGAACCTGCAGGCTTGCGTCGTGCGAACGGGCCGGACGGTCTCGATTCTCAGGGGCACTTTGTCGAGGGGCCGCGAGTCACTCAGTCCGGGGGCGGCGGCATCGTAACCACGGCCCGAGACTATGGACGGTTTCTGCAGATGCTGTTGAACGAAGGACAGCTCGATGGCGTGCGGGTGCTGGGACCACGCACCGTGGAGCTGATGACCGTCAATCACATCGGCTCATTGTTCGCCGATCAGCCGGCGCATCGCCCCGGTCTGGGTTTTGGCCTCGGCGTGGCGGTGATGTTCGATCAGGGTGCCGCGGCCACCTACGGCTCGCTCGGTTCTTACGGGTTTGCGGGTGCTTACTTCACCGCGTTCTGGGTCGATCCGAAGGAGCAGCTCATCAGCATGGTGCTGACACAGCTGCGACCGCCGCTCGATACTACTTTGCAGAGCCGCTTCAGAGCGCTGGTCTATCAGTCGATCGTTGCGCCGCCGCCGCTGGGCGTGGAGGCATGCAACTCGTCCCACGAGGAGCCGATGTGAGTGAATTGTTCGAAGTGCCGTCGGGTGTGACCAGCCGGTCGATCACGTTTGAGAATCCCACCGGTGCGCCGGGTCAAGGCGGCAGCGCGAGCAGCCCGCTCGGAGCGGGGCGCAAAGGTTCGCCGGCGCGGATGATCCCCCCGGGAGCCACGGTCGACATCGCCGACATCGCGGGGCCCGGTGTCATCCGGCACATCTGGGTAGCGACTTATAACGTCGCCGATGTCTTGCGAGGTTTGACGGTGCGCGCTTACTGGGAAGGGCAGACTCATCCCAGCATCGAGGCGCCGCTCGGCGATTTCTTCGGGTTTGCGCACGGCCAGTCCACTGCCTACGCTTCGGCGATTCATTCCGTCGGCGAAAAGGGTGCCTTCAACATCTGGCTGCCCATGCCTTTCCACAGGCATGCGCGCATTTCCATTACCAATGAGTTGGAAATCCCGGCGCTGTTCTTCTACCAGATCGACTACACGCTCGGCGATTCGCTGAAGCCGGACGTCGGTCGGCTGCACGCACTGTTCCGTCGCGAGAATCCGACCACGCTGGGGCGCGATTTCGAGTTGTTGCCCACCCGACGCGGCAAGGGGCGGTTCCTCGGTGCCGTGATCGGTGTGCGTCCGCATGAGCCATCGTGGTGGGGAGAAGGAGAAGCCAAGTTCTATCTCGATGGCGATGTGAAGCTGCCGACCATTGTAGGGACCGGCGCGGAAGATTACGTCGGGCTGGGCTGGTGCGTGCAGCGCACGCCCTATCCCTACCATGGCGCGAGTCTGGTGAGTAAGAGCCCCGAGGCCAACATGGCGGGGCCGGTCTCGATGTATCGCTGGCACATGATGGACCCCATCTATTGGCACGAGTCGATCCGTGTGGTCATTCAGCAGATCGGAGTGGTGATCACGCCGCAGACCGCGCCTCGCTCGTTCGAGGGCTATCTGGATTGCCTGCGCGAGCGGCAGGACGATTGGTCGTGCTGCACGTTCTGGTATGAGTCGGCACCCTCCGAGCCATTGCCGCCGTATCCCGACATGGCCGTTCGTCTCGCGGATCTCGAACTAGAGAAGCACCTGCGCGGCTTGCCTCTGCAGTCGGAGTTCACTACTCAGGATACGTTGTGATCCAGCGTAGAGCCGGTGGTCCTTCCGGAGACAGGCGCGCGTGAGAGCACTCGAAACCGCTGCGCTCGGGCGGTCGTTCTCGCGCGTCTTCTATGGTTGGTGGCTGGTGCTGGCGTGCTTGGGCATTCAGTCCGTGGCGGGCGG
>NZ_JAEUPY010000010.1 GCF_016790065.1 Steroidobacter sp.
GGAACGGATTGGTGGTCGAATACAACAGACCCGGGCTATTTTGCAGGACCCGTTGGTAGCCTCGTTGCATCAACTCCGGCCGGTCGGCGTTCACCAGCCATTGGGTCTCCGAGTAATGCCCGGTCAGCAGCACGTTGCTGCGACCTTCCTCCAGCGACGTGCCGTAGGAAAAATCGTAGCTGCGGATCGGCGCGTCGGCATCGAAAGTATTCTCATAGCGTACCCGCGCTTCGCCGCCATCGTAGTTCTGCTTGAGTACCACATTGACCACGCCGCCCATGGCAGCTCCGCCGTAGATCGCCGATGCGGCCGAAGGCAGCACCTCGATGCGTTCGATCGCGCTCAGCGGAATGGTATTCACGTCGGCCTGCAGATTGCCGCCGAAATAGGCTGCACCGATGGCGCGACGACCGTTGATGAGCACCAGCGTGCTCTGGGTTCCGAGGTTTCTGAGATTGATCTTGCTGGCGTTGCCGGCGGCGTTCACGTTCAGCTGCCCATCGGAAAGCGCGGCGGTGTTCGCAGGCAAGCTACGCTTCAGGAAACTCTCGACGCTCACTGCATTGGAACGCTCGATCGCTCCGCTATCCAGGATTTGATAGGGCTGTGCATCGTCTCGAGTGCGCACCACATCCATGTTCAGAATGCGTGAGCCGCTCACTAGCACCTCGGGGATACCCTGTCGGGTACCTTCGGTCCGGCCGACATCTTCGGCGGCGAAGATGGACACGGTACGGTCGTCGACGAATTCGTACAGCAAGGCGGACTTCTGCAACAGCCGGCGCAGCGCCTGTTCCGGAGTGAGACTGCCTTGCACCTCCGGCGCGTCGATGCCTTCGAGCCGATCGGTGTAGAAGATGACTCGCAGATCCGACTGCTCGCCGAACTTCACCAGCGCGGCGCTGAGCGGCTGCGAAGGCAGATCGAACTGCACCTCTCGCTGCACCGGGCTCGCCGCCAGTGCGACACTGCCCAGCAGGGCAAACCCGGTTGCGCTGACCACGGACTGCATGACTTTCATCGCTCCACTCCCCATTGTTCTAGTGCCGGCGGCGCCGAGCATTGCCCGGCCCCTCGACCTGGATAGAGTGTTCGCGGCAGCACTTTCGGGACAGCCGGCTGCAAGAGCCCATAAACTGGATTCACCTGTCCCATTTTCCGGCGTTCAAACACTCTATGGTGGAGTGCGCTACGGTTGAGCTTGTCATGAGAGTAGACAGTGGACCTGGAAAAGCAGCAACAGCGGGATGAGCTGGACCCCTCCGGTCCCGACGCTCAGCAGTACCGTAGCGAGCTGCATCGGTACTTGATCCGCCGCTTACGCAGCAGCGAGGATGCCCGCGACCTCGCCCAGGAGGCCTACCTGCGCTATCTGCAACTTCCCGACCACGGCGCCATCCGCAAGCCCGCGGGTTATCTGTTCCGGATCGCCGTGAATCTGATCTACGAGTGGCGCTTGCGTCGCGACCGCTCGGCGGTCACCTACAACTCCGAGCTCGCTGACAAGTGCTCCAATGTAATGCCGGACAACGGCGTCGATGTCTGCGAACAGCTAGCGAGCGCTGAACGCCTGCGCAACGTGCTCGAACAGATTCCGCTGACTTACCGGCGGGTGCTCATCATGAGCAAGTGCGAGGGCCTGACCAATGCGCAGATCGCCGCACGGCTGAACCTTTCGCCGGAATCCGTCATGAAGTATCTGGCTCGTGCAACCGCCTACGCTCGCCGGGCGCAGTGGGATTGAGATCCAAGGACCGCCGCTATGAGTCACCGCCCGCCAGCCATCAGCCCGCTCGATTTCAAGACGTCCGAAGAGGCCGCCTTGTGGCTGCAGCGCCTCGAACACGAAGATTCCGCCGAGACTCGCGCGGCGTTTGCCGCTTGGGTGCGTAGCGGCGCCGGCAATCTCGAAGAGTTTCTGCTGGCGCAGGCCGTGTGGAAGGAGCTGGACCATCTCGATTCTGGTCTGCGAGCAGCCGAGGAAGAAATGAGCGAGGGCTCGATCGTCGATCTGCATGGGACACGCGGTCGTGATGAGGTGTCGCGCGCATCGCCATCGATTGGTGTGACATCAGCTCCGGCTCAGCCGCGGCGACGTGCTTGGCTCGCCGCCATTGCCGCATGCTTCTGCGTCGTCACCATTGCGTCGCTGGCGTGGCACTCTCTTTGGTCGGATGTGTACACGACGCGGCCAGGCGATCAAAAAACCGTCAAGCTCGATGACGGCTCAGTCGTCTACATGAACACGCACTCTCGTATTCGAGTGCGCTACTCCGAACAACAGCGCACCGTGCAATTGCTCGAAGGCGAAGCGTTGTTCGCCGTCGAGCACGATGCTTCCCGACCGTTCTTCGTCGTTACGGACAGCGCACGTGTGCGTGCCATCGGGACGCGATTCAATGTCTATCGAAACAGCGACACCACGACTCGAGTCGCGGTCGTCGAAGGCTTAGTGCAAGTTACCAGCGACGCTCCGGCGGCCAGCCAAGCCGACCAGGGCTCTAATGAGGTTGGCGTCGTCATACCAACACCAGACTCCATCCGCTTGGCCGCCGGCGACGAGGTCCAGATCGACCGTGGTCGCATCAGCAAAGCCGCCGAGCCCAACATCGATCGCGCCGTCGCCTGGCAAGGCCGCCGTCTGATTTTCGTCGGCGACTCGGTCGCCGAGGTCGCCGCTCAGTTCAACCGCTACAACAGCGTACACATCCGCGTCGACGACCCAGCCATTCGCGCCCGCCGCATCACCGGCACATTCGACGCCGACGACTTCATGCCCTTCATCCGCTTCATCTCTCGCGACCCCAAAGTGCACGTCACCCTGAACGATCGCGAAGTCCTCATCCAGGCTCGCGCCGCTTCGGATAGGATCGTTGAATAACAATTTGGCGGTGCGGGAACAGACGCTCCACACCGCTAACTGTTCTCTCAGAAGCTCCGGCTCCCGTCGGAAAAGACGCCGTGCCTCACTACCTGCCGGTTGTAGGTCGAGATAGAGTCGCGGTTCTCCCTTCGCCACTGGCGCTGCGCTTCCCGTGTGGCAGCCGGATTGATTTTCGAGGCGCAAACTACCTTCGATTGATCACGTCTGGCGGGCGGCATAGCGAAGCTCCGAAGGCACTGATGGCCAAGGTCGTAGTGCACATACTATAGATGTGACCTTACTCGGCACTGCCCCCCCGGGGGACACTCGATCACCGCCACCTTATTCCCGATAGAATGCCCTCAGTGTCGACAGCAAGGTCGAACCACTGAGGGGTCCGATGCAGATTTGGGTGGATGCAGACGCCTGTCCGGGCGCGATCAAAGAGATTTTGTTTCGTGCCGCCGAGCGCAGGAGCGTGCCGGTGACGTTGG
>NZ_JAEUPY010000004.1 GCF_016790065.1 Steroidobacter sp.
GGGCGCGCTCTTCGCGCCGCTTCGTAGACACGCACGTAGACCTCTTGGCGCAGATCGCGGATTTCATCGTGATCGGGCCAATGGCGTTTGAGATAGTTCAGCAACGCGCCTTCGTGCGGCAGGACCTCCCGCGCGAACCACACTTTCAGGCTCTCATCCATCCCGCCACGATAACGTCAAAAACTGCCGGCAAACAGGGGGTTGAAGTCGTTTCCGGTAACTTCGAGTTTCATTCGTCTTATTGAAAATGCCCCTTGGACTCAGGGCGTCGTCACTCGGAACAGCTCCGTCCAATAAGGCAGCGCATACACGAAGAACTTCGGGTGATCCGTGACCGCCGCCACCGAGCCGTTTAACGTCTGGCCTCGCAATTTTAGCCGTATCGACACGGTGTGCGGGTAACGTTGCGTGTCGGCAGTCGAGATCTGACTCAACGCTTCGCCAGTGAGTTCGTCATTGTTGAACCTCGCACCGTTCAGCAGCGTCTCCAATGCGCCCGAGCCGCTGCCGACTTTCACATGAATGTCACCGGAGGCCAGCACCTTCATGCTCATGGGCAGGTCGCCTTCGTAAGTGTGGATCTTGCCTGCCCACACACCGAGCAACTCGGAGCTCGGTCGAAAGGCTGTCGCCGTCGCCGTCGACGTCGCAGCCGCAGCCGGTGGCATGGTCGACGGCCGCTGCGGCAGCAGGATTGCAAAGATTCGATCTCGAATCCGCTCCGCCCAGGCATCGCCACCGGCGTTCACCAGCACCACCACGCCGGTTTTGGTTTCCGGCACCATCGACATGTTGGTATTCACACCGGACATCGAACCGCCGTGTCCGATGAAGCGATAGCCGCCTCGTTCGCTGACGACCCAACCCACGCCGTAACGCGATCCCGGTTCGGCTCTCGGCGTCGCGCGTAGCACCAGCTGGTCGGTCATGTGATCGATCGACGCATCGTTCAAGATCGCGCGCTGCTGCGACTGTCGCTGCTTCAGGAAGAACATGCCAAAGCGTGCCAGATCGTGAGCACTCGAATACACCGCCGCGGAAGCGGGTTCGGCGAAGCCATAGTTGGGAATGGGTTCATTCGCATTGTCGTAACGAATGGCGGCGTACTGCGCCAGCCCCGCACCGATATCCACCGATGAATGCGTCATCCCGAGCGGCAGAAACACCGCTTCGCGCAGGTAATCCGCGTAGCTTCGTCCCGACACCTTTGCGATCAGTTCCCCCAGCACGCCGTAGCCGATGTTCGAATAACCATAGCGCTCGCCGGGCGGTGCCATCACGACGCCGTAGCGATGAATGGTCTGTTGCATGGAAGGAATCAAGCGGCGCTCATCGCCGTAGAAGAACTGCTCGCCCTCCGCCAGCCCCGACGTGTGATTCGCCACGCGCCTGACGGTAACTTGCTTGGGGTCGCCAATGCGCACGGTCACCGCATCTTCACCAAGGTAGTCGTTGATCGGCGCGTCGAGATCGACTTTGCCTTGTTGGACCAGCGTCATCAACGCCGTGGCGGTCATCGACTTGGACAACGAGGCCAGCGAGAACATCGTGTGCTCCGTGGCCGGAACGCGTCGCTCGCGATCCGCCCAGCCGAAGCCCTCTTCCCACACGATCTTGCCGTTCTGCCAGACCGCCAGCGACAGTCCCGCGACATTCTTGGCCTGCATCTCCTGCTGGATCGACTCACGTACGGACGCAAACCGGTCGGCTGGTGCAGCTCCCATCGACGCAGGCGCCGCCACGCTCGCGACAATCGCTACCAGCGCTCGAACTGTTCCATTCATCGTGATCCCCCACTGTGGCTCTACTAGAGACGCTCACGCAGGGGGATTCGTCCAAAATACGTACCGGTGCTACGGCTCCGGAGACTGCAGATCCGAAACGATGGCGCGGTGGTTCCAGCGATCGAGCAGCGTGAGCAAATCCGCTGTCGACATCGACACTGTCGCGGTATTGCGCAGAGGGTGCACATTGATGACGTCGGCAGCGCGAAAGCTCGCATCGATGACGACCTGAACCCGGCCTTCGCGGTCATTGATCACGGCCAGCGGCGACACCGCGCCGGGTCGAATGCCAAGCAGTTGTTCCATCGCCTCCGGCTTGCCGAACGAAAACTTGCGACTGGCCAGCTTGCGAGCCATGAGCTCCAATCCGTGCTCACGTAAGTGCCGAACGACACCCAAATATTCTTTGTTTTGAAATATGCCAGTGACATCCATCGCGCGCCCACCGCTGCAGCCGCTCAGCGGCATCCAGAGCCGCATTAAGATTCGCCTAAGCTCATGTCAGTACCATCGCGTTCGACATTCGCTTGGAAATCGACGCATGCACGCTCTGCGCTGGCCGCTACTGACCGTCCTCTGTTTGACCGCGCTACCGCCCGCCGTCTGGGCGGACGAAGAGGAAGAAGAGTCGATAGACACGATCGTGGTGACAGGCACCCGGAGCGGCAACCTGGTCCGGGACGAGCCGATCCGCGTGGAAGTGCTGCCTGAGGAAGAAATCGAAGAGAACCTGACAGTGCAGCCGGGCAATCTCTCCACGCTACTGAGCGAACTCGGCGGACTGCACATCCAATCGACAGCGCCTGGACTCGGCGGTGCGACGCTGCGCATGCGAGGCCTGTCCGGCCGCCATACATTGGTTTTGCAAGACGGCTTGCCGTTGCTCGGAGCGCAGACCGACGCATTTGGCCTGCTACAGACTCCGCCACTCGACCTAGCGCGCGTCGAAGTCATCAAAGGGGTGGGCTCCGCTCTTTATGGCGGCTCGGCATTGGGTGGCGTGCTGAACCTCGCGTCGCGCGCTCCGGGCGGCGAATCTGAAATGTTGTTGAATCGATCGTCGCGTGGCGCCACCGACGTCGTCGGGTTCTTCTCCGGCCCGCCGATTGCTGGACTGGGCTACACCCTCATCGCCGGCGCGCACGATCAGAGTCGTGAAGATCTGAATTCAGACGCCTGGGCAGATCTCGCCGGTTATCGACGCTACACCCTACGGCCGCGCGTGTTTTGGGAAGGCGACGCGGGGCAGTCGGTGTTTGCAACGGTCGGTTTCGTGGACGAGGATCGCTATGGCGGCACCATGCCGCGACGAACACTCGCCGACGGCAGCGCGTTTCGCGACTCGCTGCAGACACGTCGGATCGACGGCGGCATGACGATGCATTTCAACATCACAGGCGACCACGCACTCGATACACGCTGGTCCGCAACCCGGCTGGAACGAGAGCGCGACTTTGCCGCTCAACGAGTCGAAGACCGCCAGACGACGGCGTTTGCGGAAGGCACTCTGTCGGGCCATTCCCAGGGACACAAATGGCTGGCCGGACTGGCCGTGCAATACGAACAGCTGCGCTCCGTCGATGCACCTGACGCGCAGTTTCGTTACGTCGTACCGGCGATATTCGCGCAGGACGAATTCTCTCCCTCCGACTTGCTGACGCTCTCGGCGAGCGCACGCATCGACGACCACAACGAGTACGGCACCTTCTTCAGTCCTCGCCTTTCCGCCTTGCTACGTCCGCAGCCGGATTGGACCGTGCGCGCCTCGATCGGAAGTGGCTTTGCCGCACCGACACCAGTGATGGAGGAGATCGAAGCGACCAGCCTGCTGGCCCTGCTCCCAGTCGACGAGGCTCGCGCCGAGAAAGCGATGAGTTACTCGGTCGATGTTCAATGGCAGGAGGACAATTGGGAAATCAACGGCAGTTTGTTCGGTTCGCAGATTCGCGAGCCGCTGACGATCCGGTCAGCGCTGCAGCCTGGCAGGCTGGAACTCATCAACGCTGACGGGCCCAGACGCGTGCTTGGCGCTGAATTGCTGGTTCGCTACGTCAACGGTCTGTTGCATGTGATCGGCAGCTCTACCTACCTCGACGTCACGGAAGCCGCGCCGGGCGGCGGTCGGCGCGATTCGGATCTCATTCCTGAATTTGCCGCTGAGCTGGTGGCGCTCATCGAAGATGAAGATCGCGGCCGGATTGGCGTGGAAGTGTCGTACACCGGCCGACAACGGTTGTTCGACAATCCCTATCGCAGCGTCGGCCGCCCTTACTTCGAGATCAGCGCATTGGCGCAGATCAAACTCGGTCGAGTCGCGGTGTTCCTGAACGCCATCAATCTCACCAATGTGCGACAGACGAATTTCGATCCCTTGCTACTGGTGACGCCGTCTGCTACAGGCGAGAGAATCACGGATGTCTGGGCACCGCTCGCTGGGCGCACGTTCAATCTCGGCGTGAAACTGGAGTTGTAGCACGGCTCGAAGCTAGCGCCTGCTTGGGAAACTGGACCGCTGCGCACAGGCCCACTCCCAAGCAGGAGTCACTCAATTCGAATGTCGCACCGTGCAACTCGGCAATACGGCGCACGATCGACAACCCCAATCCATAACCGCTGGTGTCGGCGCTGGCGCGACGAAATCGCTGTAACACCGCGACACGTTCTTCGAGCGCGATGCCCGGCCCGGAATCATGGATTTCAAGTCGCGGCCCCACATCGGTCACAGCCACGCGAACTTGCACGCGTCCACTGCTTGGCGTGTAG
>NZ_JAEUPY010000027.1 GCF_016790065.1 Steroidobacter sp.
TTCCGACAACTCCAGGATGCCCTGAGCGAAGCTGCGACGAGCACGCTCATGGCGACGCGCCTCTTGCGCGGTTTTCCAAACGCGACGTGCGGTGATCAGCTTGATTGCCAAGCGGATCAGGAAATAAGCCGCAACCAGCACCAAGCCGAAAGTGACTGCCGACATTTCGATCAGCCGGCCGGCGAAACGCAGCGCCACGTAGCCGGGATCGCCCAACAACATGTTGGCGATCAAGCCCGCGACGATCATTGCCCCAGCGATGTACAGGCCGCTTTTCATCGCGGTTACTCCGGCCCTCGGCGCGACGACACCATCCGTCGCAACGTATTGATCGAACCGGTCACGCTGGGCAGCGTGGGATCGATGTTGACCGGCTCCAGGGCTTGCACTTCAGTCAGCAACGCCTGGGCGGCGGGCTTGGAAAGATCGAAGAACTCACCCAGCGCGCGTCGTGCGCTGGCCAGCGCCGTGCGATACGCCTGTTCATCGTGACGTGCCACTGCCGTGCGTGCCGCGAACAACAGCAATTGCAAATGCTGGCGCTGCAGCTGGGCTTCTTCGGCGGTGATGACGCGACCCGATAGGTCGTCGACCTTACGCACCACGATCAGATTCGAAAACGTCTGCGCGACGATGGCGCCGGCGCGAGCAAACATTCCGTCGGGCAAGGTGCTGCGATCGAAGGCTTGGCGCTGGGTGGCGAGAACGCCTTTGACCGGCGCGTCGGCCGCGCTTTCTTCGGCGCTGCTCAGGCGTGACAACAGGCCGGTGACATCGGGAAGTTGTACGGCGCGCAGCGCTTGTAGTTCCTTGGCAATTTCCTGCCGAACCGCAGCGAACGATGCATCCTTGAGGGACGCCAGTCGCAGGTCTGCCGATTCGAGTGCCACCACGGCAGTCTCGACATCGCGATCCAAAGTCAGCCGGCGCTGCGCCAGTTCCAAAAGAAACAATGCCTCGGCGCGCGACCAGGCGCGTTCCGGGCCTTCGGCGCGACCCCGCAGCTCTTCGACCGACGAAGCGAGTTCTTGCAGCTGTTGAGGTGCGTCGTTGAGCGTATCCAAACGACGGTTCAGATCGCGGTGGGCCTGCCGTTCGCGGCTGGCCTGGCTCTTCAGTTCAGCCCGCAACAATTCCTTGTCGGCATCGGCCGCGGCCACTGCCGCATTGGCCGTGTCGAGCTTGTCCCGCATCGAGTCGAGCCGCACCAGGGTATAGCCGGCGGTAGCCATCGCCAGTACCGCGATAGCCGTGGTCAATCGGCTGTAAGTATGCGCACGGCGGTTCCCAGACGAATCGCCGGGAACAGACGAAGTGATGGTTTCCGGACCGGTCTCGGCCATAGCAAAAAGCGCTGTTATCGACCCGCGTATCGTAACACGCGGTCAACCTTCAGGCGGCTCGAGCGCGGGTTCGCCAGTTGGCCAAAGCACCGATCATCGAAGCATCGTCGGCGCCGTTCGCGACAATCACCGTACCGTTCAAGCCCGCAGCCTGGGCTGCTTCGGCGATGCGCCGGCTGGCCACTAATAACGCTGTTTCGCGCAACAGCGCTCGGCCACGGTCGGAAAGGATCTCGATCAAGTTATGCAAAGTTTCAATACTGGTGGCGGTTACCACGTCGATGCCTTCGTTGGCCCACCGCAGTTCTACCGCCTGGCGAGTGGCGTCATCGATGGTCGGACGCACGCGTTTGTAAACTTCGCGGGTTTCGACGACCAGGCCGCGTGAGGTGAACGACTCCTGCAGCAGTTCGCGCCCGCCGTCGCCCCGAACGATTAGCACGCGGGCGCCATCGCCCAATGTGAGATCTGGATGCGCCAGTAACGCTTCGCTATTGAAACCGGCTTCCGGAACGATGTCGGCCGGCAGTGAGGTTTGTGCCAAGGCGGCCGCCGTCGCCCTGCCGATGGCCGCAACGCGAGCAGTCGGAGCTTTCTCGATCAACTGCACGCCATGCGCCACCGCGTTCACACTGACGAACACGATCAAGTCATGGCCACTGGCAGCAGCGGCGGTCAGCGGAGCGATTTCGACGGCGGGAAATGCAATGGCGGCGGCACCGTGCTGCCCGAGCTGTTCACACAAGCCTGCGGCTTGCGAAGCGGGTCGAGTGACGAGCACCGTCAGTTCGGCCAGTGGTGGCATGACCTTCGGAATCATTTCGGCTCCTGCCGCAGGCGTTCCAACAATTGCTCGGCACCGTCTTTCAACAATGCTTCGGCAAGACGCACGCCGATCTGTTCGGCGTCGGCAATCGTGCCGAGTTGCGAACCTCGATACATCTCACTGCCGTCGGGCGCGCCGATGACGCCGTGAAGCTGCAGCTGAGTGCCGTTGAGCGTCGCGAAGCCGGCGATGGGTGATTGGCAACTGCCTTCCAAGCGCTGCGCGAACGCGCGTTCAGCGAGACAGCACTGCCAGGCTTGGGTGTCATTCAATGCGTGCACATATTCTATGTTGCGTGCGTCGTCGGAGCGGCATTCGATGCCGATGATGCCTTGGCCAACCGCGGGCACCGAGCGATCCGGCGTGAAATACTCAGCGATTCGACTTTGCAGCCCCAGCCGAATCAGGCCGGCCGCGGCCAGAATGATCGCGTCGTAATGGCCTTCGTCGAGCTTGCGCAGTCGGGTGTCGACGTTACCGCGCAGAGTGATGAGTTCCAGATCCGGCCGAGCGTGTTTCAACTGACACTGTCTGCGCAGGCTCGAGGTACCGACGCGCGCACCTTGCGGCAGATCGTTGAAGCTCTTGAAGCGGGAAGAAACAAACGCATCGCGCGGGTCGGCTCGCGTCAGCATGGCGACCAATGCAAACCCGGGTGGCATCTCGCTCGGCACATCTTTCATGGAATGCACGGCGATATCGGCGCGCTGCTCGGCCATCGCCAATTCCAGTTCCTTGATGAACAGGCCTTTGCCGCCGATGTCGGCCAGCGGCCGATCCAGGATCCGGTCGCCTTGCGTGGTCATGGGCACCAGCTCGACCGTCAGGCCGGGGTGTTTGGTTCGCAGTAGGGTGGCGACATGTTCGGCCTGCCAAAGGGCGAGGCGGCTCTGGCGCGTAGCGATGCGCAATGTAGGCTCGGAAATACTCATTCCAATTCGGTCACGACAAGTCAGTCACAAGCGCTTTTTCGGCGCGGCGAATCTCTAGGCGGAAGCGGATCAGCGCAATGATCAGCGCCAGAATCACCGGGCCCAGGAACAGGCCGATGGCGCCGAATGCGGCCAGGCCGCCGAGCACACCGATGAATACCGTCAGCGTGCCAACGTTGGCGCGGCCCGAGACCAGCATCGGTCGCACCACATTGTCGACCAACGACACCAGCACTGCACCCCAGATCAACATGAAGATGGTCGCACCCCAGCGGCCTTGCGCAGCCAGCACCAACGCCGCCGGTCCCCACACCAGCGCGGTGCCGCCGAAGGGCAGCAAGCCGACCAGTGCCGCAATCACGCCGAACACGATGGGCGAGGGCAGACCCACGATCAAAAACGAGATGCCGACCAGTGCGCCTTGGATCAAAGCAGTCAGCCCGGTGCCGTACACCATGGCGCGGGTCACCGCTGCCAGATGATCGAACAGTTTGACCTTGTAGGATTCTTTCATCGGAATCAGCTCGCGCGCGGTGTTCATCATTTCGCCGCCGTCCCGAATGAAAAAGAACAGCATGAACTCCATCAGCACGAAACCCACCACCGTGCCGATCGCGCCCATGAACACCTTGCCGGTGAGCGAAGCCAGCGTTTGCAGCGCTTCGCGCGAGCCTTGCGTGAACCAGCTTTGCAGCTGCGCGAGATCCACGTCCAACGTGTCGTTGAGCCAGGTCAGGCCCTGGCTCACCCAGGGAACATTCGCCAGATTCAGCACGTTGCCTTTCGTCTGGTCCGCCACCCGGTCTTGCACGATCTGCAGCAGGTCGCCCACTTGCGCGGCGAACGCCGCACTCAGCGCGGTCAGCGGACCGATGATGACGACGAAGGTGAGCACGGTCAGCACCGCTGCCGACCATTGCGGTTTACCTCGCAGCCGGGCCGCCAGCTGCAGGTGCAGGGGATACAGCAGAAACGCGATGAAGATCGCCCACAGCAGTGGCCCCAGGAACGGCTGGACGATCTTGAACAGCGCCCAGCCCAGCACCAGGCACGTCACCAATGAGAACGTGCGCGCGTAGAACCGATCGTTGGCCGGTGCGACGCGTGGCGGTTGAGTCATGGGTGTTGCGTTCCAAGAGGCCGCACTGAGCGAGGCGGCAACGGCCACCATGCTAGCACCGCCGCCGCCGCCCTGGTTTGCTACCATCTGCCAGCACAAGCTCGAGAGGAATGACTCATGAATGCCCAAGCCGAAGTTGAAGTGAACACCGACCAGCTGGTCGCCGACCTGAAGACGGTCGTGCAGGATGCCGAGGCACTGCTGAAGGCCACTTCGGCGCTGACCGGCGAAAAAATCCAGGAAGTGCGAGCGCGTGCCGAACAGTCGCTGCGCCAGGCCAAGGAACGCCTCAGCGAAGTGGAAGAGGAAGCGCTGCGCCGGGCCCGCGAGATCGCGGACGCCGCCGACGAATATGTGCGCGAAAATCCGTGGCAGTCGGTCGGTATCGCTGCCGGTATCGGCCTGGTGTTGGGGCTGTTGCTCGCCCGCCGGTAACCCGCGCGCGTCATGGCCGTGGATACACACGATCCGAGAATCGGCACCGAGCGACCGGTTGCCGGCTTGTTTCAGTCGCTCAATAACTTCCTGGCGACCTTCGTCGCCATCGTGCACACCCGGCTGGAGTTGATCACCACCGAGCTGCAGGAGGAAGTGCGGCAGGTCGGCGGGATTTTGTTATGGGCCTTCGTCGCCGCGTTCGCGGCGATGATGGGTCTGTTCCTGGCGGCGCTGGCGGTGATTTTCATTTTCTGGGACACGCACCGAGTGGCCGCCTCCCTGGCCATGATCGGTTTGTTCCTGGTGGTGGCCGTGGTGGCCGGCTTGATCCTGAGACACAAGCTGAGTACCAAGCCGCCGCTGCTGGACGACACCTTGGCCGAACTCGCCAAGGATCGCGATCAGCTGAAGGCACGTCTGTAAAGTGAGCCGTTGTGAGTAGTGAGCGTTTCCACCAGTTAACTACCAAGCACTCCAACCTGCGTTTGCGTGCAGCCGTGCAGCGTCGTGAGCTCGGCTCGACCATGAACGAGATCGAGCATCATCTGAGCGGCCTGGATCGAGGCATCGGCGCCGCTCAGCGCATGATCAAAAATCCTGCGTTGTTGGTGGGCGGCGTGGCGCTGGTGGCGCTGATCGGCCCGAAGCGATTGGTTCGCTGGGCCAGCCGTGGCGCGCTGCTCTACTCCACGGCCAAGCGCTTGATGCGCTTGCGCCGGCCGGATTGACTGTGCTTACCGACGACTAATTACTTTCGCCGCGAATGCGCCGGAGCAGTTCCGACGCGTGCCGCCGGCTGACTTCCAGCACATCGCCGGTTTCGCGAACCCGCACCACATACTGACCTGAGTCCGTGCGCTCGACTGCGGAGATGTATTTTTCCGCGATCAAGGCGTTGCGATGGATCCGCAGAAAGTCCGGTGCGAATTCCTCAGCCAGCGCTTTCAAGGATTCGTCGATCAAGCTTTCGCCACCCTTGTGGCGCACCGTCACGTACTTCTGATCGGCGACGAAATAATAAATATCGGCGATGGGAATCAGCTTGAGCGTTTCGCCCAAACGCGCGCAGACCTGTTCGCGACGATGCTCGAGGCGCGCAGTCTCGGCGACTTTGACTAGACGGTTCGGGGAAATGCGCGAGGCGTGGCGAAGCGCATGCGCGAGCTTTTCCTTGCGCACCGGCTTGAGCAGGTAACCGACGGCTTCGGTCTCGAAGGCCTCGACGGCGTACTGATCGTAAGCGGTGGTGAAAATGACGGCCGGAGGATCTTCCAGCGTATCGATGTGGCGCGCCACCTGGATGCCGGACAGGCCGGGCATGCGCACGTCGAGCAGGATCACGTCCGGGCGCAGTTCGCCGCAAGTGGCCAAGGCGCTTTCGCCGTTGTCGGCCTCGCCGACCACTTCGCAGTCCTCGATTTCTTCCAGCAGCCGCCGCAGCCGTTCCCGCGCCGGCGACTCGTCATCCACAATTAACAGACGCATCTGTTTTTGTTACCCGCCCGATCCAACGCGGTGCTAACCGCTGACCATATCCTCGCCAGCATACGGAAAGATCAGCCGAGCGCAAAATTCCCCATCGCGCTGTTCGGTCTCGATCCTGGCGCGACCGGGCCAGGCCAGCTCCAGCCGCTGCCGGATATTTTCCAGCGCCATCCGATTACCTTCGCGATTGGCGTAGCCGGACTGCGCCAGGATGGGGTTGCGCACCTCGATGTGGACCTGATCGTCCCGCCGTCGGCCGACGATGGACACCTCGCCGCCGCGCGGCAGGGTCTCGACGCCGTGATACACCGCATTCTCCAACAAGGGCTGCACGATCAAGCTGGGCACCAGCGTGCGCATCGGCAACTCATCCACATCCCAGCGCACAGTGAGCCGATCGCCCAACCGCAGCTGTTCGATGCGCTGATGGGTGCGTGCGATCTCCAGCTCGTCTTTCAGCGAAATGCGCGCGCTGGCGTCGCTCAGGCTGGCGCGAAACAGGTCGGCCAGATCTTCGACCGCCTGCTCGGCGCGCTCGGGACTCGAACGGGTCAGCGCGGCGATGGTGTTCATGCTGTTGAACAGGAAGTGGGGCCGGATGCGAGCTTGCAAGGCGCGAATGCGCGCCAGCGCCTCCTGCTCGATGCTGCGTTTCCATTCGGCGCTGACATAGAAGTAGCGCAGCGCCAACGAGCTCACGATGAATCCGACCAGGATGTTTCTGAGTACGAAGCCGGCGTGATCGTGCGGAAAAAAGCCGGGCGTGACGTTGTTCAGATCGCCGCTCCACAGCTGCCCGACTCGAAACACGATCTCCGAGACCAGGCCGATGGTGGCGACCAGCAGCGCGATGGCGATCATCGCGGCACGCTGCGGTTTCAGGGTTTGCAGCCACGGCCGCGCACGACACATCACGGCGGAGCAGGTCAGCCCGACCCACAGAAGAAACATTGAGCCGCCGGCCAGATCCATCCAGAAGTTGTCGTGCAACGCTTGCCGCGCAAGCGCGATGACCAATGCCACCAGCTCGGCGATCAGCACCATCGCGAACACTGCGGGCGAGGCGCAGAAGTCCGGCAGAAAAAAGGTGGGCGCCTTGGCGGCGGGCGGCGACGGAACGCGAGTCTCGGGAGCGGTCGTCGCCACTAGCGCACGATCAAGGTTTGGGTTTGTGCGCGCCGCTGTCTTGGGCCGCTGCGAACATCGCGTCCTTCAGACGGAACAGCGTGGAGATGTCCTCGTCGCCATGACCTTGTTCGATCAGCCGCCGGTAATGCACCAGCGTCATTTCGATCAAGGGCAGCTGCACGCCATGGCGGGCGGCCATTTCGCGGCAGATCTTCAGATCTTTTTCATGCAACCGGACGCGGAAGCCGGCTGGGTAGCTGTCTTTCAGGATGTTGGGTGCGCGATTGACGAAGTACCAGCTCGAGCCCGCGCCCTTGCCGAGCGTATCGATCAAACGATCCAACGGCAGGTCTTCGGACTTGGCGAACGCCATGGCTTCGGCGACGGCTTGGATTACACCGGCGCACATGATCTGGTTAGTCGCCTTCGCTGCTTGGCCGGAGCCGCTGGCACCGAAGTGAGTCACGGCTTTGCCCATGGCTCGCAATACCGGCTGCGCGCGTTCGAATGCTTTTTCATCGCCGCCGA
>NZ_JAEUPY010000050.1 GCF_016790065.1 Steroidobacter sp.
CCGGCCGGCAATTTCTGGATCAGGTCGTAGGGCAGGCGCGTGTGGTGGCGTTGGGCGAGTCGACTCACGGCAATCGTGAGTTTCTGCTCCTCCGTAACAGCGTGTTCCGTCATCTGGTCGAAACCCAGGGGTTCACTGCCATCGCGGTCGAATCCGACTTCGCTTTGGCGACTGCCATCGACGATTACGTGATGGGCCAGGGCAAGTTGTCGGATGAGCTGGTGGCGTCGGTGTTTTCGTTCGCTGCGCCTCAAGCATGGAACGAGAACCGGCAACTGCTCGAATGGATTCGCGCATACAACGACCGCACCGAGGCGCGGCGAAAAATTCGTTTCTATGGATTGGAGATGATGGGGCACGTGCTGCAGACCGCGCAGCCGCCCGCTGATCGGCCGCTGCGAAGCGCCTTGCAGTACATGGCCAGCGTCGAGCCGGCGAGCGCGGCTAGCTTTCGCCAACGTACCGACCGGTTGCTTGCGCAGTTGGTCAGCACCGCGTATCCCAAGGAAGAAGGGGCCAGCACACCCTACGACAAGCTGGGCAAGGTCCAGCAGGATGCGTTAACCGTCGCGATTGCCGAGACGGTGAGTTTGTTCGAGCGCCGGCAGGTCGAATGGGTCGGCAAGTCATCGCGGCTGGCCTATGAGCGCGGCTATCGAAGTGCACTCAACGCTGCAGCGCTGGACGCTGACTTTAGAACACGCGGCTGGTGGCTGAGTCGCACTGGCGATCGGGGCCAACGCGACGCCATGAGTGCCAGGAACTTGAAGTGGGCGCTGGAACAAGAAGGGCCGCAGGGCCGAGTTTTTGTGTTCGCCGCCAACACTCACGTAACCACCTCGGATCGCGGCTGTGCCGATGCCAAGCAGAACTCCCGCTGGACCTCCATGGGGACGCATGCCAAACAGTGGTTCGGGGGGCAGATGGTCGCTATTGCTTCGGTCACTGGAAGCAAGGGCGCACAGTGTGAGGCGAGCTGCAGTGGGATCGTGCAGCTCGCGTGCTCTCTGGCCAGCAGCGGCCACGCCGTGGCCGCCGTTCATCCTGGCGCCGCTTCGGCAGACGCTAACGGCTTCGATGCCGTCGTTTACGTGAAGCAGCTGACTGCGGTCGACGGGGGCAAAAAGTAACCGAATCGCCCGCGGCGGCCGCGAAATCGTCCCGGAGACCGTACCAACTTTTGCCCGAATTCCAGTCTTAGGGTCTTATGACCAGCTTCACGCACGATTTCGTCGCGCGCCTGGTGGGGCGATACACCGGCGACCTGGTGAGGTACCTGACGCGACGGGTCCGGAACCAGGCGGATGCCCGTGATCTCGCGCAGGACACCTACGTGCGCCTGTTGCGGGTGGAGCAGGTGGATTTGATTCGGGATCCGCAAGCCTATCTGTTTCGGATCGCCTCCAATCTGGCCTACGAGCATCAGCTCAAACAGCGGGCGGAGTATTCCAATCTCGCCAAGACGCCGTTGGTCGAGGAGGTCGAGCAGATCAGTGCAGTGACCGTCGAAGATGCTGCCGATCTCGCGGCCAGGATGGCCCGTGTGGAGCGGGTGCTGGCGACGTTGGCACCTCGACATCGCGCGGCCCTGATTCTGCACCGACAGGAAGGCATGACTTACGAAGAAATCGCGGAGCAGATCGGCGTCTCGGTGCACGCGGTTAAAAAATACATTTCGGTGGGCCTGACCCAGTGTCGCGCCAAGCTGACCGAAGAGGGGGTTGAACAATGAGCGGGATGGATCCCACCACTCGCAGTCCAGTCGCGGCCGAAGCGGCGGAATGGCTGACGACCATGCAGTCGGAGCATGTCACGGCTCAGCAACGCACGCAGTTTGCTGAGTGGTTGTCGAGATCCGCCGAGCACGTGCACGTGTATCTCGAGTTGTCCGTGTTGTGGCGTGACCTTGGCGCGGGCAAGCGCTCCCAATCAGAACTCGATGAGCTGATCGCTGCTGCCAAGGAGGACGCTGCCAGCGGTGCCGTCGTCGCCTTGGAGGGGGCGATTTCGAGGCCGGTTATCTCCGCGCGGCCCAGTCGAATGCGACCCTGGCACGCGGGTCTGGCCGCGAGCGTACTGATCGTGGCGCTCGCTGCTTTGTTCTGGCACGTAATGTTGCCGCGCTGGCAGGGGGAGAGCTATCAAACCGTCGTTGGCGAGCAAACCTCATTCACGCTGTCAGATGGCTCGGTAGTTCGGCTCAACACTCGGTCGAAGTTGCGTGCACGCGTGACGGCCATCAGTCGCGAAGTGGAGTTGCTCAGTGGCGAAGCGCTGTTCGAAGTCGCGCGCGATCCAGAGCGTCCGTTTCGGGTGGTTGCCGGAGCCACCAGCGTTCAGGCGATTGGCACGGTATTCAACGTGTATCGCCAGCCTGAGCAGGTCACCGTGACCGTGATCGAAGGCAAGGTGCGCGTGGCTTCGGACACGGCCAAGGCTGAAGTATTCGTCATGCAAGAGCAGGCGAAGGTTTCCGGCAGTGGCGCGATTGCCAGAACACAGCAGGTGAATCTGCAGCAGGTCACTGCCTGGAAAGATCGTCGACTGGTGTTCGAAGGCGCGTCGCTCGAATCGATTGCCGCTGAATTCAATCGCTACAATCGTAAGCAATTGAGTATCGAAGACCCGGACTTGGCTCGCATCCGTATCAACGCCGTCTTCAATGCCACCGACCCCGGCTCGTTCGTCGACTTCCTGCAGCGGACCGAGGGTGTATCGGTGCGTCACGAGAACGAGATCGACGTGCTGCATCGTTGATGCGCGCGGTACCGTACCAACTTTCTTCCGAGGACCAGTCTTAGCTGCTGACAACATGGCAACGCGTGAGTTGCCGCAAATGCTAAGACTGGGGAGGAAGGCATGCGTCGCTCGATCATTGCTACTTCGATTTTGCTACTGGCGGAAGCCGCGTTGGCTGCGGATCCGATGAAGGCCATTGCACCCAAGGGACTGACCGAAGCACTCACCGAGTTTGCTTCGCAGTCTGGGCTGCAGGTTGTTTACCGCGCCGAGCTGACCGAGCGCCTTCGTTCGCGCGGCTCGCAAGAGGGCTTGAGTGCAGAGGAGTCGTTGCAGCAGCTATTGCGAGACACCGGACTGCGCTATGAGTTCGTCAACGATCGGACTGTGGCCATCCGCGCCGAAGGTTCGGTGCCGGTCAGTCATAAGTCAGTGGGCACAGGTGAGATTCGTCTCGCCCAGTCATCGCAGGTGTCGATGCAAACCTCGTCCGAGTCGACCTCGGTCGGTGAGATCTCGGAAGAACTCGCGAGCAAAGGCATTCCCGAAGTTCTGGTCCAGGGCAAGCGTTCGTTGAACGTGGACATCGAACGCACCGAGGACGATCCGCAGCCGTATGTGATCTTCGACCGCGGCACCATCGAGCGTTCCGGTGCAACCAGCCTCAACGATTTCCTCGCGACGCGTCTGCCGATGAATGCGTCGGGCATTACCCCGATGGCGGCGGACAACAGCAACGGCAACGTCAGCACCATCAATTTGCGCGGCCTCGGCGCTGGACAGACGCTCATCCTGATCGACGGTCGTCGCGCTGCCAAGACCACGCGCGGCTTTGATTCCGGGCAAACCGATATCAACGGTATTCCGTTGGCTGCGATTGAACGCATCGAAGTGTTGCCGACCACAGCGTCGGCCATCTATGGCGGCGCTGCTACCGGCGGTGTCGTCAACATCGTGATGCGACGGGACTACAACGGCACGCAGGCTTCACTCACTTACGACAATAGTTTCGAAGGTGACTCCGCGGTCAAGCGGATCGACCTGTCCAGCGGCTTCACGCTGTTCGAAGGAAAGACCAGTGTGTTACTCACCGGCAGCTATACGGAAAGCAATGTGCTGCGGGCTGGCGAGCGAGATTTCCTGGAGCGCGGTCGTCGCAAGCTGTTGGCGAACAATCCCGGGTACAACCTGCCGCTGGGCAATGGCAACAACATTCGCAGTGCCTCGGGTGATGACTTGGTGCTCGACGATGGCAGGGCACTGAATTCATTCTTTACCTCAGCGCCTGCTGGCTATGGCGGCTTCGGTACTGATGGCGGCGCGGCGTTGCTGGCGAACGCCGGCACCTACGACATCTCCACCAACAGTCGCTCGACGGAGAGAAATTCCAGCGGCGCTTCCGGCGGTGGGGCGACGATGAGTGGCGGTGGTCCGGCGGTCAAATACATCGGTGGCTCGATTCGTCACGAGTTCAGCGACCGGATCAAGGGCTTCCTCGAGATGTCACGCTCGGAGAACAGATCACGCATTGGTGGTCTCGGCGTCAACTTGCCCAGTCTCCGAATCGATGCCGACGCACCGAGCAATCCGTTCCAGCAAGACATCAATGTGTCCTGGGCCACTCGGCAACTGTCAGGCGGCGTGGAAACAGACAGCGGCTACAAACGCTACGGCGGCGGGTTGATCGTGCAGCTGCCTCATCAGTGGACGACGTCGGTCGACTACACGCTGTCGCAGTCCGATTGGAGCTTCACCAATTCGATGCCGTTCTTTGGCTCGGGTGCGTCATTGCTCAGCGCGATTTCAGATGGCAGCATCGATGTGCTTCGTGACATCGATGCGCAGGGAGTCAACCTGTCGCAGTACCTCGTCAACAACTTCACGCAGCGACAGACGCCGCTCGAAGTGACGACCAAGAATCCCGCGATCCGTATCAGCGGCCCGCTCGGTTCGCTGCCGGCCGGTTCGCCGCAGCTGTCGGTTTTATTGGAACGCCAAGATTCGGATTTCGGCGCCAGCACCGTGTCGGCGGGCAATGGCTTTCGACGTTTCTTTCCTGAGCGTTCGCAGAAAGTGGACAGCGCTTATCTCGAACTGCGCATCCCGCTGGTCTCCAAGCAGAGCAAGCTGTCGTGGCTCGACGACGTCGAGCTACAACTGGCCGGCCGCTGGGATAAGTATCAAAGCGTCAACGCATCTGCCGTCGGCTGTATTCCGTATCCCTGTACGCCTGCGCCTTTCGACTTCACTCGCAATCAAGAGGAAGAGATCAGCCCACTGACTGCGATCCGCGTGCAACTGAACGAAACCGTCGCGTTTCGCGCCAGCTACAGCACGGGATTCCTGCCACCCGACATCGGGCAACTCACGGCGCCTACCGCCTATCCGGACTACGATCTCAGTTACGTGCTCGATCCGCGTCGTGGCAACACGCCGGTGACGGATTTGGTGGAAGCCACCTACGGTGGCAATCCCGAACTGAGCCCGGAGACGTCGACCACTTGGTCGGCGGGCATCATTTTGACGCCGGTGTGGGCCAAGCGGCTGCGGTTGTCGGCCGACTACACGCGGATCAAGAAGAAGGACAACATCACGTCGCTGTCAGAGGACGAGTTGCTGGCCAACGAAGCGTATTTCCCTGGTCGCGTGACTCGTGGTCCAAAGCAGCCGGGAGATCCCGTGGATTGGGCCGGGCCCATCATTGCCATCGACGCGTCGTCGATCAATGCCGCACGTTCGGAAGTAGAAGCCTTCGATTTTCAGGTCGACTACTCGCTGCCGACTGCGTCGCTGGGCTCGTTCTCGTTCTTCGCCATTGCAACCTGGCAGACACAGCTGGATGAACAGACCAGCGCCGCGGCTCCCATGCACGAAACGCTTGGCTGGAGCTCGGGCCTCGATACGCCGCTGAAGCTCAGAGGCAACGTCGGCGTCGAGTGGAGCACAGCGGGTTGGGCGCTGGGCTGGAACACTCGCTACTTGTCTTCGTACTACGTGGCGGATCCGACGTCGACTGCCAGCGAGAATATCTTTCTTGCCCAGGGCAATGACGGCCGGGTGCCGAGTCAGATCTATCACGATGTATTTGCGAAGTACGGCTTCTCTGCTGGCGGGTCCAACAAGCGCGGATTTGTCTCCGGCTTGCTTAACGGTCTGCAAGTGCAGGCGGGCGTGAGGAATCTGTTCAACACGTCGCCACCTTATGACGTGAGCTCGCGCTACTACTATTACAGCGGCCTGGGCGATCCTCGCCTCGCTACTTACTACCTGACGATTCGTCAGAGTTTCTAACCTCGCCATCCTTCCATGCCCGCTCGGCGTACTCATGCTGGGCGGGCTGTTTCCCCGCGGAGTGACGAATGTCCACACGATTTATTTCCTGCTGCGTTTTAGCGGCGGCTGGTTTGTTCTGCGCGTCGGTGGTGCCTGCATCGACCAAGGCACAAGGCTTCACCTTGGACGAGGGCAGGGATGCGTTGAACAATGCACGTGAGCTGTTGGGCCGCGGTTTCGCGTCGGCGTCTCAACGGTATCTCGCCTGGGTCGATAAGGGCGAGCTGTTCATTGCGAGCGAGCCGGAGTTCGTGCCTCGCACGCTAGTGGCCCGTACCGCCGACTCTGTCGTAGCAAGCGCGTTTCCATCGAGCGATGGCCGCTCGCTGCTATATATAAGCGAGCGCGCGAAGCCATCGCCTTCACGTGAGTTGCTGGCGTTGGATTTGGAAACAGGTAAGTCCACGGTGGTGGCCTCAGGCAACGATGTGCCGTCGGACTTCGTGTTTGCGCCGAATGGCAATGCGATCGCCTACGCTGAGGGCAGGGAGATTCTGGAGTATCGTCGCGTCGACGCGGGCCGCTGGGAACGTCGGTCGTTGCTGAAATCCGATGACCCGCGGCATCTTGCCGCCGTCGAGCTAGGCGGTCTGGCTTACTCCCCCGATGCAACCAAGATCGCGTTCGTGAGCGTGCGCAAGGCCAAGCAGCAGTACATCGCGATTCACGACATCGAACGGACGGAGACGCGTTATATCGAGCCGGGCATCTTCCGGGATGCTGTGCCGGTGTGGTCACCGGACGGCACTGAACTGGCGTTCGTGCGCTTGCCGGGCAATTGGACCAAGCAGTATCGCTTCACTCCGCAACGTGAAGGCGCGCCTTGGAGCATTCTGGTCGCGAACGCGAAGTCGGGCGCGGTGCGCACCGTGTGGAAAGCGGATGCGGGGCTCGGCAGCATTGCCTACGGTTCTCGACTCACTTGGGCCAAGACCGGCGATCTGTTGTTTCGCTGGGAGAAGACCGGCTGGAGTTTGCTGTACGC
The DNA here is from genome assembly GCF_016790065.1 of Steroidobacter sp. GTDB lineage: Bacteria > Pseudomonadota > Gammaproteobacteria > Steroidobacterales > Steroidobacteraceae > Steroidobacter. Next base: position 7,058 of record NZ_JAEUPY010000050.1, read on the forward strand.
CGTCGCAGCTAGCGGCGGGCGTCCTCGGTTGTTGACGCCGGGCGAGGCAGAGATCGAGAACTTCGTGCTCAGTGCCGATCAGCGCACGGTGATCTATCAAAGCAATCAAGGAGATCTCGGTCGCGCGCACGTATGGAGCGTATCGCTCGACACTGGCAAGCCAGTGCAACTGACTTCCGGCACCGGCGTGGAACGCAATCCGAAGATCTCTGCCGGCGGCTATGTGAGTTATTTGGCTGACAATCACGGTAACCTCCCGCCCCAACTGATGTTGCGTGGGCCTGACGGCAAGCAGCGCGCGTTGACGGTTCTCTCGAAAGCAGCTGAGACCAGCGTGACCTCTGTTTGGCGCAGCTTCCTGCCCACCGAAGTGATTCGAGTGACAGCCGACGACGGGGTAGTCAGCCACCATGTGCTGATCAAACCCAGCACGCCACCGCCAGCCTCGGGCTATCCGGTGATCGTGGCGGCCAAAGGTGGACCGATGTCGCGTGTGTTGCCTGGCATCGGCAACTACACGACGTTCGGTCAATACGCTGCGAGTCGCGGCTACCTGTTCGTCGATATCAACTATCGAGGCAGCACTGGCTTTGGGCGCGACTATCGCGAGCCCAGGCAAGGTGGCGCCGCAGGTGCCAGTGAGGTTCATGATCTCGCAGGGCTGGCGAAGTATCTGCAGGGCCGCAAGGACGTGAATCCCAAGCGCATCGGCATCATGGGACTGTCTTATGGCGGGCACATGGTGGGCGTGGCGATGTCGCGGCTGCCGGATCAATTCGCCGCCGGTGTCTCGCTGTACGGCGTGGCCGATTGGGTCGTGGAAATGAAAAAGGATCAGCAGGACGAAGGCGGCATGAGTGCGCCCCCGGAATTCATCCGGCTCTCCGAGCGCGTGCGCATCGAAGATTTGGCTTATGAGTCGTCGCCGCCGGCGCATCTGGCGAACTGGCGTGGGCCGACCTTGTTCACGATGGGAGATCTGGACTCGAAAGGGCACATGGAATCGCTCATCGATCTGGGCAACCAGCTGATGGAGCGAGGCGTGCCGGTGGAGTTCTATGTCGATCCCGCCGGTGGCCACAACGTTTTCCCGCAGCAGCGGGTCTTCGAGTTCTTCGAGAGAAATCTGCAGTGACGCTACTGCGTTTCGGCGTCGGCTTGTTGTTGGGATCGGTGGCGGCGTGTGCGGTAGTACCACACACGTCGCCGACGCTGGTGTATTCGACGTATCTCGGTGGCCCGATGACCGACGACTGCGACGGCATCGCAGTCGATGCGGTCGGGGCGATGTATTTAGCCTGTCACATTTATTCGGCCGAGTATCCCGACCAAAGCTTTGTGGTGATCAAGTTGGCTCCGGACGGACAGGCCATCGAGTACAACACTCGGGTCGGCGAGGGCAACGCCAGCTTCATTGCCGTCGACAAAGATGGATCGGCTTACGTCGGTGGCTGGACGACGGCGCCAGACTTTCCGGTGACCCAGGGTGCGTTTCAGCCTTCGTTTGCAGGCGGCGAACGAGATCTGGTGGTTGCCAAGCTCGCGCCGAACGGCGACGTTGTTTGGAGCACGTTTCTCGGCGGCGCCGGAGACGATGTACCTGCCGAGGTCGCGCTCGATACAGCGGGCAGCGTCTATGTGGTGGGCACGACTGACTCAGCCAACTTCCCAGTCACTGCGGATGCATTCCAGACGCGGTACCAGGGTAACCGCGATGTTTTCGTCACTAAGCTCACAGCCTCGGGATCGGCGGTGTATTCAACTTACCTCGGCGGCTCGGGCTCCGAGGAGCGGCTTGCGGGAATCGCTTTAGCTGATGACGGTGGTGCTTTCGTCGTGGGCACGACTCGTTCGACGGATTTCCCTTTGGTGAGTCCGCTGCAAGCCACGCGCCGGGGTGAAAGCGACGCCTTCGTCGCTGCACTGGACCCCGCAGGCAAGGCACTACGATTCTCGACTTACTTGGGAGGCAGCGCCAGCGAAGTGACTCGACATGCTGCCGTCGATGGCCAAGGAAGTTTGTATGTCGCCGGTCGCACGATGTCCGCGGATTTTCCGACGACTCCAGGAACGCTGCAGCCGACGCATTCCGGAGCGTCGGCGGTGTTCTTCGTCACCAAGCTCGATCCATCACACCGCACACTGATCTACTCGACCTTCGTGACCGACACCAGTCAAACTGCGAAGCCGACTGACTGGCGTGCGGAGTGGGGCCTGG